>NZ_JBMDKG010000035.1:0-93859 GCF_057809595.1 Variovorax sp. FG153
TAGGCGGCGCGCCGCGAGCCCGGCAGGTCGGACAGCAGCGTGAGCAGGTGCACGCCCTGGTCGGCCAGCGAGGCGACGGCCTCGCGCACGGCAGGATGCTCGAGCGGCACGAAGGCGATGCCGTCGCATTGCCGGCCATGGCGCAGCAGCCGCGCGGCCAGCACCTCGGCATCGAAGCCTTCGATCTCGACGCGGCGGCAGCGCACGTTGAAGGGCTCGAGCTGTTTCTCGACGATGCCGACGTAGTCGCCGAGCATGCGGATGAACTGGTTGGTGCCGGCCGGCAGCAGGAAGATCAGCTCCATCGGCCGCGGCCGCAGCACCTGGTGCAGGCTCTCGTCGGGCAGGTAGCCCAGCTGCGCGGCCGCGCGCACCACGCGCTGCACCGTGGCCGAGCGCACGCCCTTGCGCGCATGCAGCGCGCGGTCGGCCGTGGCCTTGGAAACGCCGGCCACGCGCGCGACGTCGGCCAGGCGCGAGCGGCCGGGGGCCTCGGCGGGGGGCGTCGATGTCTTCGTCTTCATGTCGCCGAGTATTCCGCGCAACGAAACGCCCTGCCGCGATGTCCGCACCGGCTCGCCCATCTTCTTCGCGCCTCAGTCCCAGCGGCCGGTGATGGCCGGGTACTCGTCGGCGGGCTGCGCGCAGATGGCGCGCACGCGCTCCTCGAAGGCCGCGATCTCGCCGCGCCCGTCGAGCACCGAGAAGCGCGTGGTGTAGCGGCGCTCGTCGCCGTGCTCGAGCCAGATCAGCTCGCCGCGCTCGCGCGCGAAGGGCTTGCCCAGCACGTGGTTGGTGCTCGGCTCGATGCCCATCGCGTACTGGCCGCGCTGGTAGTTCTGCCACTGGAACTGGCACGGGAACTCGTCGCGGTTGACCTCGACCGCGAGGCCGATGCCATGGCCGCCGTCGAAGCCCTCGTTGACCAGCGCGACCGGGATGCGCCCTTGCGCATCGGCCGCCATCGCATGCTCGTAAACCTGCTCATGGAAGTCCGACTGCGGCCCGGGCTGGGTGCGATAGCCCACCGATTGCCTGCGCAATGCATCGGCATGCGCGGCCCAGGGCGTATGGCGGATCGGCGCGATGTAGCGGCTGCCCTCGTCGAGCACCGGATGGCCGGCGTTGATGTGGTAGCAGAACATGTGCGGCGTGCGGTAGAAGCCGTGGTTGACCACGCGGTCGTGCAGCGTGAAGCCATGCTCGCCCACGCGCGCCTCGATGCGCCGCACCAGGTGCAGGTCCTCGCCGAACACGGCCGACTGCTGCACCACGCCCTCGCACCAGAGGATGCAGTCGTCGCCCTCCCAGCGCTCGCCATAGCCGGTGAGCCGCGCGGGAATGTTCGCGATGCGGCCGTGCAGGCCGCTGTCGACGCTCTTGCGCGGCGTGTAGTGATAGTGGCCGGCCGGGTCGCTGTCCATGAACAGCGTGTGGTCGAGGCCGCAGGTCACGAGCAGGCCCGAGAAGGAGCGCAGCCAGCCGAGGCCGCCCTCGTCGGCGTTCTCGTGCAGCCCCGGATGCCGGAAGCCCGTGGGCGATTGCCAGCCGATGGCGGCGCCGCGGTATTCGCAGGCGCCGACGTCCATCGCGCGGTCGACCAGCACCTGGAACGCGAAGCCGGTGCCGGTGCGGAACTCGAGGCAGCGGATGCCGCGTTCCACGCGGTCGCCCAGCGTCACCAGCCGCACGCCCGCGAACTGCGCGAGCGTGCCCGCGTGTTCGCGCAACTCGCGTCGGCTCCAGTGGCGGCCGTAGAGCTGGGTCACGCGCCGGCCTCCAGCAGCTTGTCGTCGAGGAAGCGCTTGGCGCGCGGCACGTCCGATTCGTCGAGGTGCTCGATGATGATCGGGATGTTGGGATGGTGCTGCGCAAGCCGCTTGAGGTAGAGGTCGTAGTTCAGCGCGCCGAGGCCCGGCGCCGGCAGCTCGATCTCGCCCACGCCGCGGAACTGGTGCGCCTCCGAGGCGTCGATGTCGGCGAATTTCTCGCCCTTGTCGTCGCCCGCGGCGCGCTTCACGTCCTTGGCATGCGCGATGCGGACCTTGTCGCCGAGCGCGTCGAACATCTGGTTGAGCACCTGGTCCATGCGGTCGATGTTGTGGGTCTCGAAGTAGTTGGTCGGGTCCATCAGCAGGCCCAGGCCCGGATGGTTGACGTCGGCGAACAGGCGCAGCGTCTCCTCGACCGAACCGATGATGTTGTTGACGTAGGTCTCGACCAGGAACACCGCGCCGTGGTCGTGCGCCTCCTGCGCGAGCTCGCGCACCACCTTCACGCAGTCGGCGTAGGCGCGCTCGCTCTTGTTGTCGGGATGCGAGGACCAGTCGCTGTCGGGGTTGACGGTGCCGGTCTCGCTGATGACGTAGGGCGTGCCGCAGTCGCGCGCATGGCGCAAGGTGGCCTTGAGGTAGTCGTTGCGGCGCTTGCGCTCGCCGGCGTCGGGGTGGACGATGTTCGTGTACGCCGACACGCAGCTGATCGGCAGGTCGTGGCGGCGGAAGGTGTCGCGCACGCGGTGGCACTTCTCGCGCGTGATGGCCTCGGGCGTGGAGAAGTCGATGTCCTTGAACGCGAGGTCGAGCTGCACGGTGTTGAAGCCCTGCGCCTTGATGCGGCGCGCGGACTCCTCGAGGGCGTAGGGGAAGTAGCCGCTGAAGATGCCGACTTGGATCATGGGTTGTCTCCGATGGTTTGTGGGTGGGGATGCGGGGAAAGCGCGCGGCTCAGACGCCGAATTCGGCCAGCGGCACGGCGCGCCGCTCGGCGAGCGAGCGGTAGCCGGCCTCGACCAGCGCCATGGTCTTCACGTTGTCGGCGACGTCGAGCATCGGCGCCTCGCCCTGGGCGAGCGCCCATTGCAGCTGCTCCATCACGCCCGCGAAGGCCTGCGGGAACCAGCGCGTGGACCAGCTCGGTTCGACCCATTGGCCGTCCGTGCCGTGGCGCGAGCTGTAGCGCAGCGTGCTCGGGCTGCCTTCGGGATAGTCGGGCCAGCCGATCGTGCCTTCGGCCACGCCCTCGGTGCCCTCGACGCGCCACTTGATGAAGATGCCGGCATCGAAACCCTCGCCGTGCGGGCCGGTCCAGACGTCCTCCATGCTGAGCGCCATCACGCCGCTGCGAAAGCGCAGGGTCGAGCAGACGATGCCGTCGCTGTGTTCGAAGCCGGTGCGCGGATCGGGGCGCGCGGCGGTGTAGATGTCCTCGGGCTCGCCGAACAGGAAGCGCAGCACGTCGAGGTGGTGCACGCTCATGTTGGCCAGCGTGAGGCGGCCGTAGCCGCGCAGGAACTCCTGCCAGTGCGGGATGGCGCGCATCTCGATGGTGGCCAGCACCGGCGTGCCGAGCTCGCCGCGATCGAGCAGTTGCTTGAGCACGCGCATCGACTGGTCGAAGCGCATGTTCTGGTTCACCGACAGCGGCTTGCCGGCCGCGCGCGCCTCCTCGGCCAGCGCGCGCGCCGTGTCGAGGTCGAGCGCCAGCGGCTTCTGCGCGAGCACCGCCTTCACGTGCGGCTGCGCGAGCGCGAGGCGGATCAGCTCGGGCTGGCGGTCGGGCGGGAAGGCGATGTCGACGATCTGCACCTGCGGATCGCGGATCAGCGCCTCGGGCGTGTCATGCACCGTGGGGATGTTCCAGCGCTGCGCCACATCGGCCGCCTTGGAACGGGTGCGCGAGGCGATCGCCACCACGGGGAAGCCGGCCTCGCGGTAGGCCGCGAGCTGCACGTCCGCCATGATGAAGCCGGCGCCGATGGCACCGATGCGAAAGTCGCGGCAGCGGATCGGCGCGTCGGGTTCGAAGCCGCGGGCATCGGCGGCCGGCGCGGCGGTCGCGCTCGTTGGGGTCATGGCTTGTCTCCTGTCCTGGGTCGAATCGAGGCAGTGCTTTGCTGCCTCGCAACCGAGGTTAAGGGACGCGGCGACCCGGACCAATCGACCGGGATGAGGTTTTTTGAGGCGAATCAGCGGGGCACCCCGCGACGCGTCAGGTGGCTTCGGCGTCGATGCCGAGGGCGAAGATGCCCGGCATGCCGATGAAGCCTGGGATCGACTTGACGCGGGCGATCCAGCGCCTGAGCGCGGGATAGCGCGTCAGCGCGATGCCGCCCTCGGGCGCGAGCGCGATGTAGGGGAAGCACGCGATGTCGGCGAGCGTGGGCGAGGCGCCGACCAGCCAGCCCTCCTCCGCGGCCTCGCGGTCGCCCAAATGGTCCTCGATGTGCGCGAACAGCCTGTGCGCGGCCGCGCGGCAGGCCGGTGCGTCGAGGTCGTAGCCGAAGGCATCGTGCAGGCGCGCGGCCGAGGCGCTGCGCGTGATGTCCTCGGCCACGGTGAGCCACAGCATGACCCGGGCGCGGCGCTTGGGATCGGCGGGAAACCAGGTGCCGGCGCTGTCGTGGCGGCTCGCGAGGTAGACGAGGATGGCCTGCGCGTCACGCAGCACGAAGCCGTCGTCGTCGATCACCGGCAACTGGCCGAAGGGATTGAGCTCGAGGAACTCGGCCTGCTTGTGTTCGCGTCCGGGGTGGAAGTTGACCGGCACGCGTTCATGGGCGATGCCGAGCAAGGCCATGAAGAGCCGCAGCTTGTAGCAGTTTCCGGACAGCTGTTCGTTGTAGAGCCTGATCATCGCGCGCCCTCAAAGATCGAGCACCAGCGTCGCCGAGCGCGACCGCGACACGCAGGGCAGCATCTGCATGTGCGACGCCTTCTCGCCCGCGCTCAGGTACTGGTCGCGGTGATCGGGCTCGCCGTCGATGACGGTGCACAGGCAGGTGCCGCACACGCCCTGCTCGCAACTGGTGTCGAGGTGGATGTCGATCGCGCGCAGTGCTTCGACGATGGTGGTATCGCTCGCCACCTGCACGCGGCGGCCGCTGCGCGCGAGTTCGACGGTGAAGGCGGGGCCGGTGGCCTCGACGGGCGTGGTGCGTCGGAAGTATTCGAAGTGCACGCGATCGGCGGGCCAATGGCGTTCTGCCGCGACGCGCTCGATGCATTGCATCAGCGGCGCGGGCCCGCAGGCGAAGGCATGCGCGTCGCCACCGGCTTGCAGTGCCTGCCGTACCTGGTCTTCGGTCTGCTGCGGCGACAGGCCCAGGTGCAGATGCAGGTTCGTGCCCAACAGTGCTTCGAGCTCGGCGCGGTACGCGGCATGCTCGGCCGAACGGCAGAAGTAGTGCAGAACCGGCCGCTTTCCCCTTGCCGCGAGATCGCGCGCCATCGCGAGGATCGGCGTGATGCCGATGCCGCCCGCGATCAGCACCGCGTGTTCGATGCGCGGGTCGAGCCGGAAGTTGTTCTTGGGCAGCCCGATCTCGAGCTGCATGCCGGCCTGCACCGACTCGTGCAGGGCGATGGAACCGCCACGCGAATCGGCCTCGCGCTTGACGGCGATCGTGTAGCCCTCGTCGTCCTGGCCGCAGACCGAGTACTGGCGGATCTGGCCGTTCGGCAGGTGCACGTCGAGGTGCGAGCCCGCGGTGGCGCTCGGCAAGGGGCCGCGCCGCGGCGAGCGCAGCCGGAATTCGACGATGTCCCGCGCCACGGTTCTTTTTCCTGCCACCTCCACGCTGAGCCGCGGCCGAGGCTCGGTGCTTTGCGCCTCGATGCCCCAGCGCAGGTGGATGTCGCGCAGCCAGCGGCGAAAGGTGCTCGAGGCGGCGTCGGCGCGCGAAGGCACCTCGATGCGTGGATCGAGCGGCAGCTTCTTGTGGACGTGGTTCTCGAGGATCGGCTTGTCCTGCCCGAGGATGTTCTGCTGGAAGGCCATGATTTCGCCGCTCGAGCTTTGGGCATCGAACAGGCTGATCGCGAAGTGGGCGATGCAGCGCTCTTCGTCGGTGGGCTGGATGAACAGGAAGATGATGTCGGCGAGCTCGGCCGAACGGCCCGCCGGATGCTTGTAGAGCATCGGCGAGAACGGATTGACGACACGGTAGACGTAGTCGACATCCGCCCCGCCCTTCGCATCCGCCGAGGCCAGCGGCTGGATGAACTTGCAGTCGCGGGCCCAGAGCTCCTGGCGGGCGTCGAGCTCGACCTCGTAGCCGCGCACCTCGGTCGCTTCTTCCGAGCCCAGGATGTGGGCATGGACGAAGGGGAAGTGCGCCATGTCGAGGAAGTTCTCCACCACCCGCAGCGGACCGCTGTGGATGCCGAAGCCACCCATGTAGAGGAAGCGGCGCGCGGGGTTCGCGAAGGCCGCCAGTTCGAACAGCGGCCTGGGCTCGTCGCCGAGGCACAGCAGGATGAAGCCGCAGTGGTCGGTGGCGTGGCAAGGCCTCGTGGGTTCGGTTTCGAACCAGGCCTCGAGCGCGCCGTCGGGCCGGCGGCGCACGTGCAGGTCGTGGCCCAGCAGGCGCGCTCGCCGGCTCGTGCCGGGCACGAGGCCGAGGCTGTCGCCGATGGCGAGCCAGTCGGACGCGATCGCGGGGTCGATGGTGTCAGGCATGTTCGCTCTCCCTCGGGGCGTAGGTCGCGGCCGTCCATTGGGCGATGTGCGTCTTGATGCGTTCGATGGCCCGTTGCTTGTCGAGGCTCGATGAGCCGCGCGCGACGAGCAGGTGGACGATCGAGGTGCCGGGCAACAGCGGCTGGATCAGCAGGGCCGATGCACCCTCCTGCCAGACGCAAGTGCTCTGCCCTCGCGACCAGCCCGCGCGTTCGATCCGCGGCACGAGGGTGTCGGCATCGAGATCGACCGTGAAGCTGCGCGACGGCACGAGGTCGTCGCCGAGGCGCGGCGGATAGCCCGTGGGCATGCGCGCGAGGCTGGCCCAGACGATGCCGTCGCTCTCGCGGCTGAGGTAGGTGCGCGCGCAGGCGGCCGGCGGGCTCGCGTCCTTCGGCGAGGAAGGCACCGACACGCAGTGGCCGTCGCGGCCGTAGCGCCAGCCGTGGTAGCGGCAGACCAGTTCTTCCCCAACGACGAAGCCGAGGCTGAGTCGCACGCTGCGGTGCGGACAGCGGTTCTCCCACACTTCCATCGCGCCCGAGACCGAGCGCCAGAGGGCCAGTTCATGGCCGAGCAGCGTGGACTGCAGCACCTGTCCCGGCAGCAGGTTGCGCGAGAACTCCACGGGAAACCAGTCGGCGGAGCTTGCCGCCGCCGTGTCTGCGGTCTGGTTCATGGCCGGGCCTCAGCGCGGGATCGCGCCCTGGATGCCCTCGGCGAACCAGTTCATGCCGGCGATGTCCGAATCGGGCAGCGAAGCACCCGGCGCCGCGCGCTGCTTGCCCGTGTTGTCCTTGAGCGGGCCGGCGAACACCTTGAGCTTGCCGGCCACGATGTCGGCGCGCGCCTGCTTCGCCATCTGGACCACATCGGCCGGCACGCCGGGGTTCCAGTCCGCGAGGTTCACGCCGCCGTTGGCCAGGGTCGCGGCATAGGCCGTGCCCTTAAACCTGCCGTCGAGCGTGTCCTGCACGGCCTGGCGCAGGTAGGGCGTCCAGTCGTGCGTGAGCGAGGTCAGCAGCTTCTGCGGCGCGGACTTGCGGTGGTCGGAGAACATGCCGATCGACCAGACGCCCTTGGCCTCGGCCGCCTGCAGCACGGCCGGGTTGTCCTGGAAGCCCGAGCCGATGACGTCGGCGCCCTGCTGCATCAGCGTGTTGGCGGCGTCGCGCTCGCTGCCGGGGTTGAACCACTCGTTGACCCACACCACCGACACCTTGGCGGCCGGGTTGCTCTTCTGCGCGCCGAGCGCGAAGGCATTGATGGTCGAGACCACGTCGGGGATCGGCAGCGCGCCCACGTAGCCGAGCTTGTTCGACTTCGTGACCTTGCCCGCCACCAGGCCGGCCACATAGGCGGCCTCGTACCAGTGCGCGTTGTAGGTGCCGAAGTTGGCGGCCTGCCTGAAGCCGCTCGCGTGGACGAAGTTGACCTTGGGGTTCTCGGCGGCCGCCTTCAGGCCGTCGTTCATGTAGCCGAAGCTGCCGAGCACCATCAGCCCAGCCCCGTTGCCGACCAGCTCGCGGATCACACGCGCGCCATCGGGGCCGGCCTTCACGTCCTGCACCACCTGGGTCTTGATGCGGTTGCCGAATTCCTTCTCGAGCTGCTTGCGCGCGCTTTCGTGCACGGCCACCCAGCCGACGTCGGACACGGGGCTTTGATAGACGAAGCCGACCTGCAGCGGCTCGGCCGCGATTGCGGATGCGGCGCAGAAGAAGGCCGCGAAGGCTGCGACAGCCGGGCGAAATTCGATCATGGGGCGTTGTCCTCGAGGGCGGTGGGGAGTCTGAATTCCGAGTCAGTACTCTATATCGGTATACTGATTCAGTCTAATTACAATCCCGGACCATGTCTACCAAGAACGAAGAGATCAGCGACAGCATCCGGGAAGCGGTTGCCGCCCATCGCCTGCTGCCGGGCACGCAGCTGCGCGAAGTGAGCCTGGGCAAGCTCTACGGCGTGAGCCGCACGGTGGTGCGGCAGGCGCTGCAGAGCCTGGCGCGCGAAGGGCTGGTGGATCTCACGCCGGGCAAGATCGCCTCGGTGGCCAAGCCCACGCCGAAGGAGGCGCGCGACACCTTCGATCTGCGCTGGGCGATCGAGCGCCACTCGCTGGAGAAGCTGTCGCAGGCCCATACCAGGAAGGACCTGGCGGCGCTGCGCGCGCACGTCAAGCAGGAGCGCGCGGCGCGCGTGGGCAACGACATGGAGGAGGTGCGCCGGCTCGGCGCGGGATTCCACGTGCTGCTCGCGCGGCTCGCGGGCAACGACCTGCTCGCGCAGACGCTCGATCAACTGGTCGGACGGATCGCGCTGATCCTGCTGCTCTACCAGCACGAATACGACAAGCACACCGAGTGCCTGCAGGACGAGCATGCGCAACTCATCGCCCTGATCGAAAGCGGCTCGACCGAAGAGGCGCTGGCCCTGCTGCGCAGCCACCTCCACACCGTGGAGGTCAGCCTGGGTGCCGATGCGCCCGACGACGAGGAAGCCGATCCGCACCTGAGCCGGGCCCTGCGCCGGCGCTGAGTGCGGCGCCGGGCCCGCGGTGGCTCAGGTGCCCGCCTTGGGCATGCCGGGGCGCAGCACGCGCGCGACCGACGACAGGATCGCTCGATGCCAGGGCGCGCGGCCCGCAGCCGCTTCTTCCTTGGGACGGGCCTCCCCGCATTGGCCCGGCGACGCCGGCGCGGCATCCGTCTGCGGATCGGAGAAAAACTGTGCGAGCCATTCGCACTCGGCACGTGCCATGAACTTGTCCATGCCTGATCCTCGGCTGTAACACTATTGAAATCATTTTAATAAGAATGATTCTTATTGGCGCAATTTCACACAAGCTTTACCTGGGATCGGGCCGACAGCGGGCGGCACAAAGAAAAGCGCCCGGCACGAGGCCGGGCGCGAAGCCTAAGTTGCTGTCACACACTAGGCGCCCAGCCGAGGGAGGAACGGCCGGACACAAGGATGTTCGACCCTGAAACAGTCGTCTCACGTCAGACGACACCGACATTTCTATGGGAGGCAGCGGTTTTTGGCATCCCATATGAAGAATCATGAGCAATTCTTCACGAATCTTTCAATGGCCTACACGCACTGCCGGCCAAAGGCTGACGCGTCTCTTACGGCCTGGCGTCGAACATGGCGTTGCTGTCACGCACCAGGGCGCCAAGAAGAGCAAGAAGAACCTCCCTCCGGTCCCGCAAGGGATGCACACCCGCTTCGGCGGGTGTTTTTTTTGGGGCGCCCGGCGTCCTCGTAACCCGTGTTCCTGGTCGCCGGCGTTACGGGCGTTACGTTCCCATCGGAACAAATCGGACGTGACGGGAACAAACTTGTGTCAAAAAGTGAGGAAAACTGCACAGCCTTGACGGCAGCTTTCGCCGGCGGCCCTTGTGCCTCCGCCGGGCCTGCCTAGCATGCAGTTAATGATTTTTAACAATTTCATCGCCGAGATCTTTCCGGGTGTGGAGACCGCCCAGATCCGCGTCCATTGGCGCTGGGATGTGCGCCACCACGAGGACGACGAGCACCACGATGGCGGCATGTGGGTGCCGGCCACGGCCGCGGCGCGGCGCGAGGCCCGCATCGTGTGCGAGGTGCAGAACGCGGTCTATGGCGCGGGCTCGCACTGGATCGAGGAGCGCGACCGCCCGGCCTTCGCGTTGCCGCGGCCCCACCTTCGCCGTGCCTTCTCCGCGCGCGAGCTGATGATGTCCAAGTGCTCCCCATTTTCCGTGGGCAACTTTGTGGATAACTCAGGTACTGCGTTGTAAAAGCGATTTAAGTTGTTGTTTTCAAAGGGGAAACAACAGTTTGCTTAAAGTTTGTGCGGTGCACAGCTTTGTCTGGCAGGTTCCTGGCGCCATCTTTTCCCTGACGAACGCCCTCCACCGCTGAGGGCGCAAGCGCCGAATCCCTTCATCCTTTGGTATTCCCTCCGCCCGGTCGGCTTCGGCCCGGGAGCGCCGCGCATGGGCCCTCGCGTGCCCGCAACACCTCGACGAGCAGCATTTTCACGCCGCCAGCCATCGGCTTGCACCGTTTCGATTCGTCATATAGGATATATCCTGCATCCAAACCCAGACCATGACCGACATCGAAACCCTCTCCCCGGACACGGCGCGCCACAGCGCCGTCGGCAAGGCCGACACGGCACACCACCTGCATTCCCAGACCAACCTCCAGACCCATCGCAGCCGCGGCCCGCTCGTGATGGTGCGCGGCGAAGGCGCCTATGTGTTCGACGAGCACGGCCAGCGCTACCTCGAGGGCATGGCCGGCCTGTGGTGCGCCTCGCTGGGTTTCTCCGAGTCGCGGCTGGTGGACGCCGCGCTGCGCCAGATGCGCCGGCTGCCCTACTACCACACCTTCAATCACCGCTCGACCGACGTCGCCTCGCTGCTCGCGGCCAAGGTCGCGGCGCTGGCGCCGATGCGCGATGCACGCGTGTTCTTCGCCACCTCGGGGTCGGAGGCCAACGACAGCATGGTCAAGCTGGCCTGGAACTTCCACATCGCGCGCGGCGAGCCGGCGCGCCGCAAGATCCTCGCGCGCCAGCGCGGCTTCCATGGCTCGACGGTGATGGGCGCGAGCCTCTCGGGCCTGCCGAACATGCATGCCGCCTTCGGCCTGCCGATCCCCGGCATCGTGCGGCTCGAATGCCCGTCCGCCTACCGCCACGCCCTGCCCGGCGAGAGCGACGCGGCCTTCGTCGACCGGCTGGTGTCCGACCTGGAACACACCATCGAGCGCGAGGGCGCCGGCACCATCGCGGCCTTCATCGCCGAGCCGATCATCGGCGCCGGCGGCGTGCTGGTGCCGCCCGAGGGCTACTTCCCGCGCGTGCAGGCGGTGCTGCGGCGCCACGGCATCCTGATGCTGTCCGACGAGATCATCTGCGGCTTCGGCCGCACCGGCGAATGGTTCGGCGCGCAGTCCTTCGGCTTCGAGCCCGACATGATGGCCTGCGCCAAGGGGCTGTCGGCCGGCTACGCGCCGATCTCCTGCGTGGTGGTGGCGCCGCGGGTGTACGAGGTCATCGAGGCCGAGAGCGGCCGCACCGGCGGCTTCGGCCACGGCTTCACCTACTCCGGCCATCCGCTGGGCGCGGCCGTGGCGCTCGAGGCGCTGTCGATCTACGAGCAGATGGACCTGCCGGCCCATGCCCGGCGCCTCGGCGAGCGGCTGCACGCGAGCCTGGCGCCGCTGGCCGCGCATCCGCTGGTCGGCGAGATCCGCGGCAAGGGCTTCATCGCGGGCATCGAGCTGGTGCGCAACCGCGACACGCGCGAGGCCTTCGATCCCGCGCAGGGCGTGGGCGCCCAGGTCGAGCAGGCCACGCGCGAGCGCGGCCTGATCGTGCGCAACATGGGCGACGTGATCGCGCTGAGCCCGCCCTACGTGCTCGACGAGGCCCAGGTCGAATGGATGGCGCGCACCCTCGGCGCCGCGCTCGACGCGGTGGCCGCGCGCGATCCCTGGAAGACGCCCGCCGCGGCGCGAAAGGAAGCAGCGTGAACACCACGGCCGAACGTCCGCTGATCGAGCTGATCGGCGTCCAGAAGAGCTACGACGGCGAGCACCTCGTCATCCCCGACCTGAACCTGGCGATCCGCCGCGGCGAATTCCTCACCCTGCTGGGCGCCTCGGGCTCGGGCAAGACCACCACGCTGATGATGCTGGCGGGCTTCGAGAACCCGACGCGCGGGCGCATCCTCATGGACGGCCGGCCGATCCAGGACGTGCCGCCGCACAAGCGCGGCATCGGCATGGTGTTCCAGAACTACGCCCTGTTCCCCCACATGAGCGTGGCGCAGAACCTGGCCTATCCGCTCAAGATGCGCGGCATCTCGGGGCAGGCGCTGCGTGACAAGGTCGATCGCGCGATGCAGCTGGTGCGGCTCGCGGGCATGGCCGAGCGCAAGCCGGGCCAGCTCTCGGGCGGCCAGCAGCAGCGCGTGGCGCTGGCGCGCGCGCTGGTGTTCGACCCCGAGCTGGTGCTGATGGACGAGCCGCTCGGCGCGCTCGACAAGAACCTGCGCGAACACATGCAGTACGAGATCAAGCAGATCCACCGCGAGCTGGGCGTGACGGTGGTCTACGTCACGCACGACCAGGGCGAGGCCCTGACGATGTCCGACCGGGTCGCGGTCTTCCACGACGGCCGCATCGAGCAACTGGCGCCGCCGCGCACCATCTACGACGCGCCCGCCACCGACTACATCGCCACCTTCATCGGCGAAAACAACCGGCTCGACGGCACGATCGAGGCCGCGGGCGTGCTGCAGTTGCGCGACGGCCTGCGGATCCCGCTGCCCGAGACCGGCCAGGGACAGGCAGCGCATCCGGCGGGCGCGGGCTGCGCGCTGGTGCGGCCCGAGTGCGTGCGGCTGGCCGACGGCCAGGGCGTGCAGGTCAGCGCCGAGGTGGTCGACCTGGTCTACCTGGGCGACCACACGCGGCTGATCGCGCGGCTGCGCAACGGCGACCAGATCGTGGCCAAGCTCGGCCACGGCACGCTGCCCAGCGATACCGTGGTGGGCGCGGACGTCGCTCTGGGATGGCAATCCCGCGATATGCTCGTTTTCGCGCGACCCGCCTGAAAAGAACCCGTGAAACCCAAGATCAAACCCATCGACAAGACCAATCTCGCCGCGCGCGTGTACTCGGAGATGCGCGAATCGCTGATCGCCGGGCGCTTCATGCCCAGCGACCGGATCCGCATCAGCGAGGCGGCGCAGATGTTCGGCACCAGCGACACGCCGGTGCGCGAGGCACTGCTGCGGCTGGTCAGCGAGCATGCGCTCGAGATGGAGACGGCCAAGCAGATCATCGTGCCGCCGCTGAGCCTGGAGCGCTACATCGAGATCCGCACGGTGCGCGTGGCGCTCGAGAGCGCGGCGGTCGAGCAGGCCGCGCTCAAGGTCAGCGACAAGGACGTGGCGGAGCTGGTGCGGATCAACAAGAAGTTCGCGCAGGCCGAGGCGGCGCACCATCCCGAGAACCAGCTGCGCTACAACCGCGAGTTCCATTTCGGCGTCTACGAGCACTGCGGCCTGCCGCGGCTCTTGTCGATGATCGAGAACATGTGGGCCTCGATGGGCCCGATCCTGCGCGCCTTCTACGAGAAGTCCGACGGCTCGTACGACCAGGGCTACGGCCAGCACGATGCGCTGCTCGACGCGCTCGCGCGCCGCGACCCGGCCGCCGCCGTGACGGCCATCCGGGCCGACCTGATGTCGGCCGGGCCGAGCATCGAGCGCTTCCTCAAGGAATACGAGCAGAGCCTCGAGGCCGCCGAGGCCTGATCGGCCCGCGCACTCAGCGCCAGGCGTCGAGGAACGCCACCAGCGACGCTCCGACCACGGCGGGGTTGTAGCCACCTTCCTGCACCAGCACCGTCGGCAACTCCAGCGATGCCACCTGCCGGCCCATGCCGGCGAAGCCCGTCTCGGTGAGCCGCAGTCCCGCGGCCGGGTCCGACTCGTGAGCGTCGAGGCCCAGCGACACCACCAGCGCCTGGGGCGCGAAGCGGTCGATGCGCTCGAGCGCGGACCAGAGCTGCAGCAGGTAGTCCGCGTCGCCCGTGCCCGCGGGCAGCGGCAGGTTCAGCGTGTAGCCCTCGCCCTCCCCTTCGCCACGCTCATCGGCATGGCCCGCGAAGAACGGGTGGTAGTCGACCGGGTCGCGATGCAGCGAGACGAAGAGCACGTCGGCGCGGCGCCAGAAAATGTCCTGCGTGCCGTTGCCATGGTGCACGTCGAGGTCGAGTACCGCGACGCGCGCGAAGCGCTGCCGCAGATGCTCGGCGGCGATCGCCGCGTTGTTGAGGTAGGTGCCGCCGCCGGCCATGTCGGCATAGGCATGGTGGCCGGGCGGCCGGCACAGCGCATAGGCGCAGCGCGCGCCGCGCAGCACGCGCTCGGCGGCCTCGACGGCCAGGTCCGCGGCGGCGCACGCGGCCTCCCAGGTCGTGGGCCCGATCGGGGCCAGCTGGTCGTGGAAGTGGAAGGCCGCGCGGCCCTCGACCGAGCGCGGATAGCCGCCGCCGTGGCGCCGCATCGCGAACACGTTGGCATGCACCTCGGCCGAAGCGCCCGGCAGCGCCGACCACTCGGCATGCGCGGTGGCGAGAAAGTCGAGATAGCGCGCATCGTGCACGCGCGCCAGCGGCGCCAGGCCGTGCGAGACCGAGCCGTCCTGCACCACGAAGCCCGCCTCGCCGAGCGCGGCGCGCATCGCGTCGACGCGCTCGGGCACGTCGCGCGAGGTGCGCCATCCGCCGCGCGCGCCCAACAGCCCCGGGCGGTGCAGCGCATGCAGCGGCGTGTGCAGGATCTGCAACCCGCTGGCGTCATCCGCCGTCGCCGTGGCGTTCAGTTCGACACCCACTTCGCGAAGCGCTGCTGCAGCTCGTCGAGATGGTCGGCCCAGAAGGCGGTGTTCTGCAGCAGCGGCTGGTCGATGTTCTGCGGCGCGTTGGGCAGCTTGTCGAGCACGGCCTTCGAGAGCAGGGCCTGCGCCTTCGGATTGGCCGGGCCGTAGGGAATGGTCTCGGCAAAGAGCTTCTGCTGCGCCGGCGCGCTCATGTAGTCGATCAGCGCGAGCGCCTTGGCCTTGTTCGGGCTGCCCTTCACCACCACCCAGTCGGTCGGCCCGTAGACCTGGTTCTTCCACACCATGGCCAGCGAACGGCCTTCCTTGTTCGCGGCATCGATGCGGCCGTTGTAGGCCGAGGCCATCACCACCGCGCCCGAGGCCAGCCACTCGATAGGCTGCGCGCCGGCCTCCCACCACTGCACGTCCTTCTTGATCTGGTCGAGCTTGGCGAAGGCGCGGTCCTGGCCGGCCTTGGTCGCCAGCAGCTTGTAGACCTCGGCGGCCGGCACGCCGTCGGCCATCAGCGCGATCTCTAGCGTCTGCTTGGCCTGCTTGCGCAGCGCGCGCTTGCCGGGCCAGCGCTTGGTGTCCCAGAAGTCGGCCCACGACTTGGGGCCGTCGGGCAGCCGCTTGCTGTCGTAGCTGAGCACCTTGGCCCACAGCATGGCCGGCACGCCGCAGGGGTTCATCAGTTCCCTGGGCAGGTCGCGCGTGGCGGGTGCCGCGCTGGCCCAGTCGATCTTCTCGAGCAGGCCCGAGTCGCAGCCGACCACCACGTCCTCCTCGTCCATCTGCACCAGGTCCCAGATCACGTTGCCCGACTCGACCATGGCCTTGACCTTGGTGAGGCCGACCACGTTGCTGTCCTCCACCAGCTTCTCGGACTTCGCGGCGGCATAGGGTTGCCAGTAGGCCTTGCGGAAGGACTCCTGCAGCGCGCCGCCGACGCTCACGACGGTCAGGTCGCGCGCAACGGTCCACGGGGCGGCGAAAGCGAGGCCGGCCAGGACGAGGCCGCGCAGGGAAAGCGAAAGGTTCATGGGAACTCCGGGAGAAAGGAACGGGGAGGAAAGAGAGAAACGGGCTCAGGCGCGCAGGCCGCCCGTGAAGCCGTCGAGGAAGTGCACGAGGTTGGCGCCGATGTGGTCGCAGTCGTAGCCGCCCTCCTGCACCATCACGCTCGGCATGCCGAGCCGGCCCAGGCGCTCGCCGATGCGGCGGAAGCCCTCGGTCGTCACCTTGAGGCCCTTGAACGGATCGTGCTCGTGCGCATCGAGGCCCAGCGAGATCACCAGCGCGTCGGGGCTGTAGGCCGCGAGGCGGCGGCAGGCGTGCTCGAGCGCCACCAGGTAGGCGTCGTCGCCGGTCTCGGCCGGCAGCGGCAGGTTCAGGTTGTAGCCGAGGCCCGCGCCGGCGCCGCGCTCCTGCGCGTAACCGCAGAAGTACGGGTGGTAGTTCGCCGGGTCGCGGTGCAGCGAGACGAAATAGACGTCGGAGCGCTCGTAGAAGATGCCCTGCGTGCCGTTGCCGTGGTGCACGTCGATGTCGATCACGGCCACGCGGCGGCCATGGCGGCGCAGCAGCTGCGCGGCGATCGCGGCATTGTTGAGATAGCAGACGCCGCCGCCGCGCTCGCGGTAGGCGTGGTGGCCGGGCGGCCGGCAGATCGCGTAGGCCGCCTTGGCGCCCTGCAGCACGCGCTGCGCGGCATCGGCCGCGAGGTTGGCCGAGGCGAAGGCCGCGGCGGCCGTGCCCGGGCCGATCGGCGAGGCCAGGTCCTGCATGTGGTAGCCGGCCTGGCCCACCACGCGCTCGGGATAGCCGTGCTGCAGTCCCGGCACCGCGAACACGTTGGGCACGATCTCGGGCGCGGCGCCCGGGATCTCGGACCAGCGGCGGTGGCCGTCCTGCAGGAAGCACAGGTAGTCGGGCGTGTGCACGTCGGCGACCGGGCCCAGGCCATGCTCGGCGGCGGCCACGAGTTCGCAGCCGGCCTGCACGGCCGCGTCGCGCAGCTGCTCCGCGCGGTCGATACGCTCCTGCGCGGGCGTGAAGCGGCCGGTGACGAAGAAGAACGAGGGCTCGTGCTCGCGGTGGATGGGGGTGTAGAGGACGGGAAGCATTGCGTGTGTCTTGCTGTCGAAGGGAGGAGCGTTCAGGCGCGCGCTGCGCCGGGCAGCGGCGGCGTGCGGTAGCCGGCGGTTTCGCCGCCGTCGACCGTGAGCACCGCGCCGTTGATGAAGCTGGCCTGCGCCGAGAGCAGCCAGCAGACCGTGTCGGCCACCTCGCCGGCCTCGCCGAGCCGGCCGGCGGGAATGCGCCGCGTGAGCGCGGCCAGGCGGTCGGCATCGGCGATCACGCGCGCCATCATCCGCGTGGCGATCTGGCCGGGGCACACCGCGTTGAAACGCACGCGCTCGCCGAACTCCAGCGCCAGCGCCTGCGTGAGCGCGATCACGCCGCCCTTCGAGGCGCAGTAGGCCGCGAGCCCCTCCTCGCCGACCTTGCCGGCGATCGAAGCCACGTTGACGACGGCGCCGCGCTGCGACTTCCGCAGCGCCGGCAGCGCCTTCTGGCTGAACAGGAACACAGAGCGCAGGTTGACCGCCATCAGCCGGTCCCAGTCGTCGACGCCCAGCTCGAGGAAGGCGCTGCGCGAACCGGCGCCCGCGTTGTTGACCAGCCCGTCGATGACGCCGCCGCCCAGCGCCTCGGCGCGCGCGACGACTTCGGCGACGGCAGCAGGGTCGGACGCATCCGCGGCCGCGAAATGGGCGCCGGTGTGCTGCGCCAGCGCCTCGCCGGCCGCGGTGTCGCGGCCGGTGAACAGCACCTGCTCGCCGTGGCCCGCCAGTTGCGCGACGATGGCCGCGCCGATGCCGTGGGTACCTCCGGTGACGACGATCATGCGAGCTCCTTGCCGCCGCGCGCGGCGGCCACGTTTTCGTAAGGCACGGGGGTGTTGCGCGGGTCGTCCGCCGCGCGCTGCCAGTACATGCGCTGCAGCTGCTGCGTCAGCGGACCGACCTCGCCGTTGCCCACGCTGGCGCCGTCGAGCCGGGTCACGGGCATCACGCCGCCGGCGGTGCTGGTGATGAAGATCTCGTCGGCCTCGCGCAGCCGCTGCACGGGGATGTCGGCCAGTTCGCAGCCGATGCCGAGCTGGCGCGCGAGCTCGATCACGGTGCGCCGCGTCATGCCCTCGAACACGTTGCGCCGCGGCGTGAACAGCGCGCCGTCCTTGGCGCCGAAGATGTTGAAGCCCGCGCCCTCGGTCACGTTGCCTTGCGCATCGGGCAGCGCCGCGACCAGCGCGCCGCGGTCGTAGGCTTCGAAGATGCCCATGGTCAGGTCGAGCCAGTGGAAGTTCTTCACGCGCGTGTCGATCGCCGCGCTCGCGATGCGCTGCACCTGGCTGATCACCATCGCGAGCCCCGTGCGTTGTTGCGCCGGCGTGCCGATCCAGACGAAGGGCTGCGAGAAGGCATAGAAGCGGTTCTGGCATTCGCGCGGATCGCGCGAGCCCGGCGGCGGCACGCCGCGCGTGCAGGTCATCTGCACGTAGGCGTCGCGCAGGCCGCTCAGCGCCACGCATTGCTCGAGGATGTGGCGGATCTCCTTCTTCGAGAGCGGCAGGCTCATGTGCAGCTCGCCCATCGACCACAGGAAGCGGTCGATGTGGTCGTCGAGCCGGAAGAAGCGGCCCTGCCAGACGTGGGCCACGTCGTAGGTGGCATCGGAGCGCACGAAGCCGCGGTCGACGAGGGGGATGCGGGCGTCGCGCAGCGCGACGTACTGACCGTCGACGTGGGCGACGCCGGCGGAGAAGTCTGGGTTCATGTGGAGCTTCCGGGGTCCTGGGGGCGTTGAACAGGGGCCGAGCGCTGGCTCAGCCAGGCCGACAGCGTGAGTGCCACCGCCGCGACGACCATCAGGAAGGTCGACATGGCGATGATCGAGGGGTCGATGGTGTCGCGGATGCCGTCGAACATCTGGCGTGGCAGCGTGCGCTGGCCCGGACCGCCGATGAAGATGGCGACCACGACCTCGTCGAACGAGGTGATGAACGCGAACAGCGCGCCCGAGACGATGCCCGACATGACGATCGGCACCACCACGGTGAAGAAGGCGCGCACGGGCGAGGCGCCCAGGCTGTAGGCGGCGCGCAGCAAGCCCATGTCGAACTGCTGCAGCGTGGCCGTGACCGTGATGACGACGAAGGGCGTCGACAGCACCGCATGCGCGATGACCAGTCCCGGCAGCGAGGCCGTGAGCCCGATGCGCGAGAACAGGAAGTACATGCCCAGGCCGGTGATGACGGGCGGCACGATCATCGGCGCCATCAGGAAGCCCAGCAGCGTGCGCCGCGCCGGCAGGTTGCGCCGCGCGAAGGCGAAGGCCGCGAGCGTGCCGAGCACCGTGGCGATCAGGGTCGAGCACACGCCGACCACGAGGCTGTTGCGCAGCGAGTCGAGCCAGGGGCCGGGCGAGAACACGCGCTGGTACCACTGGGTCGAGAAGCCCGGCAGCGGGTAGGACAGGAAGGAGCCGGCGCTCAGCGAGATCGGCGTCATCGCGAGCAGCGGCAGCAGCAGGAAGCACACCATCAGCGCGCCGTACAGGTAGTGCACGGCGCCGGCGGCACGGGCGAATTGGCGGTGGGTCATGCGAAGGGGTTCCCGTCTTTCACTTGATGCCCGCGAGCTGCTTCACGCCGAGCGTGGAAGCCGCCACCAGGTACACCGCCATCACGCAGGCCAGCAGCATCAGGCCGAGCGCCGAGGCCATGCCCCAGTTGACGGTGTTGTTGGCGTAGAAGGCGACGAAGTAGCCGAGCATCTGCTCGCGCGCGCTGCCGACCAGCGAGGGCGTGATGTAGTAGCCCGCGGCCACGATGAAGGTCAGCAGGCCGCCGGCCGCCACGCCCGGCAGGCTCAGCGGCAGGTAGACGTGCAGGAAGCCGCGCACCGGGTGCGCGCCGAGCGAGGACGAGGCGCGCATCAGGTGCGGCGGAATACTCTTGAGGCTGTTGTAGATCGGCAGCACGGCGAAGGGCAGCAGGATGTGCACCATCACGATGTAGAGGCCGGTGGCATTGAAGATCAGCGCGAGCGGCTGGTTCACGGCACCGATGGCCTGCAGCAGCGCATTGACCAGCCCGTTCTCCTGCAGCACCACGATCCAGGCCGTGGTGCGCGCGAGCAGCGAGGTCCAGAAGGGCAGCAGCACCGCCAGCATGATCGCGAAGGCGATCGGCTTCGGTGCCTTCACGAGCAATGCCGCGAGCGGATAGCCGAGCAGCAGGCAGGCCAGCGTGACCGCGCCCGCGATCGAGAGCGTGCGCCAGAGGATGTCGAGGTAGATGCGCTGGTCGGGCTCGGCGCGCGCGATGCGGCCCTCGTCGTTCTCCGCCATGTCGAGCGCGGCCAGCAGGTAGCGCCCGGTGTAGGGCGTGGCGGCGCGGCGCAGCGCGCTCCAGTAGGCCGACTCGCCCCAGCGCGGATCGACCTCGAGCAGCCAGGCCCTGGCATCGGGTGCGGCGGGCGCGTCGGTGCCGGCGCGGCGCGCGGTCTTCATCACCAGCGTGCGGTAGCCGCTGATCTCGTAGTTCATGCGACGGCCGAGCTCGCCGATGGCGCGCGTGCCCTGGGCCTGCGCCATGTCGGCGGCCAGCGCGGCGAAGGCGGGGTCGGCGGGCAGCGAAGCGGCCGCGGGCTGCCAGTCGGCCAGGACCTGCGCGGTGCGCGGCAGCGCCTCGCGCACCTCGGGGTTGTCGATGGCGCGATGGACCATCATCGCCAGCGGCAGCAGGAAGAAGACGGCGCCGTAGAGCAGCAGCGGCGCGACCAGCAGCAGCGACACCAGCCGCTGGCGCCGGCCTGCGCGGTGGGTCGAGCGCCTGAGGGCCGCGCCGGCACCCGCCGGCAGGGCGGGAACGGCGAGCGAGGCGGCGGAGGAACCGGTGGACATCGTCGCGGGCCTCAACGTTGCGACACCCAGCGCGTGAAGCGCTGCAGCAGCTCTTCCTCGTGGTCGACCCAGAAGGCGGTGTCGAGCAGCAGCGCGTTGCGCAGGTTCTGCGGCGAGGTCGGCAGCAGCGGGCGCAGCGCCTCGGGCATCGCGGCGGCGGCGCGGGTGTTGGTCACGCCGTAGGGAATGGCCTGCGCGAAGGCGACCTGGCGCTGCGCGTCGAACATCGAGTCGAGCAGCGCGTAGGCCTGCTGGCGGTGCGGGCTGCCCTTCACGATGGTCCAGTAATCCATGCTGTAGAGCTGGCCGTCCCAGCTGAAGCGGAACTGCTTGCCCTGCTGGTTGGCCGAGGCGATGCGCCCGCTGTAGGCGGCGGTGGCGGCCAGCGTGCCGCTCTCGAGCCATTCGAGCGGCTGCGCGCCCGATTCCCACCAGACGATGGAAGGCCGAAGCTGGTCGAGCTTGGCGAAGGCGCGGTCCTGGCCGGCCCTGGTGGCGAGCACCTTGTAGACATCGGCGGCGGGCACGCCATCCGCGAGCAGCGCGATCTCCAGCGTCATGCGCGGCTGCTTGCGCAGGCCGCGCTTGCCGGGCCAGCGCCGGGTGTCCCAGAACTCGGCCCAGGTGCGCGGCCCGTTGTCGCCGAACTTGCGGCCGTCGTAGGCCAGCACCTTCGACCAGACGAAGGCGCCCACGCCGCACCTGGCGAAGGCCGCGGGGTTGATGTCCTGCGCCTTCGCGAACTGCTTGCGGTCGATGGGCTCGAGCAGGCCCTGCTCGCAGGCCGAGGCCATCTCGTTCTCGTCCATCTGCACCAGGTCCCAGGTCACGTTGCCGGTCTCGACCATGGCCTTCTGCCGCGCATAGCCGCCGGGGTAGCTGTCCTCGACCAGCGCGATGCCGCCCTGCTTCTTGAACGGCTCGAAGTAGGCGCTGCGAAACGCTTCCTGCAAGGCGCCGCCGAAGCCGACGACCGTGAGATCGGCCGCCATCGACGCGGTGGCGGCAGCGGCCAGCGCGAGCAGCGCGGCGAGTTTGGAAATGCCTGCGCGACAGCGGGAACGCGCGGATACGACTGTCATGGACGACCTTCTGGACAGTGGGTGGGAAATCGGACTTTGCAGGTCTCGATCGGTGATGTAGGATATATCCTATATGTTGATTTCGAGCGAGACAAGTCTTTTTTCGCCCGACCCGTTGATGGAAAACCCGATGGAGGACGCAGGCCCGGCACGACGCTCCCGAACCCCACGCCCGCCCGCGCCGCATGCCCATGCGCGCGGGCTTCTTTCACCCTCTTAGCCACGCAACCGATATGCCATTTCCGTCTGAATCACCGCCCGCCCCGTCCGCCGACGAACTGAAACGCCTGCGCGAGAAGGCCCGCTTCATCCGCCTCGAAACGATCCGGCTGATCGAGATCGCCAAGGTCGGCCACTACAGCTCGGTGTTCTCCGCCGCCGAGCTGTTCGCCTCGCTCTACTACGACGTGATGGACATCCGCGCCAACGAGCCCCGCTGGCCCGATCGCGACCGCTTCCTCATGGGCAAGGGCCATGCGGCGGTCGGCCTGTTCCCGATCCTCGCGGAGTACGGCTACATCGACCGCGCCACGCTCGACGGCTACACCCGCCTGGGCAATCCGCTGGGCGACCACCCCGACATGCGCAAGGTGCCGGGCATCGACTTCAGCTCAGGCTCGATCGGCCATGCGCTGTCGGCCGGTGCCGGCATGGCCTTCGGCGGGCGCATCGCGAAGCGCGGCTTCGACACCTTCGTGATGCTCGGCGACGGCGAGATGCAGGAGGGCCAGGTCTGGGAGGCGGCGATGTTCGCGGCCCACTACCGGCTCTCGAAGCTCATCGCCATCGTCGACCGCAACGGCTTCCAGCTCGACGGTCGCGTCGACGACGTGATCGGCATCGAGGGGCTGGCCGACAAGTGGCGTGCCTTCGGCTGGGAGACGCACGAGGTCGACGGCCACGACCTCTCGGCCCTCACGCAGCTGCTGCGCCGCCTCAAGCAGGACGCGCGGCGCGAGCGACCCGCCTGCGTGATCGCGCACACGGTGAAGGGCAAGGGCGTGTCGTACATGGAGACCGAGCCCGGCTGGCACCTGGGCTACCTGTCGCCCGACGACGCCGCGCGCGCGATCGAAGAAATCATGCAAACCGAAATCTGACCACGAGGCCCACCCGATGTCCCAACCCCTTTCCCCCGAAAGCTGGCAGTACCGCTCGCTCAACGCCACCACGCCCGGATTGAGCATGCTCTCGGACGCCCTGATCGAACTCGCCGAGGCCGGCCATCCGGTCGTGGCCGGCTCGGCCGACCTGCAGTATTCGAACGGCCTCAACAAGTTCGCGGCTGCCTTTCCCGAGCGCTACATCCAGTTCGGCATCTCGGAACAGAACATGGTGTCGGCCGCGGCCGGCCTCGCGACCACGGGCCAGATGCCCTTCGTGGCGACCTTTGCTTCCTTCCTCGGCCTGCTGTGCTGCGAGCAGATCCGCATGGACGTGGCCTACAGCGCGCTGCCGGTGCGGCTGATCGGCCACCACACGGGCATTTCGCTCGGCTTCTACGGCACCTCGCACCATGCGACCGAGGACATCGGCACGATGCGCTCGATCGCCGGGCTCACGATCATCTCGCCCGCGGACGGCCACCAGCTGAAGGCCGCGATCAAGGCTTCGGTCGACTGGCCCGAGCCGATCTATTTCCGGATCGGGCGCGGCCGCGATCCGGAGATCTATGCGAGCGGCATCGATTTCCGCATCGGCAAAGCGATCGCGCACGGCCAGGGCACCGATCTCACGATCATGGCCTGCGGCATGCCGGTCCACTCCGCGCTCGAGGCGGCCAAGGCGCTGCGCGCCGAGGGGCTGTCGGTCGGCGTGCTCGACATGGCCACGGTGAAGCCGCTGGACCGCGCGGCGGTGCTCGAGGCGGCCGGCCGGTCGAAGCTCTTGATGACGGTGGAAGAGCACAACGTGCTCGGTGGCCTCGGTGCCGCGGTGGCGGAGGTGCTGTCGGATGTCGGCGGGTCGGTGCGGCTCGTGCGGCACGGCATCCACGACGAGTACAGCCTGATCGCGCCGCCCACGCACCTGTACCGCCACTACCTGCTGGATGCCGAGGGCGTGGCCCATGTCGCGCGGCGCGCGATCGCGGGCGAGACGGTTCGGCCCGGCGCTGTGCCTGCCTGAATCAGGCGGTGCCGTCCGGCGACCGAGCGCGCTCGATCGCCGCCTGCACGATGGCTCGCGCCCACGCGGGCGTGGCGGCCAGCGCCGCGGTGTCCTCGGGCGCCGGATGCGTGACCCGGCCACCGATGACTTCGAGCACCAGCACGGGATCGTCGATCTCCTCGCCCGGCGCAGCCTCGGCGCTGTTGTCGAACACCTGCAGCCGCGCGAGATTCGGCAGCAGCCGGATCAGGTTGGCACGCGAGGCGGTCCAGCGCTCGCGGATCTTCGCTTCGGGGATGTCGTGGCCGCCGCGCAGCACGCGTGCGCGCACGCGGCGCAGATGCAGCTCGGGCGAGGCCAGGCCGCAGAAGATCATCGAGACGTCATGGCTGCGCGCGGCGCGCGCCAGCAGGTCGGGGATGGTGCGGGCGCCGAGCGTGGTCTCGAAGGCGAAGTTGCGGCCGCTCTCGATGGCGGCCTCGAGCCGCGCGCGGCCGTGTTCCCAGGCTCGGCCGTTGGCATCGGCGATGTCGATGCCCAGCGCGGCCACCAGCTCGCGCGCGAAGCGGTCGGGGTTGTACCAGTCAAGGCCGTGCTCGGCCAGCATCGCGCCGCCGACCGAGCTCTTGCCGGCGCCATTGACGCCGGCCAGCACGAAGATGAACGGCCGCCGTGCCGCGGCGGCGCCCATCAGAAGCTTTCGCCGGCCCGCGGACGCTGGCGCTGCTTGCCGCGCGCTTCGAACAGGCTGTCGAGCTTGCCAGCGCTGTCCTCTTGTTGCAGCACCGCCAGCCGCGCGTCGAAGCGCGCGCCGAGTTCCTCGAGCACGTTGGCCTCGCGCGAGCGCAGGGCCTGCAGGTCGGTGGTCAGTTGCTCGTAGGTGGCCGCGTCGAGCAGCACCATCTCGACATTGGCGTGGTGGGTGATTGCCACGCTGCCCGACTGGCGCACCTGACGCACGACCTCGCCCCAGCGGTTCTTGACCTGCGAAGCGTTCTGACGCGGCAATTGATCGAGCGGGGGCCAGAGGGCAGCCATGGACTTCTCCGAGGGAGGAATCTGGCCATTTTAGCCCTATTGGCTATTTTTGACCGATGAGGCTGTTTTCCGCGCCAAGTCCGTTGCCGCTCAGTTCTGCGAGGAGGCCTCCTTGGTCTTGCCGAGACCGCGCAGGTTCATGACGGCCAGGCAGACCTGGAGCGCGATCAGCGCCCAGGCGCTCGAATACACGCCCCAGATGCCCCACAGCACATTGCTCGCGAGGAAGACCCAGAACCCCGCGTTGCGCCTGTCCTTCGCATTCGATGCCACCAGCCAGGAGGCGCCCACCGAGGCAACGAAGGCGGGCCACTGCAGCCAGGAGATCCAGTCCATGCGCTTCAGTTGGCGGGAGGTGGCGGACCCGCGGCCGCCGAGCGGCTCTCGATCCACGCCAGGCACTGCTCGCGCAAGAGGTCGATCGATGCCAGCGTATTGCACTGCGGCTCGAAGATCGGCAGTTCGCAATGGCGCTCGCCCTGGCGATGGATCTGCGCGGTGCCCGAGAAGGTGGCGCGCGCGGGCACCGGTGCGAGGCTGTAGTGGAATTCCCAGTCCTGATGCCGCTCCGAATGCGACAGCGCATCGCGCCCGGTGCCGCCCGATGCGGGCGCCTTCGGCTGTTTCCGGAGAAAGAACGGATGGAGGGACGGAGGCAGAGGCATCGAGGACATGTCGCGTGACACAGGAACAGGCTGGCTGGAATCGGAACACCCGGTATCACCCGGGAACTGCCGACGAGCGTAGTCAGCGGCCCTCGACGCGCCTGTCGGAAAAGATGCCGACACACGCAAGCCGGTGGCCCGCCGATCGCCGGATGCGACTCGCGAAAGCCCGGACTGGTTCCGCGCAAACACCTCGCTAGAGGCCCGCGTGCGATTCCCGCGCATTGAGCGCCACCCAATCGGCCGAACGAACACCGGGGCGATAGACGCTCGTTCTCCACTTGGCCATCAAGCCCGCGAAATCCTCCTGGTTCCTTCCCTGGCGCAGCAGGGCCATGGCTTCGGAACGCTCGTAGTGATGGACCGGGATCACATTGAGCAGGGGCGTCCCGAGCAGTCGCGAGAGCCTTTGCTTGCGCTGCGACAGCGGTTCGCCGGTGACGTCCGCGCCCTGCGCCATTAACAGATCGAAGACGAAATAGAACACGGGCCGGGCACCGCGATACCACCCGCGCCGCCTCGCGCGCTCGCTCAGTCCTTCGCCGTCGCAGCGGCCCTTGTCGTCGAGCACGCAGGCCACCCCATCGAGGATGCAGGGGCCTTCCTTCAACTGGGCCAGACTCTCCACCACCTCGGGAAACCAACCCGTCGCGTCCGACCCATCGCGCGTCTGCAGTTGCACCTTGCCCGAGCGCGTGGGCGTTCGCGTCTGCGCCAGGAGGCGGCAGCCACTCAATCGCTGCTCGTAGACCCAGCCCTCCTCGCGCAGATCGATGGGGCGCGAGGCGGCCAGCATGGGTGACAGGGTGTTCAGGCTCAGCATGCAGCGGAAATTGCCGTGTGCCGGGCCCCTGACCTGT
Source organism: Variovorax sp. FG153 (assembly GCF_057809595.1). NCBI lineage: Bacteria > Pseudomonadati > Pseudomonadota > Betaproteobacteria > Burkholderiales > Comamonadaceae > Variovorax > Variovorax sp. FG153. The sequence continues at coordinate 26,572 of NZ_JBMDKG010000035.1, forward strand.
CAGCGGGGGCCTCGGCAGCCCACGGCGATTCTTGAAAACGGCTGCCCGATAAGTTGCCAACCGAAAACAGTGGGTCCAACCATCGGATCGCGGCAATTCGGAAATACAGGTCGCGAAAGCGCTCGCGCCGGATGTCTTGTTGCTGCAGGATTCCATCCCTATAAATAAACTAACGGCCGTAATTGGATTTCAGGGAGCTAAATTGCTCATCAAGTCCAAGGCCGTTCCTCAAAACCCAAACGCAGGCCGTTAGCGTATTTCCATGGTCACGCCTTCCCTCTTCGATACCGACCCCGTCGGCACCCCCCATGAATCGGCTTTCGAGGAATGGCTTGCGGCGCGCAGCGCCGCGGGCACCCTGCGAGAGGCCTCGTCGATGGCGGTCTACCGCGACATGTGGAACGGCTTCACCTCGTGGTGCCTGGGCCAGTCGCCGCGGGTGACGCTGGAGTCCCTCTCACCCGCCGACCTCGACGCCTTCAAGGCCGCGCGCTACGGCATCAAGAGCAGCGACCTGTCGCTCTCGCCGCGCCATGCGCTGCGGCTGGTGCGCCTGATCGACCATGTGCTGCGCCATCGCTGCGCCATGCACGACCTGCCGCCCAGCACGGCGGCGGCCGACTGGCTGCTGGCCCATCCCGAGATCCGCTATGCCGAAGCGGCCAGTGCCGATCCACCGCCCGAGTTCCTGTCGGCGTCCGAGGCCAAGCACCTGATCCTGTTTCTCTCGCGCGCGCGCCCGCGCCCGGGCGCTTCGTCGGAAGGCCGCGGCCAGCCGCTGACCTGGCAGCAGTTGCGCAACCACGCGGCCGTCGGATTGCAGCTCGGTGCCGGCCTCGCCCCGGGCGACGTGCGCGCGCTGGCGCTCGACGCACCCACCATCGCGGGCGGCCGCGTGGCCGACCGCCCTTGGAAGATCGCCGTGCCCGGCAACGGCAACCTGCCGCCGCGCGAAACGCCGATCGCGCCCTGGGCCGCCGAACTGCTCAAGCACTGGCTGCAGGTCCGCGCCGAACTGGGCATCCCGGGCGAGCAGCTCTTTCCCTCGACGCGTACCGGCAAGCCCTGGGGCAAGGAATCGCAATACCGCTGCGCCCGCGAGTTACTCGCGCAGGCCGGGCTCGACAGCGCAGAAGGCGGTTCGTTCCGCTTGCGGCACACCTTCGCGCTGCGCCAGCTTCGCCGCGGCACGTCGGTCGAACAGGTCGCGCGCTGGCTCGGCCTCGAGGTCGAGGCGATGAACAAGTACACGCGGGTGCTGATCGCCCCGGCCGATGTGGTCTGAACCGTCGCGTCAGTGCTCGCGCTGGCCTGAGCGCGAAGCCTGCCGCGCCGCCTGCGGGCTCAACCCGAAGTGGCGCTTGAACGCGGTGCTGAAGTTCGCGGCATGCCCGTAGCCCGCGTCGAGCGCGATCTCGGTCACGCTCTGGCGCCCCTGTTCCAGCAGCACCCGAGCGCGTGCCAGCCGCGCCCTGGTCACGTACTCGAACAGCGAGCTGCCATAGGCCTGCCGGAAGCCGCGCGCAAGGCGGCTCTCGCTGAGCCCGAAACGGCGCGCGAGGCCGCGCATGTCGAAGACCTCGCCCAAATGCATGTCGATATGGTCCTTGAGCGGCGCCAGCCGCTCGCGAGCCGCGGCCGTGGCGCCATCGACCGGTGCATCGCCGAAACCGCGCGTCAGGAAACCATGCAGCAGCTCGAAGGCCTTGGCCTCGGCATAGAGCCCTCGAAAGCGATCGCCCGATCCATCGTCGAGCAGCGCATCGGCGATCCCGTGCTGCGCCGTGCTCAGCGGAAAACGCAGCAGCTCGAAACGATCGGGCCGCGCCTGCATGAAGGCGCCGAAGGGCCCGTCCAGCGGCAGCTCGAGCAGCCCCAGTTCCTCCGACAGGAAATCGCGCGAACAGCACAGCGTGACCGAGCGCTCGCGCACCTCGCTCGCGAAGAACTCCTCCTTGGCCGCCCCGGGCGGCTGCAGCAGGGTGCTCACGCTCATCGCGCTCACCGTCTCTGCGCCCGTGCTGCCAGGCTGGCCGACCCGGCTCTCGCCCTCGAGGCGGAAATGCAGCTTGATGAAGTCGCCGCTGCGGTAGACCTCGCGGCTCTCTTCCAGGTGCGTGACATGGCCCAGCGACAGATAGAAGCCGGGCCGGAAACACAGGAACTCGCGCCGCCCGCGCGCCGCGCCGGTCGGCGTCACCGTCAGGCCCTGGGTGCGGCCCCAGCGGCGGGTCGAGGCGAGGCGATAGGCGGAAGGCAGGCTGAACGGCGTGTCCATCGCTTGGGTCCGTGGGCGGGTTCGAAGAGGCGCCGAGGATACTCCCGCACCCGAGTTTTCCTGCAGGCGGAACAAAGCTTTCCGCCGGGGGCGCTTCATTGCGCGCGATGGAACACCTAGATTCGCTGGCACCGTGCGCACCCCGCGCTTCAACCAGCCGGCACCCAAGTCCGGCGCACCGGAGACCACCATGCCGACCGCGATCCGTCCCTTCTTCTTCCAACGCGCCGCCTGGACGCTGGTCCTCGGCCTCGCCGCCTTCGTCTGCGCCCAGGCGCAGGACAAGTACCCGAGCAAGCCGATCCGCGTGGTGGTGCCGTTTCCCGCCGGCACCGCACCCGACGTGATGGCGCGCTACTGGGGCGACCGCATCTCCAAGCAGCTGCAGCAGCCCGTGGTGATCGACAACCGCGCCGGCGCCTCCACCATCGTCGGCACGCAGGCCGTCACCACCGCGCCCGCCGACGGCTACACCTTGCTCTACACCGCGAGCGGCACGCTCACCATCAACCCCTTCGTCTACAAGAAGCTGCCCTACCAGCCGCAGGACCTGGTGCCGGTGACGCGCATGCTGTCGATCCCGCTGGTGGTCTCGGTGCCGGTGCAGTCGCCCTACAAGACGCTCGCCGACCTGATCAAGGACGCGAAGGCCCGCCCCGGCGAGGTCAGCTACGCCTCGTACGGCGTGGGCACGGTGCCGCACATGTCGATGGCCTACTTCGCCAACAGCGCCGGCCTCGCGCTCAACCACGTGCCCTACCGCGACGGCGGCCTGACCGACGTGCTCGGCGGCCGCGTCAGCACCGCGTTCTCGCCCATTGCCGACGTGCTGCCCTACATCAAGGCCGGCAAGGTCCGGCCGCTGGCCGTGTCGAGCACGCACCGGCTCGAGTCGCTGCCGCAGGTGCCGACCGTGGCCGAGGCCTTCCCGGGCTTCGAGGGCGACTCGTGGCATGGCGTGTTCGCGGTCAAGGGCACGCCGCAGCCCATCGTCGACCTGCTTGCCAGCCTGTCGCGCCGCATCGCCGAATCCGACGAATACCGGCGCTACCTCGGCGAGTTCGGGCTGATCCCCGTCGGCGGCTCTCCAGCGGACTTCACCCAATTGGTCGGCACCGAGTCGAAGCGCTGGGTCAAGGTCGTCAAGGACAACAACATCACGCTCGAGTGAGCCCGCTCATCCCTTCCCCGTTCCAACGCTCCAAGGATTCCGAATGACAACCCGCGACATCGTCGCCCTCTGCGGCAGCCTGCGCGCCGCCTCCGTGAACCGCCACGTGGTCCAGCTCGCGCGCGAGGTCCTGCCCGAGGGCGCCTCCCTCACCCTGCTCGAATGGCGCGAGGTGCCGGTCTTCGATGCCGACGACTACGCGCGCGGCCTGCCGGCGCCTGTGGCCGCGCTGCGCGAGCGCATCCGCGCCGCCGACGGCGTGCTGATCGCCACGCCCGAGTACAACTTCAGCATTCCCGGCGGGCTCAAGAACCTCATCGACTGGCTCAGCCGCGGCGAGGACCAGCCCTTCAACGCCAAGCCGGTGGCGATCGTCAGCGCCGCGCCCGGCCCGCTGGGCGGCGCGCGCGTGCAGTACGAGCTGCGCAAGGTCATGCTCTTCCTCAACGCCATGCCGCTGGTCAAGCCCGAGGTCTTCATCGGCCACGCGCCCACCAAGTTCGATGCCGAGAGCGGCCGCTGCACCGACGACACCACGCGCAAGTTCGTCACCGACCAGATGGCGGCCTTCGTGCGCTGGATCGACGCGGTCGAACGAATGCGCGGCTAGGGCCGGCGATGGCGCGCGGAGGGCCGGACCGATTGCCTACTCCATTCCGCGCCTCGCCGCATCATTCCATCGTATCCCCCGTCCCCCCACGGAGGTCGTTTGGAAAGGTCATCGGATGCTCGTAGAGTGGACCCGCTTTCAACCCACGACGAGAGGACGCCCCATGAGCAACCCATCCGATCCCCAGAACAAGACCCCCCTGACCACCGCCTTCGGCGCGCCCGTGGTCGACAACCAGAACAGCCTCACGGCCGGCCCGCGCGGCCCGCTGCTGATGCAGGACGTCTGGCTGATCGAGAAGCTCGCCAACCTCAACCGCGAGATCATTCCCGAGCGCCGCATGCACGCCAAGGGCTCCGGCGCCTTCGGCACCTTCACCGTCACGCACGACATCACCAAGTACACGCGCGCCAAGCTGTTCAGCGCCGTCGGCAAGAAGACCGAGATGTTCGCGCGCTTCACCACCGTGGCCGGCGAACGCGGCGCGGCCGATGCCGAGCGCGACATCCGCGGCTTCGCGCTGAAGTTCTATACCGAGGAAGGCAACTGGGACCTGGTGGGCAACAACACACCCGTGTTCTTCCTGCGCGATCCGCGCAAGTTCCCCGACCTCAACAAGGCCGTGAAGCGCGATCCCAAGACCAACATGCGCAGCGCCACCAACAACTGGGACTTCTGGACCTCGCTGCCCGAGGCGCTGCACCAGGTCACCATCGTGATGAGCGACCGCGGCATTCCCTCCAGCTACCGCCACATGCACGGCTTCGGCTCGCACACCTACAGCTTCGTCAACACGGCCAACGAGCGCTTCTGGGTCAAGTTCCACTTCAAGACGCAACAGGGCATCAAGAACCTCACCGACGCCGAAGCCTCCGCGCTCGTCGGCGGCGACCGCGAGAGCCACCAGCGCGACCTGTTCGATTCGATCGGTCGCGGCGACTTCCCCAAGTGGACCCTCTACGTGCAGGTCATGCCCGAGGCCGATGCAGAGAAGGTGCCCTACCACCCCTTCGACCTCACCAAGGTCTGGCCCAAGAAGGACTATCCGCTGATCGAGGTCGGCGTGATGGAGCTCAACCGCAACCCCGAGAACTTCTTCGCCGACGTCGAGCAGAGCGCCTTCGCGCCCAACAACCTCGTGCCCGGCATCAGCGTGTCGCCCGACAAGATGCTGCAGGCGCGCCTGTTCGCGTACTCCGACGCGCAGCGCTACCGCCTTGGCGTCAACCACCACCAGATCCCGGTCAACGCCGCGCGCTGCCCGGTGCACAGCAACCATCGCGACGGCACCATGCGCGTGGACGGCAACTACGGCGGCACCCTGCACTATGAGCCCAACAGCTTCGGCCAGTGGCAGGAGCAACCCGACTACCGCGAGCCGCCGCTCAAGCTGCGCGGCGACGCCGACTTCTGGAATTTCCGCGAGGACGACGCCGACTACTACAAGCAGCCCGGCGACCTGTTCCGCCTGATGAAGCCCGAGCAGCAGCAGGCGCTGTTCGACAACACGGCACGCGCGATGGGCGATGCGCCGGAGTTCATCAAGCGGCGGCACATCGACAACTGCAGCAAGGCCGATCCGGCGTATGGGGCGGGGGTGGCGAAGGCGCTGGGGCTCTGAGTCAGCCCGCGAGAGACGCGGTCAACGACAGGGGCTTGCGGTCCCTGTCTGTTTCATGCCGAGGGGTGTTGATCGGTGAGCAGAGAAGGTCTGTGCCGATCAACACCACCTCCAATCAATTGCACAAGAGGCCACTGCAATCGTAGGCGGTCATGAAAACCCGGAAACTCTTCCCGTCCTCGGAAAAATCGGTCACCCACCGGGCGCCTGCCGCACCATGGCGATTCAGTACCGCCAGATATTCTTCCGTCGCCTGCTGGGTGCCCAGGCCAGCCAGCGTACTGGCTTCGATCTCGTAGCGGAACGTCGTCTTCTGTGATTCGTCTCGCACGAAAATCGTCGCGTACTTGGCGCCCGTGGAAGTGAACGTCGATGTGTTGTAGGCGAACTTGTAGCCTCGCTGGCCTTGATCGTTCAACTGGCCCACGAACTCGCGAAACACCAATGAACGCGTCGGCTGCAGCTCGAAAGTGCACCGCGCCGATGTAGGCGACTCCCTCGATAGAACCGTCTTCCCATCAAAAGTCAAATCCAGCTTGCAGTAGCCCTGCTGTCCCAGCACGTTCAGCGGCGCCACGGCTTCGGGATCGACCTTGCCAGTCAGATCGTCGACTTCGACGTACTCGTACTTCGTTGGAACATCCAGCGATTTGCTGAAAATCGCTTCCATCCACGGCTTGAGAGGATCCACCCAGATAGCGGTCGGAATAAAGCCTTCGGCCCCCTGCGCCTTGAGGCCTGCGGCGGACCTGGATTCGGTCGCCAATGCCATGCGATGCTCGTACTTCGTGGCGTTGCCTTTCTTTTCGTAGACCGCCTTGACGACCGTCTGCCCGCCCTCCACGGCACCCGTGGTCGAGAAAAAGAGACTTCCCGCCATCGTCGGGCTGCTCAATTCGGCCAGGAACGCCTCGCGGTTCTCGTAGGTGGCGCTTCCGACCTTGTATGAATAGGGAGTCGTCCGCTTGGGAGAACCCGGATCGGGATCCGTACCGGGCGTGGGACCTGAAGGCCCCGTGGGCTCCGAAGGCCCCGATGGCGTTTCGGGACTTGGCGTGGATGTCGGATCCGAAGACGTCGGTGTGGTCGAAGGAGCTGCGCCCACCAAGGGGAAACCACCACCTCCTCCTCCACCGCCCCCACCACATGCCGTCAGCAAAACCGCCAGGCCAATGACGACCGGCGAGAAACGCAACCCTCTTTCCATCGGAAACCTCTCCCTCTTGATTCGAGCGCGCGGATGCTACATCAGAGGATGAGCGGTTCCCGACTTCCGGATTGCCACTCCTCCTTATGGAGGAGCGCCATGTCCGAACTCAACCCACCGCATAGGCCCGCCCCGCCAACGCCCTCGCCAACACCTCCGCCGGATCCACCAACCGCACCCCCGCATGCCCCGGCACCCCATGCAGCGCCAGCGGTATCTCCGTGCAAGCCAGCAGCAGGCTGTCGCACCCATGCCGCTCGACCATCCGCCGCGCCACCTCGGCAAACAACCGCGTCGCGAGCCCGAGATCCCCGGCCTTCACGCCATCGCGGATACCGCGCATGACCTGCTCTCTCTCCGGTTCCGTCGGCAGATGGCAGTCGATGCCGCGCTCCGCCAATGCTGCCTGATAGAACCCCAGGCTGTACGTGCCCTGGGTCGCGAGCAGGCACACCGCTTCGATGCGCTGGGCCGCGAGGTACTTCGCGGTCTCCTCGACGATGTGCAGCAGCTCCACGTCGGGATGCGAGCGCTGCAGCTTCGCGTGCCACGCATGCGCGGTGTTGCACGCGATCGCGATGCTCGCGACGCCGTGGCTGCGCAGGCCCTCGATACCGCTCGTCATTCCTTCGACGGGCGAAGGGCCGTCCTCGAGCAGCGCCAGGGTGCGGTCGGGCACCGGCAACTGCGCGAGCCAGTGTTCTGGAAAGGCCTGGTCGGAAACGGGACTGCCGCTGGCCCGCAGCCGCGCCTCGCAGGCGCCGACGAAGAGCCGCAGGAAATCCGCGCCGGCCGCGGGCCCCATGCCGCCCAGAATGCCGACCTTGCGGGTGCCGGGCATGCGGATCCCTTTCTTCAATAGTCCGAGGGATTCGGCGAATCCGTCGGCTTCGCGATCACCTTGGCCAGTGCATCGCTCATCGGGAAATGCAGGTTCACGCCGCGCGGCGGAATCGGCGACTGGAACCACTTGTCGTAGAGCGCCTTGATCTCGCCGCTGGCGAACAGCCGCGCGATGGCCTTGTCGGCCACGGCCTTGAACTCGGGCTCGCCGCGCGGCAGCATGACCGCATAGGGATCGCGGCTCAGGGTGTCGGTGCTCAAGGCGAAATCGGCCGGGTTGAGCGAGAACGAGATCTGCCCGACCAGGTTGATGTCGTCCTCGAAGAAGGCATCGGCACGGCCCGAGGTGAAGGTCAGCATGCTGTCCGAGAAATCCTTCGCCTGGATCAGGTTGAGGTTCAGGCTTTCCTTGCGGTCGATGCCGCGCAGGCGCATCACGGTGTTCGATCCCGTGGTCGCCACGACGGTCTTGCCCTTGAGGTCCTGCAGCGTGGCGAGCTTGTCGGCCTTGCGCGAAACGAACTTGGTACCGACCACGAAGTAGGTGGTGCTGAAGCTCACCAGCGCCTGCCGCTCGGGGTTGTTGACCGTCGTGCCGCACTCGAGGTCGATGGCGCCGTTCTGGATCAGCGGGATGCGGTTCTGCGAGGTCACGGCCTGGCGCTTCACCACGAGGTCCGGGCTGCCGATGGCGGTCTTGATGTCCTCGACGATTCTTTGGCAGATGTCCTGCGCATAGCCGATGGGCTGCCCGTTGCCGCCGAGGTAGGAGAACGGGATCGAGGACTCGCGGTAGGCCACGGTGATGGTGTTGCGCTCCTTGATGGTCTTGAGGCGGCCGGTCAGTTCGGCGGCGTGCGCGCCCAGGCTGGCGATTGCGAGGGCGGCGAGGGCGAAGTGCGGGAGACGGGATTTCATGTGAGGTACGGGGTGACGTTCAGAGCAGGTAATCGGAGTCGGTCTTGAGCAGGCGGCGCTTGATGCTCGCGAGATGCTGGACCGCGCTCTCGTTGCCTCCGCTGCGCATCTGCGCATAGGTGGCCGCGGCCAGTGCCGGTGGCACGGGACTGAGCTTGCGGCCCGTGGACTCGGCCAGCACCTGCACCTCGCAGGCGCGCTCGAGGTAGTACAGGTCGTTCCAGGCCTCGGCGATGGTCGCGCCGACCACCATCACGCCGTGGTTGCGCATGAACACCACGTCGGCATCGCCGATCGCGGCCGCGATGCGGTCGCCTTCCATCGCATCGAGCGCGAGGCCGTTGAAGTCGTCGACTGCCGTGCGTCCGTAGAACTTGAGCGCGGTCTGCCCGGCCCATTGCAGCGGCTGTCCCTCGACCATCGCGAGGCTGGTCGCGTACGGCATGTGCGTGTGGAACGCGACGCGGGCGCGCGGCAGGCTCCTGTGCACCCGCGCATGGATGTAGTACGCGGTGATCTCGGGCGGCCGGTCGCCCTTGAGCACGCGGCCGTCGAAGTCGCAGATGATCAGGTCGGAAGCGCGAATCTCCTCGAAGGCCAGTCCGAAGGGATTGACGATGAAGCAGTGGTCGAAGCCCGGCACCACCGCCGAGAAGTGATTGCAGATGCCCTCTTCCATGCCGAGCCTCGCAGCCATGCGAAAGCAGGCGGCGAGGTCGACGCAGGCCTGCCGCACCTCGGGCGTGTCGAACAGGCCTGGATCGATCTCGTGTCGTGCGGTGTCGTCCACCGCCAATGAATGCGCCATAGGTTCCCGATGCCGGTTGTTGCCATCGACTTCCGGCGTGCGCCATGATCGGCGCGCCCCGTCTGTCTTCCATGCATCGAAGTCTCCGATCCGGGGCCCGGGAGCGTCAAATCAGAATTTGACGCAACGCGATAAGGTCTTCTAATGGCCCCCCTATGAAACTCAAGCACATCGAGGTCTTCAACGCGATCATGCTGTCGGGCAGCGTGAGTGCCGCGGCGCGCATCCTCAACGTCACGCAGCCCGCGGTGACGCAGACGCTCAAGCATGCCGAGCAGCAGCTCGGCTATGCGCTGTTCGTGCGCGACAAGGGCGGCATGAAGCCGACGCCCGAGGCACGGCAGCTGCATCTGCGGGCGCAGAAGATCTTCGAGCAGGTCGACGAACTGCGGCGCCTCGCGCAGTCGCTGCGGCCCGACCACCTGGCGCAGTTCCGCGTCGCGATCGTGCCCTCGCTGTCCACCACCTGCCTGTCGCGCGCGCTCGCGTCGTTCAAGGCCCGCCATCCGCGCAGCGCGGTCTCGATCAAGATCCTCCATTCCGACGAGATCGCGCGCTCGGTGGCGCTGCGCGAATGCGACCTGGGCATCGCCTATGGCGAGATCGACGCGCCTCCGGTCGATGCCGAGGTGGTGGGCACGGGCCACCTGGTGTGGGTCGAGCGCCGCGAAGCCGGGGCGAAAAAACGCCCCGACATTGCGGACATGCCGATCGCCGAGATCGCGGCGCGCGACTTCATCGGCATCGACAAGGACGACCTCGTCGGCAAGGCCCTGCTGGGCCTGCTGTCGGAGAGCGCGGTGTTCGCGGGCACGCGGCTCTCGGCGCAGACCTACCAGTCCGCGCTGCTGCTCACGCTCGACGGCTTCGGGCCCTGCGTGATCGACTCCTTCACCGCGGGCTTCTCGCGCGGCGAATCGCTGTCGGTGCGCAGCGTCTCGCCGCGCATCCCGGTGACGGTGTCGGCGCTGTCGGTCGCGGAAGGCCGCAGGCGCGCCGACTTCGACGACCTGCTGCAGGCCTTCCGCGCTTCGCTGGCGCAGGTCGACGACGCCTAGGACCGCGCGGCTTCAGGTCGCGCGCAACCAGCGCAACGCGTTCGCGATCACCTGCCGCGACTGGTCCACCAGGCTGCGCTGCCACGCGGGCTCGCCCGGGTAGAAGAAACGCAGCAGCTCGCGCCGCGTGTCCGACAGCTGCATGCGACCGATGCCCGCCGCCCATTCGCGCTGGTCGCGCACCAGCAGCTCGAGCATGCGCTGCGGCCGCGCGGTGCCGAACTCGAGCACGGCCGCCGTCACGCGCGCCTGCGGCAGCGCGCGTTCGTAGCCCGGCGTGCTGTGGCCCGTGACCGGCGCGAAATCCTCGGGCGCGCCGCTCTCGTGCACCGCCACCACCCATTCGCCGAACGCCGCGCGCATGCGCGCCAGCGCCTCGCCCTGCTGCAGCGCGACCAGCGAGCCGTAGCCGTAGGGGCCGAGCCCCGTGTGGTAGTCGACCAGGCAGACTTCGCGCGCCGAGGCGCCATGGCGGCGCAGCACGGCCTCGATGGTCAGGCGCGACCAGGTGGGCGCCTGGCCGCCGAAGCCCATGCCCTGCGCGAAGCTGTACTGCCCGGCCATCAGCGCGTTGTAGAGCGCCTCGCTGCCATGGACTCGCGCGAAGTCCGCGAGCAGCGCATCGCCCGCGGCCACGGCCGAGGCATCGCCGGGATCGAGCGCGATCGCCGCATGCAGCGGCGCGTACTTGTGCGAGGGCGGCGCCTGCGCGTGGTCGATGAAGTTGCGGCAGAGGTCGACGTTGTCCTCGGTGTAGCGCCGCAGCCAGGAGGCGCCCCAGGGATTGATCGCATGCACCAGCACCACCGCGGTGTCGAGCGGCAGGTCGTCGGCCGACTGCGTCAGCAGCCAGTCGATCTGGCAGCCCGAGCCCGCGAACAGCTCCACGCCATGCACGCCCGAGGTCAGCACCAGCACGCGCTGCGCGTCGGCCGGGCCGATGCGCACCACGTCGGTGGCGAGCGCCTCGCCCTGCGCGCCCGCGAGCGGATGGCCATGCACCTCGGGTGCGAGACCGCGCAGCGCGCAGGCGGCGAGGAACTTGCGGCGCGCCGTCGCGTAGTCGGCGCTGAACAGCGTGTCGGTCGGGATTATCGGCGCTGCGCTCATCAATCGATCTGGAAGCCGGATTCCCGGATGATCGGCTGCCACAGCGCGAGTTCGCCACGCACCGTCTCCCGCAACTGCTGCGGATTGCCGGCCGCGGGATCGAAGCCCACGTTGGCCAGGCCCGCGGTGGTGGACGGCAGCGCCGCGATCTCGGCCACGGCCGCGCTGACGCGATCGACCAGCGCCTGCGAGGTGCCGGGTGGCGCGAACAGCCCGACCCAGCTCGAACTGCCGAGCGCGCCGAAGCCGAGCTCGCCGAAGGTCGGCACCTCGGGCACGCTGGCCGCGCGGCGCGGGCCGGTCACGGCCAGCATGCGGATCTTGCCCGCGCGGTGCGCGCCCAGGAAACCGCCGAGCGCATCGACGGCGGCCGGAATCTGGTTGCCCATCAGGTCGGCCAGCAGCGGCGCGCCGCCCTTGTAGGGCACGGGCAGCAGCTCGATGCCCTCCTTCTTGCCGACCACGTAGCCCACGAAGTGCGGCGAGCTGCCCGCGGCGGGCACGCCGAAGCTGCGCGCCTCGGGCTTCGCGCGCGCCAGCGCGAGGTACTCCTGCAAGGTCTTCGCGGGCTGCGCCGCACTGACCGCGAGCGCCACCTCGAAGGTCGCGAGCCGCGCCACCGGCGCGAAGTCCTTCACCGGGTCGTACTTCACCGAGCGCGAGGTCAGCGGCAGGGTCGAGAACATGTGGCTGTTGCCCAGCAGCAGCGCGCTGCCGTCGGGCGGCAGCGCGCGGAACAGCTCGGCCGCGATCTGGCCGCCCGCGCCGGGGCGGTTGTCCACCACCACGGTGGCGCCCAGGCGCTTCTGCAGCTCCTCGGCATAGAGACGCGCCACCGCGTCGGCCGTGCCGCCCGCGGGATAGCCCACCACCAGACGGATGGTGCGTCCGGCCGTGGCGGAAGGCTGTGCCGCGGCCAGGGGCGGCAAGGCAGCGGCGATCACGCCGGCGGGCAGCAGGGGCAGGAAGGCGCGACGCTTCATCGGGACATCTCCGAAAGACAAGGGACGGACGGCAACGGGCGGCTGGCGGGCGCGACGCGCGCCCACCGGCCACGGAACAACGAACGCAACGAAGAGGAAAAGCCGGCGCTCAGGCCTCGAGCAACTGCTCGCCGCGCGCGAGCTGGCGCACGTAGGTCTCGGCATCGAGGTTCGCGCCGCAGACGATCAGCCCGGTGCGCTGCCCACGCAATTCCTCGCGCAGCGGCCCGAGCAGCGCGGCCAGCGCCGTCGCGCCGGCCGGTTCCACCGCCAGCTTGGCATCGCGGAACATCACGGCCATCGCGCGGCAGATCTCGTCGTCGCTCACGGTCACGATGCGCTCCATGTGGCGCCGGCACAGCCCGTAGGCCATCGGCGTGGTCATCGGCGGCGCCAGGCTGTCGGCGATGGTCGAGAGCTTCTCCATGCGCTGCGGCGAGCCGGCCTCGAAGCTGCGCTGCATCACGTCGGCGCCCTCGGGCTCGATGCCGATCACGCGGCAGCCGGGCACCAGCTTGCGGATCGCCGTGGCCACGCCGCTGCCGAGGCCGCCGCCGCCCACGGCGACCAGCACCGTGTCGAGGCCCGGCACCTGCTCGGCGAACTCGAGCCCCACGGTGGCAGTGCCCAGCGAGGTGCCCTCGCCCTCGAAGGGATGGATGAAGCTGCGGCCCTCGTCGCGCACCAGTGCTTCGGCCATCGCGAAGCCGGTGGCGCCGTCGGGCGCGATCAGCAGCTCGGCGCCGTAGGCGCGCGCCATCGCCACGCGCGCCGGGTTGGCCGAGGCCTGCACCACGATCTTCGCGGAGACGCCGGCCTCGCGCGCCGCGAAGGCCGCGGCCACCGCGTGGTTGCCGGCGCTCATCGCGGTGATGCCGCGCGCCTTCTGCTCGGGCGAAAGCCGGCGCGCCACGTTGAGCGCGCCGCGCGCCTTGAAGGTGCCGGTGCGCTGGAACAGCTCGAGCTTCATGTGCACGTCGGCGCGGCCGAGCAGGCGCTCGACCGTGGGTCCGTGCAGCGGCGCGACCGGCGTGCGCAGCAGTGCCTGCGCATTGGCGCGCGCGGTCTCGCGGATGGCCTCGAGGTCGAGGTCGGGCAGCTCGGAGGCGGCGGGGGATACGGTGCTCATGGCGTCAGGCTCCAGGTGCGCGGTGGGCGCGGCGTGCATGCGCGATGGCTTCGATCTCGACCAGCGCGCCCGGCACCATCAGGTCTGCGCGCACCGTCGAGCGCGCGGGCGCGGGGCCCGCGGCGGGGTCGAAGCATTCGGCATAGCTGCGGTTGAATTCGGCGAAGTCCTCCACGCGCGAGAGCCACACGGTGGTCTTCGCGACATCGGGAGCCCCAGGCCCTCGGTCGCGAGGATCTCGCCGATGCGACCGAGGCAGCGCCGCGTCTGCTCGCCGACCGTGTCGCCCTCGATGCGCCACTGGGCGTCGAAGGCCATCTGGCCGCTGACGAAGACGAGCTCGCCCTCGCGGCGCGAGGGGGAGAAGAACGGTGGGGCCACAGCGGGCGTCGGGTCGGTCTGCATGCGGGGCAGTCTATTGACGGCCGCGCGGCGCGTCTTTTGCGCGACGGGCAAAAACTTATGCGCGAGCGACGCCGCGCATGAGGACTTTCCCTCAGCCCGCCGCCAGCAGCGCGCGCACGTCCGCGGTGAATTCGCTCGCGCTCTGCGCATGGCGCATCACCACGCGCATGCGGCCCTTGCGGTCGATCAGGTAGGTGAAGGCCGAATGGTCCATGGTGTAGGAGGTGCGCGTGGGCACCTTCTCGTAGAACACCTTGAACTCCTTCGCGGTCGCCTCGGTCTGCGCGAGGTCGCCGCGCAGGCCGAGGAAGCTCGGGTCGAAGGCGGCCGTGTAGGCGCGCATCACCTCGGGCGTGTCGCGCTCCGGGTCGACAGTGACGAAGATCACCTGCAGGTCGTCGCCGGCCGCGCCCAGCTGCTGCTTGACCTCCGCCGCGCGCGTCAGCGCGGTCGGGCAGATGTCGGGGCACTGGGTGAAGCCGAAGAAGATCATCACCACCTTGCCCTTGAAGTCGGCCAGCGTGCGGCGCTTGCCGTCGGGATCGGCGAGCGCGAAGTCGCGGCCGTAGTTGGCGCCCGTGATGTCGGTGCCGGTGAAGCTCGGCTTCGGCTCGGATTCGCCGCAGGCGGCCAGCGCGGCCCACAGGGGCAGCGTGGCTGTGCCCAGCAGCAGGCGGCGGCGGGTCGTCGGGAGTACGCGGGTCATGGATGTTCCTTCGAGGGAGTGAATGGGGGAATGCGCCGGGCCGCCGGCTTCGGTGCCAGCTTGCGGCCCAGCCGGCGCCAGCCGATCACCACGCCCGTGAGGCTCAGCGCCGCGCCGCCGAGGCTCAGCAGCACCATCGCCAGGTCCCACAGCGGACGGCGTTCGAGCAGCGGGCGCCAGTCCCAGCTGTGCAGCATCGCGAACAGCCAGCGGCTGGCGCGGCGATGGCTGTCGCTGCGGTTCAGCAAGGCGCCGGTGCGCGGATCGACGTGGGCCCAGGTACCGGCCTCGTCCGCGAACACCACGCGCCAGATGGGCAGCGGCTTGTCGCCGCCGCCGGTCATGGTGTGCGGCTCGCGCGTGTAGTAGTGGCTGTCGTAGGCGTTCAGCACCTCGATGCGCGCGACCGGCGCGCTCGAGAGCCTCGCGACCGCGGCCTTCAACGCATCGGCATCCAGCGCCGTGGGCGCGGCGCTCGCGGCATCGAGCACCGTGGGGCGCAGCGCGGTGCCGCGCGCGAGCACGAGATCGCGTCCCGCGGTGCGGGTCCAGTGCAGCTCGCGCACCGTGCCGCCCGCGGCCGCGATCAGCGCCTGGGGCGATGCGGCGCCGGCCGGCGGCCCGAGCGGCCCGCCATTCATCGCCTCGGTGCGCAGCGCGGGCGCGCCGCTGTCGAACACGCGCCAGGGGTTCATCGACATCAGGCCGCTGAAGATCCAGGTCAGCGTGACGGCCGCGAACAGCAGGCCCGTGATGTGATGCCAGCGCATCATGAAGCCGCGGTACGGCGAGCGCGAGCCGCTGCGGTAGCGGCCCGCGAAGCGCCAGCGCAGGAGACCGACGGCCGTGCCCATCAGCGTGACCGCGATGCCCAGGATCGAGAGCCAGTTGACGATGTCGGCCCAGTACGGATCGAGCGCGCCGCCGCGCAACGGATACAGCCAATGGATCCACGCACCCGCGTAGTTCCACAGCCGCTCGGCGCGCGGCGCATCGCGCACCACCTCGCCGGTGCGGCCCGAGACATAGAGCCGCGTGTGCGCGGCATCGACCAGCGCCACCTGGTGCAGCGGCCGGTGCGCATCGAGTGCGCGCGAATGGGTGAAGGCGTCCTCGTCGAGCGTGCCCTCGTACACCAGGCCCACGCCCGGCCCGGCGAAGGCCGCGGCACTGCCCATCGCGAGTTCGCGGTCGACATGGCGCAGCGGCGTGCCGGTGGCCGCGTCGATCACGATGCTGCCCTTGCCGTCCGCCGGCTGCGCGAGGTACACGGTGCGACCGCCGCTCGCAACGGCCAGGCGCAGCTCCTTGAGCGGCCCCGCGATACCCGCCGCGTCGAGCGCCTCGTGCGGCCCGAGCAGCACGGCATCGGCGGCCAGCGGCGGCAGGTGCTGCAGCCGCTCCGACTCGGTGAGCTTGGGATAGCCCACGTACATCATCACCACGCCCGAGACGAACCACATCGCGAAGAAGGCGCACACCACGATGCCGAGCCAGCGGTGCAGCAGGAACAGCCAGCGCTTGAAATGGGCCATCGACCAGCCCTCCTCAGAACGCGACATGCAGGCTGAGGTCGCCGGTGCGCGGCGCGCCCAGGTAGGCGAAGGTGCTGCCGAGGTTGGCCGCATAGATGCGGTCGGTGGCATTGCGCACGCGGCCCACCAGCGTGACCGAGCGGTTGATCTTCCATGACAGGCCCAGGTCGACCAGCGTGTACGAAGGCCAGCGCGCGCTGTTGGCCGCGTCGGCGTAGGTCTTGCCCACGTGGCGCAGCCCCACGCTGGCCTGCAGCGTGGGCGTGATCGCGTACGACACCCAGAGGTTGGCCACCACGGCCGGGGTGTTGGTCGGCGTGCGGCCCGCGAGTGACACGCCGTTCTGCACGAAGTTGTCGTACTTCGCGTCGACATGGCTCAGGTTGCCCTGCAGCGACCACTGCGGCGTGGGCTGCAGGCCCACTGCGATCTCCACGCCCTTCGACGACTGCTCGCCCACGAGCACGGTCAGCGCGCTGTTGTTCGGGTCCTGCGTGGCGATGTTCTTGCGCGAGAGGCGGTAGGCCGCCACGGTTGCCGTGCCCTTGCCCTGCCAGAAGTCGAGCTTGGCGCCGACCTCGGCCTGCCGACCGGTCGTGAGCTCGCTGTTGTTCATCACGTCGGCGAACGAGGCGGTCGACAGCACGCCCGAGGGCGGGTCGGCCGCGGTCGCGTACTGCGCATAGAGATTCGCGCCGGGCGCGAAGTCCCACACCAGGCCGACGCGGCCCGTGGTCGGGTTGTAGTTGCGCCGGTAGCTGGCCGGCGCGGCGGCGGTGATGGCGCGCCGGTTCGTCAGCTCGAGCTCGATGCGATCGTGGCGCAGCGCGCTCACGAGGTGCAGCGAGGGCGCGAGCGCCGTGCGGTTCTCGATCGACAGCGCGGTGGTCGTCACCTTGTTGTCGCGGTCGGGATTGAAGCCCGGCCGCATGCCCGGCACCGCGAAGAAAGGTTCGGTGGCGAAGAGGTACGGATTCACCGTGCTCACGGTGGCCGGCAGGCTGTTCGGAAAGCGCGTCTGCTTGTTGACGCTGAAGTCCAGCCCGAAGGACCAGTCGCTG
The DNA here is from genome assembly GCF_057809595.1 of Variovorax sp. FG153. Taxonomy (NCBI): domain Bacteria; kingdom Pseudomonadati; phylum Pseudomonadota; class Betaproteobacteria; order Burkholderiales; family Comamonadaceae; genus Variovorax; species Variovorax sp. FG153. Next base: position 44,015 of record NZ_JBMDKG010000035.1, read on the forward strand.
CGCAGGCCCGCGAGCTGCCCCTTGTAGAGGCCCTCGATGCGGTCGCCCACCACCTGCTGGTCATGGCGCTGCAGCAGGGCACCCGAGCGGATCACGGCCGTGTTGCTCGCGTTGAAGCGGTAACTCTCGACGTTGCGGTAGTCGCGCAGCGCGTCGTAGGCATAGAAGGTGTTCTTCAGCTGCAGCGCCCCGGACACGCGCCAGTCCGCAATGGAACGCAGCCACTGCACGCGCTGCGCGTAGATGCCGTCGGCGCTGTTGTAGTTCCTGAAGCGCGTGGCCGGGTCCACGCGCAGACTGCCAACCACGGGATTGAGCAGCGGCGTGCCCCAGTACGGGCGGTCCACCCACTCGTCCTGGTATTCGTAGGCCAGCGTGTGCGTGACGCCGCCGCCGAAGTCCGACAGCAGCGAAGCCGCGAGCTGCGTGGCGCGCGTGCGCGTGCCGTCGGTCCAGCCGTCGGCGTCCTTGCGGTTGAGGTCGATGCGCGCGTAGTGGCTGCCCGCGCCGCCGTCGCCCGCGATGCGGCGGTTGAGCCCGATCGAGGCCTCCTTGAGCTGCTGCGTGCCCAGACGCAGCCGGGCCTCGGTGAGGTCGCCGGGCTCGGCGAGCTTGCTGATGTAGTTGATCGAGCCGCCGACCGCGCCCGCGCCGAACAGGAAGCTCGAGGGCCCGCCGATGACCTCGACGCGGTCGTAGATCCAGCTGTCGACCGGCCGCGCGGCGATCGAGTACTGCACGTTGATGCCGTTGAACATCTGGCTCAGTGAGCCGGCGCCGAAGCCGCGGTAGCTCACGCCGATGTTGCCGGGCGCGTTGTGCGCGGTGATGCCGGGCACCGCGCGCAGGATCTCCTGCGTGTCCTGCGCGCCGCGCGCCTCGATGGTGGCGCGGTCGACCACGCTGACCGAGGCCGGCGTCTCGCGCGGCGTCAGGCCCAGGCGGCTGCCGGTGTCGGAGGGCGTGTCGAGGTTGAGACGCCCGTTGGGCGCGGGCGCGGCTGGCGGGTCGACCTCGATCGCTTGCAGCGTGGTCTGGACCTGGGCCTGCGCGAACGGCGCGGCGAAGGCGCCGAGCGCGAAGCAGGACAGCGCACGCGCGCGCAGGCGCTCGGCACCACGGCCGTGGGAAATGGCAATGAAAGGCACGGGATCTCTCTTCTCGCAGCGCATGGCTGCGCTGACGGCGCGGCGGCGCGTGGCCGCGCATGCCGTCGACGAACGATGGGCGCCGCGCGCGGACCGGCGCGCCCGCGAGGCGACGCCAGGGTCCGTCGCGCGACGGATTCAGCGGTTCAGGCGAAGAGGAAGGAAGGAGGCCCGCGCGCCGGCAGCGGCGCGGCGGTGGCCGCGGCGATGCGCGCGGCGGGGATCGAACGCAGGGCGTAGGACAGCGGTGCCGGCATCGGCACCTCGACCTGCGCGATCGCTGGCGGCAGGCCGCCGATCACGCACAACGGGCAGTCCATGCCCATGCTGCCCATCGGCACCGCGCCATCCTCGGTCTGCACGACCATCGTGACGTGGCCCGAGGCCGAGCACACGATGTCGATCTGCTGAGGCTTGACGATCGGCGAGGCGACCGCGACGGACAGGGACAGCACGAACCACGCCAGCACGAGGCGATGCAGGGTCGAGAGTTTTCGAAGGGCGTGCACGGGTGCCATTATCGCGACGAATCATGGATCGCGAAGCAACAGCCCGTGCTTCCTCTGTGGCTAGTCGATGGCGATGCTCGCCTTCTGCTGCTCGATGATCTCCACGATCAGCTGGCCGGTGTGCATGACGTGCTCCATCACCATCGCCTTCGCGCCCTGCGCATCGCCGGCCAGGCACAGGCGCAGCAGCTTCTTGTGCTCGGCCTCGGAGCGATCGACGTTGGTCTTCGACTTCCACGGTAGGTAGAGATAGCGCCCGAGGTTGAGCCGCGCGGACTCGACCGACTGCAACAGCAGCGGCCGGTCGGCCTTGGCATAGAGGCTCGCGTGGAACTCGTGGTTGAGGCGGAACACCTCCTCGACCTGCCTGGCCTTGCCGAGCTCGTCCAGCAGCCCGGTGGCGCGCGCGATGTCGGCGCGCGAGAGATGCGGCACGGCCAGCTCGATGAGCCGCCCTTCGAGCAGCCAGCGCAGCTCGATCAGCTCGACCGCCTCGCGCGCGCTCAGGAAGGCCACCGAGGTGCCCTTGTTGAGCCGGGCCGTGGCCAGCCCCGCGGCGACGAGCCGCGAGAGCGCCTCGCGCACCGGCACATGGCTGACGCCGAAGCGCGCCGCGATGTGGTCCTGCTTCAGCGGCGCGCCGGGTTCGAGCACGGCCATCGCTATCTCGGAGCGGAGCGTCTCGTAGACCGACCCCGCGGCCACTTGCGAGCTGCTTTCCTTCATGTTGCGCCTTTTCTCAAAGTATATATACTTTCTTCACTTTATATATAATCATGCGCCGGGCCGGACTTCCGCGTCCGCCTGGGCACTGGAACTATGGCCGAAAAAATCCCTGGCTTCTGCGCCCTCTGCCGCTCGCGCTGCGGTTCGATCAGCGTTGTGGAGGACGGCGTGCTGATCGCCCAGGAAGCCAACCCCTCCCACCCGACCGGCAAGGCCCTCTGCGTGAAGGGCCGCGCGGCGCCCGAGCTGGTCGCCAATCCGCAGCGGCTGCTGCACCCGCTGATACGCACGGCGCCGAAGGATGCCGCCGATCCGCTCTGGCGCCAGGCCTCGTGGGACGAGGCACTGGACCTCGTCGCGCAACGCATCGGGCGCATCCGCGACGAGCGCGGTCCCGAGTCGGTGTCCTTCGCCATCACTTCGCCGAGCGGCTCGCCGCTGTCCGACGGCATCGTCTGGATCGAACGTCTGGTCAATGCCTTCGGCAGCCCGAACCTGTGCCGCGGCACCGAGATCTGCAACTGGCACAAGGACGTCGCCCACGGCTTCACCTTCGGGCGCGGCATCGGCGCGCCGGACTTCTCGAACACGCGGTGCATCGTGCTGTGGGGCCACAACCCGTCGGCCACCTGGCTCGACCATGCGACGGGCGTGACGGAGGCCTTCGCGCGCGGCGCGAAGATCGTCGTGGTCGATCCGCGCAAGGCCGGCTTCGCGATGCGTGCCCACCAATGGCTACGCGTGCGGCCGGGCTCGGACGGCGCGCTGGCGCTGGCCATCGCCGGCGAGATGATCCGCAACGGCGAATACGACATCGACTTCATCCGCCGGCACTCGAACGGGCCGCTGCTGGTGCGCGAGGACACGGGCGCGTTCCTGCGCGAAGCCGATATCACGGGCCTCGCCTCGCAGCGGCTCGTGGCCTTCGACGAGGCGAGCGAATCCATCGTGCCCTACGACACCGGCACGGCCAGCTACGCATCGCAGGACTGCACCCTCGCGCTCTTCGGCACCAGGACGCTGCAGGCGACCACGGGCCCCGTTCGATGCCGGCCCGCCTTCGCGCTGTATGCCGAGCTGTGCGAGGCCATGTCGCCCGAACGCGCCGAGGAACTGTGCTGGGTCCCCGCGCAGCAGGTGCGCGACACGGCACGGCTGCTGTTCGCGCACCGCCCCGTCAGCTACTACGCGTGGTCGGGCGTCGGCCAACACACCAACGCGACGCAGACCGACCGCGCCATCGCGCTGCTCTATGCGCTCACCGGCAGCTTCGACGCGGCCGGCGGCAACGTGGACTTCGCGCATCCGCCGGCGCGCAAGGCATCGGGCAAGGAGCTGCTGTCGGCGGCGCAGCTCGCGAAGTGCGTGGGCATCGACGAGCTTCCACTCGGCCCGGCCGCGCAGGGCTGCATCGGCAGCGACACGCTGTACCGCGCCATTCTCGAAGCCAAGCCCTATGCGATCCGCGGCGTGGTCGGCTTCGGCGCCAACCTGCTGCTCGCGCATGCCAACCCGCTGCGCGGTGCCGAGGCGCTGCGCCAGCTCGACTTCTTCGTGCATGCCGACCTGACGCTGACCCCGACCGCCCAATACGCCGACGTGGTGCTGCCGATCGGCACGCCCTGGGAGCGCGAGGCGTTGCGCATCGGCTTCGAGGTGAACCAGGGTGCCGAGGAACTGGTGCAGCTGCGACCGCGGATGGTGGCGCCGGTGGGCGAGAGTCGCTCCGATGCCTGGGTCGTCTTCGAGCTCGCGAAGCGGCTCGGGCTGGCCGACCGGTTCTGGGGCGGCGACATCGACGAGGGTATGCGCTACATGCTCGAGCCGCTGGGGATCGGCCTCGAGGCCTTGAGGCAGCACCCCGAAGGCATCCGTTATCCGCTGAAGACGCGCTACCAGAAGCACCACGGCGCGGGCTTCCGCTTCGCGACCGACACCGGCAAGGTCGAGATCTATTCGGCGCTGCTGCACCGGAATGGCCAGTCGCCGCTGCCGGTGTACGTGCCGCCGCTACCGAAGCTGCGGCTTCGCGAAGGAAGCCCGGACTTTCCGCTCGTGCTGACCTCGGCCAAGCTGCCGCAGTACTGCCACAGCCAGCACCGGCAGGTCGCATCGCTGCGCAGCAAGGCACCCGACCCGCTCGTGGCCATGAACCCCGCCACCGCCGCCGCGCGCGGCATCAAGCCCGGCATGTGGGTGCGCGTGCGCTCGCCGAGCGGCTCGGTGCGCTTCAAGGCCACGCTCGATCCCAGCCTCGATCCGCGCGTGGTCTGCGCGCAGTACGGCTGGTGGCAGGGCAACGAGCAGCTGGGCCTGCCTGCGCACGCACCGCTTTCCGATCAGGGCTCCAACTTCAACCTGCTGGTCGACGACGGCGATCTCGACCCGATCAGCGGCTCGGCGCCGCACCGCTCCTACATCTGCGAGGTCGCGGCCGAAGCCGGGCCCGCCGCCTGAATACCCCATTCACTCACCACCCACTCCGTCGATACCCATGCAAGTCAAAGTCCAACGCAAGGTGCCCGAGGCCACCGACATCTGTTCCTTCGAGCTGGTCGCCATCGGCGCCGAGCCGCTGCCGCCCTACGAGCCCGGCGCTCACATCGACGTCGATGTGGGCGGCGGCGAGACCCGGCAGTATTCGCTCTGCGCGCCCCATGGCGAGGGGCGCTATGTCATCGGCGTGAAGCGCGATCCGCGCTCGCGCGGTGGCTCCCGGTTCATGCACGAGTCCGTGAAGGAAGGCGATGTGCTCACCATCGGCGCGCCGAGAAATCACTTCCCGCTCGCGCCGGACGGCGAGCGCTTCATCCTCGTCGCGGGCGGCATCGGCATCACGCCGCTGCTGTGCATGGCCTCGCACCTGAGCGGCGCCGGACGAGCGCTCGAGCTGCACTACTTTGCGCAGTCGGCGGAACACGTCGCCTTCCGTCGGCAGCTCGAGGGCGCGGCACTGGCCCCTTCCGTGCGGCACCACCAGGGTTACAGCCCCGACGCGCTGCCCGAGCTGCTGGCATCGATCGTCGGCAATCCGGCGCCGGGCAAGTACCTCTACCTGTGCGGACCGCGCCCCTTCATGGAGCTCGTGCGGCAGGCCGCGGCGAACTGGCCGGCCGACCAGGTCCGCTTCGAGTATTTCGGCGCGGGCTCGACACCTCCCGCCGCATTGGCGCCGCAGGCCGCATTCGAGGTCTGCGCCGCCGCCTCGGGCATCTCGGCGCGGGTGGAAGCGGGCCAGAGCATCGTCGAGGTGCTGCGCGCCCACGGCGTGCATATCGAGACCTCGTGCGAGGAAGGCCATTGCGGCACCTGCATGACCACGGTGCTCGAGGGCCAACCCGAGCATCGCGACTCCTTCCTCACCGAGCCCGAGAAGGCATCGGGCACGCTGATGCTGCCGTGCGTGTCGCGCAGCTGTTCCGCGCGGCTCGTCCTCGATCTCTGAGCGAGTGGGTCATGACGCAAGCGCGCGCAATGACCAACGGAACGCGTTCAGAACGCCGTGACGTTCCACTCGTACTCGGTCGCGACCTCGCCGAGGATGCGCAAGCGCTGCGCGGGCTCGGCGGCCAGCGCGGCCAGGATCCGGGTATTCAGGGCCACCATCGTGGCCTTGGCGTTGTCGGCGAACTCCACCGTGATGCCCTGGTCCTCGTACTTCTGGACGAAGGCCTGCGCCGCCACGCCGATGACGAAGTAGAGGCCCGCGTTGTCGAGATCCGACTTCATGAGGTCGAAGGCGCCGCGGTACAGCAGCTTGAAGGCGTCGGAGCCCGACAGGTCGTTCTCGAAGCGGGTGCTGATTTCCTGGAAGTTCATGGTGTGTTGCCTTCGATGTGGTCAGTGATGAAACCCTTGCCGCCGTGCGCCTCGGACCAGGCGACCGGATCGCGCAGGAAATCGTCGAACTCGGCGATCACCTCGCGGCCGAAACTGTCTCGTTGCGCCGCGACCGCGCGGATGTCGTGCCAGTTCGCCAGCGCGTGGACCTTCAGCCCCAGTGCGGCCAGCATGCGGCCGGCGCCGAACATGCCGTAGTCGAACAGCACGAGCACATCACTGACCTCGGCACCCACGCCGCGCAGCGCCCGCGCGAAATTGGCCTTCGATGCGCCGGCCGCCATCATGTCGTCGACCAGCAGCGCGCGCTCGCCGGCGCGCACCACGCCCTCGACCTGGCGGGCGCCGATCGCGCGCTTGCGGACGTACTGCATCGGCAGGTCCAGCGCATCCGCGATCCAGGCCGCCAGCGCGATGCCGCTGGACTCGCCGCCCGCGATCGAGCCGACACCGGCCAGGCAGCCATCGGTTTTCAGCAGCTCGATGGCATGGTCCACCAGCGCGCGGCGCGCCTCGGGAAAGGAAACGAGCCGCCGGCAATCCATGTAGACCGGCGTCGCCCATCCCGAAGGAAGCCGGAAGGGCTCGTCGGTGCGCAAGGCCACGCAGCCGGCATCGAGCAGCCGGGCGGCGACCTCGAGGCGGATCGGGTCTGGGGCAATGGTCATGGCGGTCGAGCCTTTGGCTAGTGAATTCGGTCGAGCAATTTGCGCAGGTGCGTCGCACCCGCCTTGCCCTTGTAGGCGGCCTTCCAGAGCCTACCGATCATGGCTTCGTACATGCGCACCGCCTCAGGCGAGGCGGTCACGGTCGCGATGCCGTTGCGCACGTTGGGCAGCTCGCCGAGCCGGAACGGGCTCACGGCCAGCACGCTGCCGGCGCGACCGGAGAACACCTGGAAGGTCGCGGTCGGCATGGCGTCGTCGATCAGTCCGATCTGCACGTCGATCGGCTCGCTCTCCATCAGGTCGGCGATCCGCTCGACCTCGCGGCGCGCCGCCAGCCGGCGCTCGGTGCGCACGCTCTCGGGCAGGTCGATGCGGCCGACCAGGCCGGTATCGACGAAACGCTCGAGTTCGCGCAGCCCGATCAGGCTCACGATGTGCGGACGCCGGCGCTGGAAGAAGGCCCGGCGCTCCTGCATGATCTGCAGCATCTTGTCGATGTCGGCCGAGGTCGGCCCCTTGCCCGCGCCCTTGGGCGATGCCTCGATCAGCATCTGGCGCAGGGTCGGCAGGTAGTCCTCGGAGGTCAGCAGCAGCGAGATCGGCTCGAAGTGCGCGAGGATGCGGTCGGACGATTCCTCGAGCTGGCGCATGCGCTCGAACAGGCCCAGCGCGGTCGAGTAGTACTCCACCTCCACGCCGAGCAGCGACGCCAGCGTGGTGTCGAGCAGGTGGGCCAGGCGCTCGAGCGTCTCGATCTTGACGATCTCGCCCTTCTCGAGCCGGTACACGACCGCGCGCGAGATGCCCAGCCGCTCGGCCACGTCCTCGGCCAGCAGCGAGGCGCCCACCCGGTAGGCACGCAGGCGGTTGCCCAGCGCCACGTAGTCGATCGATGACTTGAAGGTCGAATTCGCAGCTTCCATCTCGTTTTCCACTTTATGGATCGAAAAAGAAACTATAGGCGAGTTTCGACATCCGCGGTCACCGGCGAGGCGCGAGGCGGTACGGGAATTCACGCCGCGACCGGCTCGGGCACGGGCGCGTCCCGCAGAGCCCACGGCAGGCGGCTGCCCCCGAGGAAGGGATGGAGCGCCCCGCCCCCCGCAAGTGCCACGTCCTGCGGCACCTCCCAGGGCGCGCGCTCGAGCGTCACGCGCGCCTCGTTGGACGCGAGGCCGTAGAAGCGCGGACCGTTGAGGCTCGCGAAGGCCTCGAGCTTGTCGAGCGCGCCCTCCTCCTCGAACACGGTGCAGTAGCTCTGCAGCGCGACCGGCGCGTTGAAGATGCCGGCGCAGCCGCAACCCGCCTCCTTCAGCGTGCGAAGGTGCGGCGCGGAGTCGGTTCCGAGGAAGAAGCGTGCATCGCCCGAGGTCGCCACCCTGCGCAGCGCGAGGCGATGACGCTCGCGCTTGAGCACCGGCAGGCAATAGAGGTGCGGCCGGATGCCGCCCGTGAAGATCGCGTTGCGGTTGAACATCAGGTGCTGGGGCGTGATCGTCGCGGCGAGACGGCCGCTCGCATCGGCCATGATGAAGTCCGCCGCTTCCTCGGTCGTGATGTGCTCCAGCACCACCTTGAGCGCGGGAAAGTCGTGCAGCAGCGGACGCAGGGTCGACTCGATGAACACCGCCTCGCGGTCGAAGACGTCGACGGCCGGATCGGTGCTCTCGCCGTGCAGCAACAGCGGCATGCCGATGGCCTGCATCGTCTCGAGCACCGGTGCCACCTTCGCGATCGAGGTGACGCCATGCTCCGACTGCGTGGTCGCACCGGCCGGATACAGCTTCGCCGCGGTCAGCACGCCGTCCTCGAAGCCCCGGCACAGGTCGTCGGCGGAGGTGCCGTCGCACAGGTAGACCGTCATCAGCGGCACGAAGTCGGCGCCCGGCGGCAAGGCCGCCACGATCCGCTCGCGGTAAGCCCGCGCGAGCGCGGTGGTCGTCACGGGGGTCTTGAGGTTCGGCATGACGATGGCGCGGCCGAACTGCGCGGCGCTGTAGGGCAGCACCGTCTGCAGCATGGCGCCGTCGCGCAGATGCAGGTGCCAGTCGTCGGGGCGGCGCAGGGTGATACGGTGGGTCATGGCAAGGCTCACTTCAATCGGGCGAAGGCCGCATCCATCGCGCCGACGCCGAGCATGAAATCCTCGATGTCCATCGCTTCGTTCGGGTTGTGCGAACCGTTCTGGTTCCGCACGAACAACATGCCGCTCGGGATGCCGGCATTGGCGAACAGCGAGGCGTCGTGCCCCGCGCCGCTGGGAATGAGCTCGAAGGCCGCCTCTTGCGCGGCGCAGGCTTCGGACAGCACGCTGCAGAGGCCCTCGTCCATGGTCGCGGGATCGCTGAGCAGGCGCCGATCGAATTCGAAGCGCACGCCGCGCTCGCGCTCGATCGAGCCGCATTCGGCGCGCATCAGCTGGTAGAAGGCCTCGAGCGTGTCCGTGCTCTTGCTGCGCGCCTCGAGGCTGAAGCTCACCTGCCCCGGAATGCGCGAGATCGAATGCTCGGCCGGATCGGTGCTGACGATGCCCGTGGTCACGACCAGGTCGGTGCCGCGCTCCAACAGCACGCGCCAGTGCTCGTCGATGCGCATGATCAGGTCGGCGACTGCGAACATGGCGTCGTGGCGCAGCCAGCGCGGCACCACGCCCGAATGCTGCGCGTCGCCGTGGCAGACCACGCGGTTGTGCCGCACGTTGCCGCGGATGCCCGAGACCACGGCCAGCGGGAGCTGGCGCGCGACCATCACCGGCCCCTGCTCGATGTGCAGCTCGAGGTAGGCCTTGATCCGCGCCTTGTCGAGCAGCGGCTGCTGCGCGCGGATCGCCTCCACGTCGGCGCCGCAGCGGCGCATGCAGGCCTCCATCGATTCGCCGGTGGTGCGCTGCTTGAGCGCGAGGTCGCTCTCGCTGAGCTTGCCGAACAGCGCGCCGGAGCCCATGTAGGCCTTGCCGAACCAGGCGCTCTCCTCGCCGCGAAACGCGATCACCTCGAGCGGGCGCGCGTAGGGCGTGCCGCCGGCCTTCTGCGCGACGAGACACAGGAGGCCCGCGACCACGCCCGCATAGCCGTCGAAGTTGCCGCCCTGCGGCACCGAGTCGATGTGCGATCCGCACCACGTGACCGCGCTCGCCGCCGCGGTCTGCGGCAGGCCGAACACGAGGTTCGCGGCCCGGTCGGCGCGGACCTCGAGCCCTTCGCTCGCGGCGAAGGCGCGCAGATAGTCGGCGGTGTCCGATTCGCCGCGGCCGTAGCTCTGCCGCGTGACGCCGACCCCGTCGAAGGTCAGCTCGCGCACGTCGGAGAACAGCTTCTCGGCCATGGGGCGAAGTCCCGGCAGGCTCATCGTCCTTGCCCTCCCTAGCCCGACTGCTGCGCGAAGCGCAGCCAGCGGTCCGAGAGCTGGCGATCGAGCTTGACCTGGCCGGTCAGGTCGCGGATTTTCTTCACACCCATCTCGTCGCAGTACACGACCAGGCCGTCGATGATCTTCTGCATCACCCCGGGGTCGATGAAGGAGGCCGTGCCGACCTGAACCGCGCTCGCGCCGGCCAGCATGAACTCGACCGCGTCGTGCGCGCTCGCGATGCCGCCGCAGCCGATGACCGGGATGCGCACGCTGCGATAGCACTGGTGCACCATGCGCAGCGCGATCGGCTTGATGGCCGGCCCCGACAGCCCCCCCATCACGTTGCCGAGCATGGGCTTGCGGGTGCGCACGTCGATCGACATGGCCAGCACCGTGTTGCCCATCACGAGCGCATCGGCGCCGGCTTCTTCCGCGGCCCTCGCGACCGTTGCCACATGCGAGGCATTGGGCGTGAGCTTGGCCCACACGGGATGATGGGTGCGGCGGCGGATTGCGCTCACGACCTTGTAGGTGGTCTCGGGCGTCATCGCGAAGGCCATGCCGTCGGCCTCGAGGTTGGGGCAGGAGATGTTGGCCTCGATCACCGCCACTTCCGGCAGCGACATCTCGGCCACCGCGTCGGCGAACTCGTCGACCGTGTCCGCCGAGATCGAGACCACGACGGGCGTGTCGAAGCGCGTGTAGGGCGGCAGCACCGTCTCGCGGTAGTAGTCCAGGCCCTTGCTCGGAATGCCGATGGCGTTGAGCATGCCGCCGCGGGTTTCCGCCACGCGCGGCGTCGGGTTGCCGGCACGGCTCTTGGGCGAGACGCTCTTGATCACCAGCGCGCCCAGCCGGTTGAAGTCGAGCGCTTCCGCGTACTCGATGGCGAAGCAGCCCGAGGCCGGCATGACCGGGTTGCGCAGGCTGACGTCGCCGACCCTGACGTTGAGATCAGCCAAACTCCACCTCCCCGACCACGTCGCCGATGGGAAACACGGGACCTTCACGGCAGACGCGCAGGAATTGCTTGTCGCCCGCGCGGTCGAACAGCCGGACGCAGGACAGGCACACGCCCATGCCGCAGGCCATGCGCTGTTCCATCGCCACCTCGCCGCGGGTGGCCGGATGGTCGGCGAGGATGCGTTGCAGCAGCATCAGCACGCGGTGCGAGCCGCAGGTGTAGACGGCGTCGTGGTGCCGTTCGCCGAGCAGCCGGCGCACCAGCGTGTCCATGGCCTCCACCGAGGAGCTGCCGTCGGAGTCGTAGACGCAATGCACGTCCGCCTCGGCGCCGCGCAGGAACTCGTCGCGCATCAGGTCCTTGGGCGCGCGCGCCGACATCACCGCCGTGATCGCGATGCCCATCCTGGCCGCCTGCCGCAGCAGCGGCGCCATCGTCGCCAGGCCGACGCCGCGCGCGACGACCATGATGCGTTCGTCGCCCGGCGGCAGCGTGAAGGTGTTGCCCAGCGGGCCGACGATGTCCATCGCGCCGCCGACGGGCAGCGAGGCCAGTGCGTGGGTTCCGGTGCCGGTGACGTTGTAGAGGAACTCGATCGTGCCCGCCTCCGGCCCCACGCCGTAGACGCTCATCGGGCGCAGCAGGAAGGGCTGGAGGTCGTTCGTCGTCGGGCACTTCAGTTGGTAGAACTGCCCGGGCCTGGTCGCGCCCGCCAGGTCGGCCGGCGCGCTGAGCTTCAGGTACTTGTACCGGTCGTTGACCCAGCGGTGCTCGGCGACCTCGCAGCGATACGAGGCCACGGATTGCGCGTTGCGCTGGAAGCAGGCGCCTTCACCCTGAGGCACCGGCGGATGCACGGGCCTGCACGCGGGCGACTGGTGGTCGATGGCGGCGAGCATCATTCGAGCTCCTTGCCCTTGAGTTCGGGAATGAGGAAGTAGGTGGCGACCATGTCGACCAGGTAGATCGCGGCGAGCAGCGCGATCGCGATCTGGAACGAGTAGGCGGCGACCATCGCGCCGACCACCACCGGGCCGAAGCCGCCGATGCCGCGGCCGAGGTTGAACAGCACGTTCTGCGCCGTGGCGCGTGCTTCCGTGGGATAGGCCTCGGAGATCAGCGCGCCGTAGCCGCCCAGCATGCCGTTGACGAACATGCCGAGCACGGCACCGACCCACAGCAGCGAGACCGGGTCGGACAGCTGGGAGTACGCCAGCACCATCGCCACGGCACCGGCCTGGAACAGCAGGAAGCTCGGCTTGCGCCCGATGCGGTCGGCCAGCTGGCCGAAGACGAAGATGCCCAGCATCATCCCGAGGATGGTCACCGAGGTCCACATGGCCGACTTCGTGAGGTTGAAGCCGAGCTTGTTGGCCAGAAAGCTCGGCATCCAGATCATGATCCCGTAGTAGCCGAAGTTCTGCACCGCGCACAGCACGACGATGCCCAGGCTGGTGCGGGTCGTCCGCGCGTCCTTGACCAGCAGCTTGAAGGACCTCAGGCGCGAGCCCCGGACCTTGGGCTTGCGCACGAACACCTCGGGCTCGTGCAGCTTGTTGCGGATCACCCAGGCCACGAGCGCGGGCACGACGCCGACCAGGAACATGCCGCGCCAGCCGATGTGCGGCATCAGCAGCGGCGTGAGCAAGGCGGCGCCCAGCACGCCCAGCTGCCAGCCCAGCGCCACATAGGAAGACACGCGTGCCCGATGCCTGGCGGGCCAGGCCTCGGCCGCCAGCGCCATGCCGATGCCGAACTCGCCGCCCAGGCCGATGCCCGCGATGGTCCGGTAGACCAGCAGGTCCCAGTAGCCCTGCGCGAAGGCACAGAGGCCGGTGAACACCGCGAACAGGACGATGGTCCAGGTCATCACGCGGATGCGCCCGAAGTGATCGCTGAGCGAACCGAAGACGATGCCGCCGACGACGGCGCCCACCAGCGTCCAGCTCACCAGCGAGCCGGCCTGGCCCGGCGTGAGGTGCAGGTCGGCCGAGATGGCCGTGAGCATGAAGCCCAGGATCAGCAGGTCGAAGCCGTCCATCGCATAGCCGATGGCGGAACCGGCCAGCGCCTTCCAGGCGTAGCCCGAGACGGCGTCGTCGCGCGGCGCGGAGGCGGTCGAATCTAGTGTGGATGACACGTCAGGACTCCTGGTTCGACGCGGAAAGCCCGGCGCCGGCGGATGGATGGGCCATGGAAACGGTCTCGACATGGAGTCCGTTTCGCTCATTTGCGATACTAGTATCGAAAAAGATATCAATCAAGAAAAAGTTCACCGGGTTGTCTCTGTGATGGATGGAAGGAACGAGGGAAACCGGGGGATCGAGCCTGGCGTCGGCTCGCGCGGCCGCTAGAAGCGGTGGCGGATGCCGACGCCGAAGCTATTGCCGCCCGCCATGGCGGTCGCGAGATCGCGCATGAGGACGGCATAGACGTCGGTTCGCTTCGACAGGTAGTGATCGTAGGCCAGGCTCACCGTCGTGCGGGTGCCGTCGTAGGAGCCGGCGATCTTCGTCCTCGCGACGGCCGCGAGGATCTGCCCCGCGGTCGACCCGACCGGCACGCTGGCGCCGAGGGAAGTCGTGGTCCCGCGATAGCCGGTCACCTCGGCCTTCGACCGGCCGTAGCTTGCATAGGCCTTGAGCAGGCCGAAGTCGTAGGCCCCGCCCAGCATCCAGTCCTTGCACGTGGTGGGCACCACCGCGCCGGCGACCGTGGCGGTGATGACGCCCGGGTTGACCGGGTTGGAGATCTGATCGCGCTCGTAGAAGCCCGCGACCGTGAGCGGCCCGCTGACGTAACTCGCGCTGATGCCGGTGTTGTTCTTGCCCTTGTAGCCGGTGTCGCTGGACTGTTCGCCGAACTGGTAGTGCAGGTTCACGCGCAGGCCGCCGAAGTTCGGCGTGCTGTAGATGAGCTGGTTGCTCCAGCCGGTGTCGGACGGCGAGGTGCGGTACAGCCAGCGCGCGGTGTTGACGTTGGCATGCAGCACCAGCGGCGAGAACGCGAAGGAGTTGCCGAAGGGATTGACCAGCACCGTCGGAATGAAGTTCGGCGCCGCGGCGCGCCCGAGCTGCAGGCTGCCGTAGGCACCGGCGATGCCGACGTTGGCATCGCGCGCGAAGTAGGGGTCGCCATCGAAGCGGCCCGATTTGCCGGCGTCGGCGCGAAAGAAGGAATTGAGTGCGAAGTAGGCCTTGAGCCCGCCGCCCAGGTCCTCGCCGCCGGCGAAGCCGAAGAACGAGGTGGTCATGCCGCCGCTTCCGAGGACCTTGGTGCGGCCGAGATCACCCGCGTAACGCATCGATCCCGCGTACTCGTCGATCAATCCCTGCACCGACACACTGCTCTGCGCGCAGGCGCAGCAAGCCGTCGACAGCGCGACGGCGGCAACTACAAGACTCTTCATAGGTGGCTCACTTCTCAAAACTCGAGGGAATGGATCGGTGGCTCTGGCGCGGATGCACCGCCATGAGGCGCATCGCCTCGAAAAATCGGCATTCCCGACCAAAAAGCACCATTTAAGAAACCAGGATCAAAAACGAGACTGGATTCTGGCGCGATTCCGCAAGATCGATGCCAAGGGTTTTCGAGCGGTCGGGGCCGAGCGCTTTCGCGCTATTCGCGTGCGCTCGACGCGGGGACGAAGAGACCGGCCGGCCCGAGGCCTTCGCGCCCAACGCCGTGGTCCGCATCGGCACCGACGGCCTCGTCACGCTGGTGATGCCGCGCGTGGAGATGGGCCAGGGGATCTACACCGCCCTCGCGCTGCTGATCGCGGAGGAGCTCGAGATCGATCCTCGGCACGTTCGCCTCGAACACGCGCCCGCCGACGAGACGCGCTATTCGAACCCGCTGACCGGCGGGCAGATCACGGGCGGCTCGACCTCGGTGCGCAGCACCTGGGAGCCGATGCGCCGCGCCGGCGCCACGGCCCGGCTGCTGCTGGTCGAGGCGCGGTGGTGGCCGACCACATGGGTGCGGCGCGCAAGGGCCTGGCCGCGCTCGAGATCCGCTGGGACGAAGGCGCCAACACGGACTACTCGACCGAGAAGCTGATCGCCGCGCTGGCCAGCGCCTCGTCGCGCACCGGCGCCGTGGCGCGCAAGGAAGGCGACACGGTGGCCGCCGCGCGCGGCGCCGCGCGGACAGTCGATGCGGTCTACCAGCAACCCTTGCTCGCGCAGGCGCCGATGGAGCCGGTGAACTGCACCGTGCACGTGCGGCCCGATGCCTGCGAGGTGGCTAGGCCCGCTGTTCCGCCAGCGCTATCCGAAGGTCGCTCTCGACGAATCGCGCATGCTGGTGCCCTCGGGCCGGGTGGTGACGGCCGGCGCGGCGATGGGGCACCTCGATCTGGCACTGTGGCTGATCTAGCAGGCCAGCCCCGAGCTCGCGGCCATGGTCTCGCGCTACCTGCTCGCAGACCTGCGCTCCTCGCAGGCGCCGTACATCGTGCCCCACCATCTCGCGCAGGCCGACCCCGCGACCCCGCGATCCTGCGCTTCGAGCGCTGGGCGCGCGACAACCTCGAGCAGGGCTTCTCGCTCGACACGGCGGCGCGCGCGCTCGCGACCAGTCCGCGCACGCTGCAGCGACGCTGCCAGGCCGTGCTCGGCAAGTCGCCGCTGGCCTACATCCAGGACCTGCGGATCGAGCGCGCGCGCTCGCTGGTGCATGGCAGCGACCTCGAGGCCATCGCGGCCGAGGTCGGCTATGCCGAAGGCTCCACGCTCGGCGCGCTGCTGCGCGAACGCCTGGGCCGCGGCGTGCGCGATTTGCGCGCCGATCTGCTTTGAGCGCCGGCAACGAGAAACGCGGCCGGCCTCGCGCTCAGAGCCCGTGCAGCGCCGCCATCTCGTCGATCAGCCCGCGCTGGAACGCATCGAAGCGCTCCGAGGGCTGCTGCAGGCCGAAGAAGTCGGTGAACGGATCCTGCACCTCGGTGCGATGGCCCGAGAGTTCCTCGACCACCGCGAGACCGCAGAAGGGCACGCAGGCCTCGGCATAGCCGCCCTCGTGCACCACCACCACTCGGCCCTCGCTGTGCCGCGCCGCGAGCGCGTTGACCTGCTTCATCATCTGGCGGAACGATTCCGGATGCAGCTGCATGCGCGCGAGCGGGTCGACCGCGTTGGCATCGAGGCCGCTGGCCACCACGACCAGCTCGGGGCGGAAGCGCTCGACCACCGGTGCCACGATGCGCTCGAAGGCATACATGTAGCTCGCATGGCCGCCGCCGGGCTGCAGCGGCACGTTGACGTTAAAGCCCAGGCCCTCGCCCTCGCCGCGGTCCTCGGCGCCGCTGTAGCCGGGCGGGAAGCAGTTCTCCTGGTGCAGCGAGACGGTCAGCACGTCCGGGCGGTCGTAGAAGATCGCCTGCGTGCCGTTGCCGTGGTGCACGTCCCAGTCGATCACGGCCACGCGCTTGACGCCATGGCGCGCCTTCATGGTCTCGATCGCCACCGCGATGTTGTTGAACAGGCAGAAGCCCATGCTGTGCTCGCGCAGGCAGTGGTGGCCCGGCGGCCGCGTGAGCGCGAAGGCGTTGCGGTGGCGGCCCTGCAGCACGCTGTCCATGGCGGCGATGGCCAGGCCGGTCGAGAGCTTGGCGATCTCGTAGCTGCCGGGACCGAAGGGCGCGACCTCGCCGAGATCGCCGCCGCCCGCATCGCTGGCGGCCTTGAACTGCTCGAGATAGCTCGAGGGATGCACGCGCCGCAGGTCCTCCTCGCTCGCCATCGGCGCGCCCAGCAGGTCGAGCTGCGCGCTCAGGCCCGACACGTCCATCAGCGACTTGATGCGGCGCTTGGAATCGGGCGACTCGGCCATGCCGCTGCCGGCCATGGGCTGGACCCAGCCGCCGACCGGCAGGAACAGGGCGTGCAGCCCGCCCGGCACGTGCCAGAAGGTGCGTTCATCGTGAAAGAAGGCGGTGTTCTTCATGCGTTGCGTCCTCGATGGTGTGGGAAATGGAAGAAGAGGAAGAAATCGATGCCGCCCCGTGCGGCGGATGGCGCTGCACGCTCAGGCCGCGCCAGCCCCAGCGCTCGCGCGCCAGGCCCCAGAGGCCGCGCGGCGCCAGCAGCATCACGGCCACCGCGATGCTGCCCATGGCGATCAGGTACCAGCCGCCCGACATCGCGAACCAGGTGTTGAACAGCTCGCGCAGGCCGAAGTAGATCAACGTGCCGATCAGCGGGCCCTCGATGGTGCCGATGCCGCCGATGATGACGATGAACATCGCGGTCACGACCCAGTTGATGTCGAAGGCCGAGTCGGGCGAGACGAACATCGTGCCCATGAAATGCGCGCCGCCGGCCAGCCCGAAGCCCAGGCCCGAGAGCACGAAGGCGATGAAGCGGTTGCGCCAGACGTTCACGCCGATGCTGGTGGCGGCCAGCTCGTTGTCGCGCACCGCCATCAGCCCCAGGCCGAAGGGCGAGCGCATCAGCAGGTAGACGCCGGCCACGGCCGCGAGGCCGATTGCGCCCGAGATCCAGAACGCGTTGCGCTGGAAGGTCTCGGCATCGACCAGCCGCACCGCCTGCAGCGGCACGCCCGATTCGCCACCGAACAGCGGGAACTTGGCGACCAGCAGCCGCACGATCTCGGCCAGCACCCACATGCCGATCGAGAAGTAGGCATCGCGCAGCCTGAACATCAGCGGCGCCACCGCGGCCGCCAGCAGCGCCGCGCCGACGCCGGCCAGCGGCACCATCCAGTAGGGCGAGAGCTCGAGCCGGTCGGAGACCACGAACACCAGGTAGGCGCCGATGCCGACGAAGGCCTGGTGCCCCATCGACACCAGGCCAGTGTAGCCGGCCAGCAGGTTCCACATCTGGGCCATGGCCAGCACCAGGAGCACCTCGCTCAGCAGGCGCAGCAGGCCCGCATCAGCCACCGTGGGCGCGAAGGCGATGGCGAGGGCCGCCGCAAGGAAGCCGATCGAGGGAAGAAGAGACGGGTTGCGCATCGGCTGTCAGGCCCGTTGGCCCGCGATGCCGTTCGGGCGCACAATCAGGACGATGAAGAACAGCAGGTGCGCATAGAGCGCGCCCGCGTTGGAATCGAGGCGCTGCCCCGCGAGCTGCGCCACGCCCAGCGCGATGCCGCCCGCCAGCGCGCCCCAGAACGAGCCCATGCCGCCGATGATCACGACCTCGAAGGCGCCGAGCAGCCGCTCCACGCCCGAGAACGGCGTGAACGAACTGCGCAGCGCCAGCAGCAGCCCCGCCACCGAGGCGAAGGCCAGCGACAGCCCCATGACCACGCCATACACATGGCGCGGCCGCACGCCCATGGTGCGCACGATCTCGCGGTGGTCGGAGGTGGCGCGCACGATCAGGCCGAAGCGCGAGTGCCGCAGCAGCCACTGCAGCGCGCCGAAGGCCAGCACCGCGAGCCCCAGCACCAGCACCGGATACCAGCCGATGCGCAGGCCGCCGATCTCGAAGCCGGCCGTGGCCAGCGCGCCGCCGTCGAGCGCGCGCGGGTCGGCGCCGAACAGCTCGACCATCAGGTTGCGCAGCACCACCGCGATGCCGAAGGTCACCAGCACGGGCGTGAGCGGATCGTCGGTCGCCACCGCGCGGTTGAGCAGCAGCCGCTGCAGCAGGTAGCCGGTGCCGAAGGCGGCCAGCGCCACCGGCACCAGCAGCAGCAGCGGCGACACCTGCGGAAACTGCGCGGCCAGGAACACCGCGAAGTAGGCCGCGAGCACGACGAACTCGCCGTGCGCGAGGTTGACCATGCGCATCACGCCGAAGACCAGCGCCAGCCCGAGGCCGAAGAGCGCATAGAGGCCGCCGAGCAGCACGCCGTTGATGAGGGTTTCGATCCAGGCCATGGTGCTTTTCTCAGTGCCCGAAGTAGGCGTTGGCGATCTGCTGCGCGCTGAAGTCCGACGCGGGGCCGGCCAGCGTGACGCGGCCCTTGAGCAGGCAGTACACGCGCTGCGCGATGCGGCAGGCGCGCGTCACGTCCTGCTCCACGACCAGCAGCGCCGTGCCCTGCGCCTGGATGTCGCCGAAGGCGCGGTAGATCTGCGCGATCACCACCGGCGCCAGGCCCAGCGAGATCTCGTCGCACAGCATCAGCCGCGGGTTGGCCATCAGCGCGCGGCCGATGCTCACCATCTGCTGCTGGCCGCCCGACAGCCGCGTGGACGGCCGGTGCCTGAACTCGCGCAGGATCGGGAACAGGGCATAGACGGTGGCCAGGTTCCAGTGGCCGGCCCGGCCGCACAGCGCGCCCATGCGCAGGTTCTCCTCCACCGTGAGCGAGGCGAACAGCATCCGGCCCTCGGGCACCAGCGCGATGCCGCGGCGCGCGATGCGCTCGGCCGGCTCGGCCTCGATGGCCTGGCCGTCGAAGCGCACCGTGCCGCGGCTGCGCCGGCCCAGGCCCGCGATGGCGCGGATCAGCGTGGACTTGCCGGCCCCGTTGGCGCCGATCAGCGCCGTGGCCTCGCCCTCGCCCACGTCGAGCGACAGGTCGAACAGCGCCTGCAGGTCGCCATAGTGGCTGCAGAGGTCTCGCACTTCAAGCAGCGGCATGGGCGGCCTCCTCTGCGTCTTCTCCCACGCCCATGTAGATCTCGCGCACCTCGCGGCTGGCCATCGCGGCGGCCGGCGCGTCCTCGAGCAGCTTGCGGCCGAAGTTCAGCACCATGATGCGGTCGGCCACCGCCATCAGCGCCTGCGCGATGTGCTCGATCCAGATCATCGCCACGTCGCGCTTGAGCTCGAGCACGAGCGCGACCAGCAGCTGCACCTCGGCCTCGGTCAGGCCGCCCGCGATCTCGTCGAGCAGCAGCAGGTGCGGCCGGGCCGCGAGGCCCTTGGCCAGCTCGAGCCGCTTGCGGTCGAGCAGCGGCAGCCGGCCCGCGGGCAACTCGGCGCGGTCGGCCAGGCCGGTGCGCTCGAGCACCTCCCAGGCCAGCTGCGCGGCCTGCGCGCGCGGCAGCCGCGCCGCGAAGCTGGCGGCGGCCAGCGCGTTCTCGTAGGCGCTCAGGTGCGCGAAGGGCTGCGGGATCTGGAAGGCGCGCGCCACGCCCAGCCGCGCGCGCGCATCGGCGCGCAGGCCCACCAGCTCGCGGCCCTCGAGCCGGATGCTGCCGGCATCGGGCACGGCCACGCCGGTGATCAGGTTGAACAGCGAGCTCTTGCCGGCCCCGTTGGGGCCGACCACGCCGAGGCACTGGCCGCGCGCGAGCGCGAGCGACACGCCGTCGGCCACCACGATCTCGCCGTAGCGCTTGCACAGGCCGTCGATGACGAGGCAATCGGTCATGCGTCGCGGGCTCAGGCCTTGAGCTGCGACAGCAGCTTGAGTTCGTCTTCCACCGGGATCTGCTTCGCGGTGCTGTTGTGCGTGATCACCAGCTCGTACGGGAACTTCGCGCCCGCGGCGGTCTTGCGCCACTGGCCCGCCACCATCGGCGTGACGGCCACGCTCTTGATCGGGCTGCCCTTGAAGTCGATGCGCCCGACCACCGAGTCGAGCTGCAGATTGGCCAGCGCATCGCGCACCGCCTTCTTGTCTTTTGGATTGGTCGCGTTCTTCAGCGCCGCGATGCCGACCTCGAACAGCGCATGGCCGTAGCCGATGGGCTGGGTCCACTGCTTGCCGGTGGAGCTCTCCCAGTCGGCCGCCAGTGCCTTGGCGCTCTGGCCGGTCAGCGAGGACTTGAACGGGAAGTTGGGCGTCCACCAGACCTCGGTCGACATGCCGTTGCCGGCCGCGCCCAGCGACTCGACCGCGCTCGGGAACAGGAAGGCCGCCGCCATGGTCACCACCTCGGGCCGGTAGCCCGACTGCTGTGCCTGCTTCCAGAAGGTGGCGAAGTGGTTGGCATAGGCGAAGCCCGAGACGATATTCGCGCGCGCCGCCTTGAAGCTCGAGACCTGGTTGCTGAAGTCGTCGGTCGCGATCTTGAAGAAGCCGCCGTTGGTCTCCTTGTAGCCGCGCTGCTTCGCGCCGCCCGGGATGCCGTTGGTCGGATCGGCGAAGGCATGGCCCGGGCCGTTGTCGATGTAGAGCGTGCCCAGCGAGCGCTCCACCTTCAGCGGCTCCCACATGCCAAAGAAGTTCTTCAGCACGTCGTCGGCGCCCCAGAAGAAATGGAACGAGAACGGAAAGCCCTTCTGCGGCGTGGAGGCCCGGCCGAAGGTGATGGCCTGCCACGGGCCCATGGTCGAGACCATCGGCACGCCGTTGACGTCGCAGAGCTGGCCGGCCGCGAGCGCGGCGTCGCTGTCCTGCACCAGCAGCAGGTCGACCTTCTCGCGCAGCAGCAGCTCGCTCGACATCGTGGCGCCGCGGTTGGCATCGGACTGGGTGTCGCGCACCACGATCTCGACCTTGTAATTGGTGCCCGCGATGGTGAGACCGTCCTTCAGCGCGGCGCGCACGCGCTCTAGGCTCCAGGGGTCGGCCTCGCCGAAATTGGCGCGCACGCCCGACAAGGTCGTGAGGTAGCCGATCTTGATCGTCTTAGACTGCGCGTGCGACAGCGCGGGCACGCCGGCCAGCGCGGCCGCGCCGCCGCCGATGACGAGTTGGCGGCGCGTCAGCGCGCCGGAGGCTGCAAAAGGGAAAGCGGCGGGCATGGAATGCTCCTTGGCGATGGAGGATGGACAGGGCCGCATCCTCCCTCCGCGCGCCGGCTCGCCGTTATCGAAAACTGGCAAATCGCAGGCCGCAGCCGCCGCCCTCATTCGGGGCGCAGGTTGACCGACTTGGCGATCGCGCGGTAGCGCTCCACGTCGGCCTGGTAGCCGCGGCGCAGCTCGGCCAGCGTCTGCTCGGGCGCCACCTTGCTGCCGCCGAGCTCGATGGCGCGGCGCAGTTCGGGCTTGCGCATCATCTCGTTGAAGGCCACGTGCAGCCGCTGCTGCGTCTCCTCGGGCACGCGCTGCGACACCTGCGCACCGGCCCAGAGGCTGTAGACGAAGTCGTCGAGCCCCTTGCTGGCGCGGATCAGCGGAATGGCGCCGAAGCGCTCGTGCGGCGTGGCGGCCGCGATGCCCAGCGCCTTGACCTTGCCGGCGTCCAGCAGGTCGGGCACGTTGCCGGCCAGCGGCGCGAACACCAGGTCGATCTGGCCGCCGAGCAGGTCGTTGATGATCGGCGCGAAGCCCTTGTAGGGCACGTGCAGCATCTTCGTGCCGGTCTGCTGCGTGAAGCGCTCGCCCAGCAGGTGGTAGAGCGAGCCCGGGCCGATGCTGCCGTAGCTCAGCTCCTTGGCGTCGGGCTTGCGCAGCTGCGCGATCAGCTCGTCGACGCTGCCCGGGCCCAGGTCCTTGCGCGCCAGCAGCACCATCGAGGTCACGGCCATCATGCCGATGGGGCGGAAGTCCTCGGCCTTGTAGCGCGCGCTCGCGAGCGTGAGCGGCGTGAGCATCAGCTCCATCGGCGAGCCCATCAGCAGCACCGAGCCGTCGGCCGCGCCGTTGGCGGCCTTCATCACGCCCAGCGATCCGCTGGCGCCGGGCACGTTGTCGATCACGGCCGGCTGGCCCAGCAGCCGCGACAGCTCGGGCGCGGCCAGCCGCGCGTTGATGTCGGAGCCGCCGCCGGCCGGGTAGGGAACGATCAGGTTCAGGGTCTTGCCGGCCAGCCCCTGGGCCAGGACGGAGCCGGCCATGGTGGACAGGCCGGCCGCCAGGCCGGCACCGATCATCGAACGTCTGCGCATGCGCTTTACTCCTCGGGTGGTTGTTGTCTGTTCTCGGAAATTCAGGCCACGGCCAATAGCGGCGAGCGCGCATCGGCGAAGGGCACGGCCTGGTGCCAGCCGTGCGCGAGCCGCAGCACCTCGAGGTCGGCGCCGGGCCGGCCGATCAGCTGCAGGCCCATCGGCAGGCCGCGCGTCGCGCCGTCGGGCGAGAAGCCGGCCGGCACCGCCATCGCGGGCAGGCCCGCGAGCGAGGGGCCGATGGTCACTTCCATCCAGCGGTGGTAGGTGTCCATCGCGCGGCCGCCGACCTCGCGCGGCCAGTGCAGCTCGGCCGGCAGCGGAAAGGCCTGCGCGGCCGGCAGCACCAGCACGTCGAAGCGCTCGAACAGCTTCAGCAGCGTGGCATGCCACCGTGTGCGCGTGACCGCGGCCTCGTGCAGCGCGGGCACGGCCAGCCGCTGGCCCTGCTCGATCTCCCAGCAGGCCTCGGGCTTGAGCTTCGCGCGCAGCGCCGGATCGGCATGCAGGCCCCGCAGCGCGCCGGCCACGATGAAGCCGCGCAGGCGCAGCCAGGCGGTCCACAGCGCGTCGAAGTCGAAATCGGGCACGGCCGGCTCGACCGTGCAGCCCAGGGTGTCGAAGTGGCGCAGCGCCGCCTCGCACAGCGCCATCACGCCGGGGTCCATCGCCAGGTGGCCGCCGAGGTCGCCGAGCCAGGCCACGCGCGTGCCGCGCAGCTCGGCATCGAGCGGCTGCGCGAAGGCCTCGCCGTCGCCGGCCAGGCTCAGCGGCGAGCGCGGATCGTGGCCGGCCTGCACCGACAGCAGCCAGGCCACGTCCTCGGGCGTGCGGCCCATCGGCCCTTCGCAACCCAGTTGCTGGAAGAACAGCTCGGGGCCGGGCCCGGTCGGCACGCGGCCCAGCGAGGGCCGCAGACCGTAGACATGGTTCCAGGCCGCCGGATTGCGCAGCGAACCCATCATGTCGCTGCCGTCGGCCACGGGCAGCATCTGCAGCGCAAGCGCCACCGCGGCACCGCCGCTGCTGCCGCCGGCCGCGCGGTCGAGGTTCCAGGCGTTGCGCGTGGTGCCGAACACCGTGTTGTAGGTGTGCGAGCCCAGGCCGAACTCGGGCGTGTTGCTGCGCCCGACGAAGATCGCGCCGGCGCGGCGCAGCCGCTCGACCATGATCGCGTCGTGCGGCACGAGCTGGTTGGCGAACAGCGGGCTGCCCATGGTGGTGGGAATGCCGGCGGTGGCCACGAAGTCCTTGGGCGCCATCGGAAAGCCGTGCAGCCGGCCCACCGGCTCGCCGCGCGCCAGCTGCTCGTCGCAGGCATCGGCCTCGCGCAGCATCCGTTCGGGCGGCTGCAGCGAGACCAGCGCATTGACCTTCGGGTTGAGGCTCTCGATGCGCGCCAGGCAGGCCTGCATCAGTTCGCGGCACGACAGCTCGCGGCGCTTCAGCGCGGCGGCGAGCGCGCGGGCGCTCGGCAAGGTGGACGGAAAGGACGACATATGGCGATCGACGATAGCGATCGCGCCGCGAAGCGGATATCAAGAATTGGCAAACCTGGCGTGCCGCGGCCCCCGGGATTCCCCTGGGTCGCCCGGTGGGCCCTTCAGTGGTGCATCAGCGCCGCGCCACGCAGCGTCTGCGACGGCAGCTCGCCGAACTGGCGCCGGTAGTCGGTCGCGAACTGGCTCAGGTGCCAGAAGCCCCAGTGCGCCGCGACGTCCTGCACCGAGCCGGCACCGAGGCGCTTGAGCTCGCGCCGCACGCCGTTGAGGCGCAACGCCCTGAGGTAGCGCGCAGGGCTCAGGCCCAGCGTTTCCTGGAAGCAGTAGTTGAGCTTGCGCTGACTCGCGCCGATGCGGCTGCAGACCTCGAGCATCGACAGCGGCTCGTCGGGCCGCGACATCATCAGCTCGCAGGCACGGCGCACCACGCGGCGCTGCGCCTCGGTGGAGCGCAGCTCGCGCAGGTCCACGTCCTCGGGCAGCGCCTCGAGCCAGGCCAGCAGCACGTCGTCGCGCAGCTGCGTGGTGGCGGTCGGGTCGGCGAGCAGAGCGGGCATCGCGTCGAGCGCGGCGAAGGCGCCGAGCAGCGTGCCGCGCAGCGCGCGCATGGTCGCGTCGTCGAAGTGCAGCACCACGCGCCGCGCCAGCCAGGCCGGCGGGCCGCGCTCGTCGAGGCGCTCGGCCAGCGAGCGCAGCAGCGCGTTGTCGACCACGATGCCCATCAGCTCGAAGCCCGGCGGACTGCACAGGTCGAGCTCGTCGCAGCGCCCGACCATCACCGATCCGGTGTCGAGCCGCTGGCCCGAGAAGCGCGCCTCGCCCTCCTGCCGGCAGGTCAGCGCGAAGCCGCAGCACTCCGGATTCATCTCGCCGTGCTGGCGCAGCGCGCGGTTGGTGGTCTCGCGCACCAGCCGCAGGCCCGGCAGCTGCACATGGTCGAGAAAGCCCGCGAAGCTGCCGCCCGAGAGCATGTCGCACTCCAGGTGCCAGCCGCTCTGGCTGCTGGCATAGGCGTCGATGTCGTGCGTGGTCAGGGTCCAGCGCTCGATGGGAAGGCGGGGGGTGGAGGCGGTCTGGCAGTTCATGGCGGATATCCACGGGACGGGGATCCCCTGGACCGAAGCAAGCTCCAGACCAGATTGTTTCGTTGACAACGATCTCAAAGCACCGGGAGAAACCCTCGGCGCCCAGGTCCGAATGCCTTCGGATCCGTGCGCCCCGAAGAGAATGCCTGGCGATCCACGAACGCCAGGAGACTGCATGAGCCCCCAAGCCACCGGCCGGCTTCAAGGAAACGACCTGATCATCGAGCGCAGGTTTCGCGCGCCCATCGACGACGTCTGGGCCAGCGTCACCAGGCCCGAGAAGACCGCCCTCTGGTTCGGGCCCTGGGAAGGCGAGGCCGGCCAGGGCATGACGGTGCGGCTCCAGCTGGTGCACGAAAAGGACCAGCCCTGGACCGACCTGAGGATCGATGCCTGCGAGGCGCCACATCGCCTCGCGGTGGCGACCGTGGACGAGTTCGGTGAGTGGCGCATGGAGCTGACGCTCGCGCAGGAGAACGACGTCACCACGCTGCGCTTCGTGCAGCGACTGAGCGATCCCGCGCTCGCGGCAGAGGTGGGGCCGGGCTGGGAGTACTACCTCGACATGCTGGTCGCCGCGCGCGAGGGCCGCGCGCTGCCGTCCTTCGGCGACTACTACCCCGCGCAGAAGGCCCATTACCTCCAGGGCCTGTAACGCGCTTACTCGAGCTCGCCGCTGGGCTCGAAACCCGAGGTGCTGTCGAACAGCTTCTGCACGAGGGCCTGCAGCACGCGCCGCTCGTCGGCCGTGAGCTGCGCGAACAGCCGCTGCGCGGTGTCGTGCGCGAGCGGCACCATGTCGCGGTAGAGCGCGAGGCCTTCTTCCTCGAGCGAGACGATGACCTTGCGCCGGTCCTCGGCGGAAGGATGCATGTTGGCCAGGCCGAGATCGACCAGCCGATGCTGCGCGCGGCTCACGCGCGCCTTGTCCATGCTGGTCTTGCGCGCGATCTCGAGCGCCGACAGCGCGCCGTACTTGCCGAGCACCACCACGATGCGCCACTCGGGGATCTGCAGCGCGAAGCGGCCGGCGATCGCCTGGCCCACCGACTGGCTCACGCGATTGGCGACCACCGAGAGCTGGAACGGCAGGAAGGTCTCGAGGTCGAAGGCATCTGCGATCGAGCGCGGCGGCGAGGAGTTGCGTGAACGGGGCACGGTGCGAGTGAGGAGGTGGAGTGCGCGGACAGTATAGGAACGCGTTCATCCATCGCGACGATGGACGCACGAGGTTTGCCAGTTTTCGATAACGCGGCGGGGGGTGCGATCCCTATCGTCGCGGCATGGACTATCCCGAACTCGCCCTGCACATCGCCGGCCGATGGCGCACGCAAACCGCGGGCGGCCAGCGCGCCGTCGTCGATCCCGCCACCGAAGCCACCCTCGCGCAACTGCCGCTCGCCAGCCGCGACGAACTCGCGCAGGCCGCCGAGTCCGCGCGCCGCGGCTTCGCGCTCTGGCGCGCGAAGAGTGCGCTCGAGCGCTGCAACATCCTGCGCACCGCCGCGCAGACGATCCGCGACCGGGCGAAGGCCATCGCGCAGGTGCTCACGCTCGAACAGGGCAAGCCGCTGGCCGAGTCGCTGCGCGAGGTCACGCTGTCGGCCGACATCGTCGACTTCCAGGCCGAGGAAGCCAAGCGCCTGTACGGCCGGCTGGTGCCGCCGCGCGTCGAGGGCATCCTCTCGCAGGCGGTCACGCGCCAGCCGGTCGGCCCCGTGGCGGCCTTCACGCCGTGGAACTTCCCGGCCAACCTGCCGACGCGCAAGCTCGCGAGCGCACTGGCCGCGGGCTGCAGCGTGGTCATCAAGCCGGCCGAGGAGACGCCGGGCACCTGCATGCTGCTGGTGCGCGCCTTCCTCGACGCGGGCGTGCCGCCCGATGCGCTCAACATGGTGTGCGGCGATCCGGCCGAGGTGTCCTCGTTCCTCATCGACCATCGCGCGATCGCCAAGGTCTCGTTCACCGGCTCGGTCGCGGTGGGCCAGCTGCTCGGCGAACAGGCGGCGCGCCACGTCAAGCGCTTCACGGGTGAGCTCGGCGGCCACGCGCCGGTGATCGTCTGCGAGGACGCCGACTTCGCGTTCGCGCTCAGGAACTCGATCGCCGCCAAGTTCCGCAACGCGGGCCAGGTCTGCGCCTCGCCGATCCGCTTCTACCTGCCGCGCGCGCGCTTCGATGAATGGGCCGAGGCCTTCGTGCAGGCCGCGCGCGCGCTGCGCATCGGTGCCGGCACCGATCCCGCGACGCAGATGGGCCCGCTCGCGCATGCGCGCCGCATCGAGGACATGCAGCGCTTCGTCGACGATGCCGTCGACCGCGGCGCGCGGCTGCTGTGCGGCGGCCGGCGCATCGCGCGGCCCGGCTACTTCTTCGAGCCCACGGTGATCGCCGATGCGCCCGACGACAGCCGCGTGATGCGCCAGGAGCCCTTCGGCCCGATCGCGGTGCTGCAGCCCTACGACACGCTCGACGAAGCCATCACCGCCGCCAACGCCCTGCCCTACGGCCTCGGCGCCTATGCCTTCACGCGCGACCTGCGGACCGCGCACCGCCTGGGCGAAGCGCTCGAGGCCGGCATGGTCGGCATCAACCACTTCGGCGTCTCGCAGCCCGAGATGCCCTTCGGCGGCTGGAAGCAGAGCGGCATCGGCCAGGAGATGGGCGCCGAGGGCCTGCTGCACTACACCGAACTCAAGACCATCACCGTGGGAGTCCCCGCATGACGACAACAGACATCGACGCACTCAAGGAAGACAACGCCCGCTACCTGTGGCACCCCATGGCCCATCCGCAGACCATGCAGAAGAGCAAGCCCGACATCGTCGCGCGCGGCCAGGGCTGCTGGATCTGGGACGTGGACGGCCACAAGATGCTCGACGGCGTCGGTGGCCTGTGGGCCGCGAACCTGGGCCACAGCAACCAGGCCGTGCGCGACGCCATCGTCGCGCAGCTCGACGAGCTGCCCTTCTACAACGTGTTCCGCGGCACCACGCATCCGCGCGCGATCGAGCTGTCGAAGCGCATCGTGCAGACGATGGAACCCGACGGCGTGGCCGCGGTGTTCTTCAGCAACGGCGGCTCCGACGCGGTGGAGGGCGCGCTCAAGCTCGCGCGCCAGTACTGGAA
Organism: Variovorax sp. FG153; assembly: GCF_057809595.1. Taxonomy (NCBI): domain Bacteria; kingdom Pseudomonadati; phylum Pseudomonadota; class Betaproteobacteria; order Burkholderiales; family Comamonadaceae; genus Variovorax; species Variovorax sp. FG153. The sequence continues at coordinate 72,638 of NZ_JBMDKG010000035.1, forward strand.
GCTGCAGGGCCAGGCCGACCGCCACAAGTTCATCGCGCTGCGCCAGGGCTACCACGGCGTGCACTTCGGCGGCATGAGCGTGAACGGCAACCTCAACTTCCGCCGCGCCTACGAGCCCCTGCTGCCCGGCTGCTTCCACGTCGACACGCCGTGGCTCTACCGCAATCCCTACACGCAGGACCCCGAGGCGCTCGGCGAGATCTGCGCCACGCTGCTCGAGCGCGAGATCCAGTTCCAGGGGCCCGATACCGTGGCCGCCTTCATCGCCGAGCCGATCCAGGGCGCCGGCGGCGTGATCGTGCCGCCGCCCAACTACTGGCCGCGCGTGCGCGAGATCTGCGACAGGTACGGCGTGCTGCTGATCGCTGACGAGGTCGTCACCGGCTTCGGCCGCGGCGGCGCGCTGTTCGGCACGCGGCTGTGGAACGTCAAGGCCGACCTCTGGTGCCTGGCCAAGGGCATCTCCTCGGGCTACGTGCCGCTGGGCGCCACCGCCATCGGCGCCAAGGTGGCCGAGGTCTTCCTCGACGACCCCACGGGCCAGGCCGCGGTGGGCCATGGCTACACCTACAGCGCGCATCCGGTGGCCGCGGCCGCGGCGCTCGCCACGCTCGACCAGATCGAGGCACTCGACGTGCCCGGCAACGCGGCGCGCGTGGGCGCGCATTTCCAGGCGCGCGTGCGGCCCTTCGTCGACCGCTTCAGCTTCGTGGGCGACGTGCGCGGCATGGGCCTGATGCTCGGCATCGAGATGGTGGCCGACAAGGCCACGCGCACCACGCTGCCGCGCGGCAACCCGATCGCCGCGAAGGTGGCGCAGGCGGCCTACAAGCGCGGTCTCATGGTGCGCATCTCGGGCCCGAACCTGATCCTGTCGCCGCCGCTGGTCATCACGCGCGAGGAAGTCGACTACATGGTCGATGCGCTCGAGGGCGCCTTCGCCGACGTGGAAGCCACGCTGTGAGCAAGGTGCCGACCGTCCTGCTGATCGGCACCGCCGACACCAAGAGCGCCGAGCTGCTGTTCATGCGCGAGTGCATCGAGGCCGGCGGCGGCCGCGTGGCGGTGATGGACGTGGGCGTGCTCGACGGCGCGCCCTTCGTGCCCGAGATCACGAATGCCGAGGTGGCCACGGCTGCCGGCCGCAGCGTGGCCGAGGTGGCGGCCAGCGGCGACGAGAACAGCGCCATGACCCTGATGGCGCGCGGCGCCGCCAGGCTGGCCGCGCGCTGGCATGCCGAGGGCCGCATCGACGGCCTGCTGGCGCTCGGCGGCACCATGGGCACCGATCTCGCGCTCGAGGTGGCGCAGGCGCTGCCACTGGGCGTGCCGAAGGTGGTGGTCTCGACTATCGCCTACTCGCACCTGCTGCCGCCCGAACGCATACCGCCCGACCTGATCATGGTGCTGTGGGCCGGCGGCCTCTACGGCCTCAACAGCCTGTGCCGCTCGGCCCTGAGTCAGGCCGCGGGCGCGGTGCTCGGCGCCTGCCGCCAGGCGCGCGCGCCGGCCTTCGAGCGGCCGCTGGTCGGCATGACCTCGCTGGGCTCGAGCGCGCTGACCTACATGAAGACGCTCAAGCCCGCGCTCGAGGCGCGCGGCTACGAGGTCGCGGTGTTCCACACCACCGGCATGGGCGGGCGCGCCTTCGAGGCGCTGGCCGCCGAGGGCCGCTTCTGCGCCGTGATGGACTTCAGCCTGCAGGAACTGGCGAACCAGCTCGGCGGCTCCTGCGTGACCGCGGGGCCCGACCGGCTGCTGGGCGCCGGCCGCGCCGGCACGCCGCAGATCGTGGCGCCGGGCGCCATCGACATGCTCGATTTCCCGGCCTGGCAACCCACGCCCCGAGGCCTCGAAGGCCGGCCGGCCCACACGCACAACCGGCTGCTGGCCTCGGCGCTCAGCGCGCCCGCGTTCCGGCGCGGCGTGGCGACCGAGATCGCGAGCCGCCTGGCGCGCGCGGAAGGCGCCACCTGCGTGCTGCTGCCGCTGAAGGGCATCGAGGGCTGGGACCGGCCCGGCGAGCCGCTGCACGATCCCGAGGGCCTGGCCGCCTTCACCGGCGCGCTGCGCGACAGCGTCGGCGCCACGCGCATGATCGAGCTCGACGCGCACATCAACGACGCCGCCTTCTGCGAGGCCGCGCTGCGGGTGTTCGATGCCTGGGTCGCCGACGGCACCGTGCCCGCGGGGAGGCCGGCATGAGCACCGAGCACGCAACGCAAGCCCTGGTGCTCGACTTCGGCGGCGTCATCAGCCGCACGCTGTTCGAGACCCATGCGCTGACCGAGGAAGCGCTCGCGCTGCCGCGCGGCACGCTGACCTGGCGCGGCCCCTTCGACCTCGCGAGCGATCCGCTGTGGCGCGACATGCAGGCCGACAAGCTCTCGGAGCGCGACTACTGGATGGCGCGCACCCGCGAGGTCGGCGCGCTGGTGGGCGAGCGCTGGGAGGCGATGGAGACCTTCGTGCAACGCGCGCGCGGCGCTGATCCCGAGGCCGCGATCCGGCCCGAGGCGCTGGCCGCGATCGAAGCCGCGCGCCGCGCGGGCTGCCGGCTCGCGATCCTCTCGAACGAGCTCGACCTGTTCTACGGCGCCGACTTCCGCCGCCGCCTGCCCTTCATGGCGGCCTTCGACGTGGTGGTCGACGCCACCCACACCGGCATCCTCAAGCCCGATGCGCGCGCCTACCGGCAGTGCCTCGACGAACTCGGCCTGCCGGCAGAGGCCTGCGTGTTCGTCGACGACCAACTGCGCAACATCGCCGGCGCCGAGCGCGTGGGCCTGCGCTGCGTGCACTTCGACGTGATGCAGCCCGCCGCGAGCTACGCGCAGGCCCTCGCGCTGCTGGGCATTCCCTCTTCCTCTTCGCAACGACCATGACCCCGACCTTCGAACCCACCGTGCCGCGCGAACGCGTGCAGGCCCTGATGCGCGCCGAGCAGGAGCGCTACGCGCGCACCCATGCGCGATCCGGTGAACTCTTCGCGCAAGGCCAGCAGGCCTGGCTCTACGGCGCACCCTCGCACTGGATGCGCCGCTGGATCGGCGGCTGGCCGCTCTACGTGCAGGACGCGAAGCTGCCCTACGGCGCGCGCTTCGTCGACGTCGACGGCCACGGCTATGCCGACTTCTGCCTCGGCGACACCGGCGGCATGTGCGGCCATGGCCACCCCGCGGTGGTCGAGGCACTGGCGCGGCAGGCGCGCATCGGCAGCTCGCTGATGCTGCCCACCGACGACGCGGCCTGGGTCGGCGAGGAACTCGCGCGCCGCTTCGGCCTGCCCTACTGGAACCTCACGACCTCGGCCTCAGACGCCAACCGCGCCTGCATCCGGCTCGCGCGCATGGTCACGGGCCGGCCGCGCGTGCTGGTGTTCTCGGGCTGCTACCACGGCTCGGTCGAAGAGGCGCACGTCGAGCTGCGCGATGGCACCGTCGCGATGCGCAACGACATCCATCCCAACGGCTTTCCGCACGACCGCCTGTCGGCCGTGGTCGAGTTCAACGACCTGCCCGCGCTCGAACGCGCGCTGCGCGCGGGCGACGTGGCCTGCGTGCTGGCCGAGCCGGCCATGACCAACTACGGAATGATCGCGCCCGCGCCCGGCTTCCACGATGCGCTGCGCCGCCTCACGCGCGAGACCGGCACCCTGCTGGTCATCGACGAGACCCACACCATCTCGAGCGGCCCCGGCGGCTACACGCGCGCGCACGGCCTCGCGCCCGACATGTTCGTGATCGGCAAGGCCATCGCCGGCGGCATTCCCGCCGCGGCCTTCGGCCTCAGCGCCGAAACCGCCGAGCGCGTGTGGCAGGTGCTGCCCAAGCTGCATCCGACCAAGCGGCAGTCGGCGCACGCCGGCTTCGGCGGCACCTTGGCCGGCAATGCACTCACCGTGGCCGTGATGCGCGCGGTGCTGTCGCAGGTGCTGACGCCCGAGGCCTTCGATCGCATGCTCGCGCTCGCCGAGCGGCTGGCCGATGGCGTGAACGCGAGCATCGCCAAAGCCGGCCTGCCCTGGCACGCGACCCAGGTCGGCGCGCGCGTCGAGACCCTGTTCTGCCCCGACGCGCCGCGCAACGCCGCCGACGTGCGGCGCACGCGCGACGGCGAGCTCGAGGCGCTGCTGCACCTCTACATGATGAACCGCGGCGTGCTGATCACGCCCTTCCACAACATGATGCTGTGCTGCCCCGGCACCACCGAACGCGAAGTGGACGAGCACGATGCGGCCTTTGCCGATTTCGCGCGGGAGTGCAGCGCATGAGCGGCAACGATCCCTTCGGTCTGCAGGGCAAGGTCGCGCTGGTCACCGGCGGCGGACGCGGCATCGGCGCCGCGATCGCGCAGGCCTTCGCCGAGGCCGGCGCCTCGGTGCTGATCGCCAACCGCACCGGCAGCGCCGGCGAGGCCGTGGCGGCCGAGCTGCGCGCGCGCGGCTTCGCCGTGCAGGCACTGGCCTGCGACATCGGCCGGCGCGACGAGGCCGAGCGCGCGGTGGCCGAGGCGGTGCGCGTTTTCGGCGCGCTCGACATCGTGGTCCACAACGCCGCCGTCAATCCCTGGGCCGCCATCGATGCCATGAGCGACGAACAGCTCGAGCGCACGCTGGCCGTGAACCTCAAGGCCTGCTTCTGGCTCGCGCAGGCGGCGGTGCCGCACCTGCGCGCGCGCGGCGGCGGACGGCTGCTCGTCACCTCCTCCGTGACCGGCCCGCGCGTCGCGATGCCCGGCAGCGCCCACTACGCGGCCAGCAAGGCAGGCGTCAACGGCTTCATCCGCAGCGCCGCGCTCGAGTACGCGCGCGAGGGCATCACCGTCAACGGCGTCGAGCCCGGCTACATCGCCAAGCAGGGCGGCTCGCTGCTGTCCGATCCCGCGAAGGCCGCGCGCATCGCGCGCCACATCCCGATCGGCGAGCTGGGCCGGCCCGAGGACATCGCCCTGGCGATGCGCTTCCTGGCGAGCCCCGCCGCGCGCTACATCACCGGGCAGACGCTCGTGGTCGACGGCGGCTCGACCCTGCCCGAGAGCCCCTTCTTCGCGGAGCAGGCATGAGCAACGGAAGGTTGCAAGGCAAGGCCTGCCTCGTCGTCGGCGCCGCGAGCGGCATCGGCGCCGCGGTGGCCGCGCGCTTCGCGAGCGAGGGCGCGCGCGTCGCGGTCGCCGGCTGGCCACGGCCGCAACCGGTGGGCGACGGACCCGCGCTCGACTGCGACGTGACCGACGACGCCGCCGTGCGCGCGACCGTGGCCGCGGTGCTCGCGGCCTTCGGCCGCATCGACGTGCTCGTGAACTGCGCCGGCATCGTGCGCAACGACGACGCGGCCGACATCGACGACGAGGACTGGCGGCGGCTGCACGAGGTCAACCTCGGCGGCACCATGCGCTGCCAGCGCGCGGTGCTGCCGGGCATGGTGGCGCAAGGCGGCGGCGCGATCGTCAACATCGCCTCGGTGGCGGCCTTCAATGCCGGCGCCGGCATGGCGAGCTATGCCGCCAGCAAGGCCGGCGTGGTCGCGCTCACGCGCTCGGCCGCGCAGGCCTACGGACCGCGCGGCGTGCGCGTCAACGCCCTGTGCCCCGGCTGGGTCGACACGCCGATGAGCCGACAGGAGATGCGCGAGCTCGCGGCCGAGCACGGCATCTCCGAGGAAGCCGCGCATGCACGCACCGTGGCGCGCATCGCGCTCGGGCGCATGGCCTCGGCCGAGGAGATGGCGGGCGCGTGCCTGTTCCTCGCGAGCGACGAGGCGTCGTTCGTGACGGGTGCGGCGCTGGTGGCGGATGGGGGGGCGCGGGTGCCGGCGTCGGCGCGGGCGGGGTAGCGCGACACGCCTATTGCGTTTTGCTATGGAGCGTATCGCCGCGGCGGTTTGACGCTGCTTTTCACGACGCTGACACTTGAATCGCACCCCCGCGGCAGCGCCGCACACCGATTCAAGGACCCCAGTATGACCGCCTATTTCGTGATCGAACTCGACGTCGAGGACGGCCCCAGCCTGGCCGAGTACGAACGCGAGGTCACCGAACACGTGGTGGCCGCCGGCGGCCGTTTTCTCGTGCGCGGCAACGACTACCGCCCGATCGAGGGCGACTGGCATCCCAAGCGGCTGATCGTGATCGAGTTCCCCGACCTCGACGCGGTGGAGCGCTACTACCACTCGGAACCGAACCAGACCCTCAAGCGCAAGCGCCTGGCCGGCACCGCCGGCAAGCCCGCCCGCGCGATCGCGATCCAGGGCGTGGCGCAGAGCGCCACCACCGGCGGCGCCACCTCGGGCGGTCCGCGCGAGATCGGCGTCGACGCCAACGGCGCGGTGATCTGGGGTGCCTGAGGCACCGAAGGACGCGCGATGAAAGCATCCGACGCCTCGTCCGAGGCGCCGCACCGGCTCACGCTGGTGCAGGCGGCTTCTCTGCTGCGCGACGGCGCGCTGCGCGCCGAGGACTACGTAACGGCGCTGCTGGCACGCTGCCATGCGGGCGCCGGGCTCAACGCCTTCAGCGCCATCGACGATCAGGCCGTGCTCGCCGCGGCGCGCGAGGCGGACCTGGCGCGCGCCGCCGGCCAGCCGCTGGGCCAGTTGCACGGCATTCCGCTGGCGCTCAAGGACAACATCGCGAGCGAGCGGCTGCCCACCACGGCCGGCACCGCGGCGCTGGCGGGCGCGCCCGCCGCGGCCGGTGCCCGCGACGCGGGCGTGGCGGAACGGCTCTATGCCGAGGGCGCGCTGCTGCTCGGCAAGAACACCATGCACGAGCTCGCGATGGGCTGGACCAGCGACAACCCGCACTTCGGCCGGGTCGGCAATCCGCACGCGCCGCAGCGCATCGCCGGCGGCAGCAGCGGTGGCAGCGCCGCGGCGGTCGCTGCGTTCATGGTGCCCGCGGCCATCGGCAGCGACACCAACGGCTCGATCCGCATTCCCGCGGCGCTGTGCGGAGTGGCCGGTTTCCGTCCTTCGGTCGGACGCTATCCCACCGAGGGCGTGGTGCCGCTGTCGCACACGCTCGACACGGTGGGCCCGATCGCACGCAATGCCGCCGACCTGGCGCTGCTCGACGCCGTGATGTCGGGCCAGCCGCCGCAGGCGCCGCCGCGCGGCCTCGCGGGCGTGCGCCTCGCGCTCTCGCCGCGCTACTACCTGTCGCGGCTCGAGCCCGAGGTCGAGCGCGCGTTCGAGAGTGCGCGGCGCCGACTCGCCGCGCACGGCGTGTGCTGGGTCGAGGCGGACGTGCCGGACCTGCATGCGCTCGCCGAAGGCATCGCGCCCACGCTGATCGGCCATGAATCGGCGCGTGCCCTGCCCGACTGGCTGGCGGCGCGCACCGGCGGCGTCTCGATGGACCGGCTGATGGCCGAGGCCGGTGCCGACCTGCACGAGGCGCTGCATGCCGCGCAGCAGGCCGTGAACAGCCCGGCCGCGCGCGACGGCTACCGGGCCGCGCTGCGGCGGCGCATGGCGCTCGGCGGCGCGCTGCAGCGCTACTTCGCGCAGCACGCCGTGCTCGCGCTCGTGCATCCGGTGGCGCGCGTGGCGGCACCGCTGGCCAGCGCGCCCGAAGCGCGCCGTTCGCCGGCGCCAGCCGTGCCGCTGGCCGCGGGCGGACTGATGACGGCACGCGAAGCCTTCGGCCAGAACGTCTCGCCCGCCAGCATCGCGGCCCTGCCCAGCGTGGTGCTGCCCGCGGGCTTCACGCGCGAGGGCCTGCCGGTGGGCATCGCCTTCGATGCGCCGCACGGCAGCGACGCGCGCCTGCTCGCGCTGGCCCAGGCACTGCAGCAGGCGCTGCAACACCCCCCAGAACAAGGCGCACCCGGTGCCATGCCGGGCAGCGCCGTGCACACCCTCGAACCACAGGCCCTGCCATGAAGAACTTCCAGCTCAGCGCGGTGCGGACCACCGGCACCGCGCCGCCACCCACGCATTCCACACCCGATTCACCACGAGCCGATGGCATCCGGCTCGCCCACCTGGCGCGGCGCTTCGGCAGCGGCGACGCCGAGCTGACCGCGCTGCGCGACATCGAGCTCGAGGTGCGCGCGGGCGAGTTCCTCGCGATCCTCGGCCCCTCGGGCTGCGGCAAGTCGACGCTGCTGCAGATCGTCGCCGGCCTGCTGGCGCCGAGCGCGGGCGAGGTGCTGTTTCGCGGCCGGCCGGTGACCGAGCCACCCGAGGGCATGGTCTACCTGTTCCAGCAGTACACCAAGTCGCTGCTGCCCTGGCGCAGCGTCGCGGGCAACGTGGCGCTGGCCTTCGAGGCCGACCGCCGCCTCGCCCGCCAGCAGGTCCATGCGCGCGCGTCCGAGTACCTGGGCCTGGTCGGTCTCGCGGGCTTCGAGAAGCACTATCCCTGGCAGCTCTCGGGCGGCATGCAGCAGCGCGTGGCGATCGCGCGCGCTCTCGCCGCCGAGCCCCGCGTGCTGCTGCTCGACGAGCCCTTCAGCGCGGTCGATGCGCTGACCCGGGTCGAACTGCAGGCGCTGGTGCTCGAGTTGCGGCGCCAGCGCGGCCTGACGGTGGTGCTGGTCACGCACGACGTCGACGAGGCCGTGTTCCTGGCCGACCGCATCGCGATCCTCTCAAAGCGGCCGACGGTGGTCGAGGAGATCGTCGAGACCCGCATCCCCCATCCGCGCGACGCCATCGAGACGCGCGAGCTGCCGCGCTTCCTCGAACTTCGGCACACGCTGATGGAACGGCTGCTGGGACGGGAGCCGCGGCCATGAGGCGCGCAGGCCTTGTCGAACGCTGGCTGCCCGGCACGCTCGCCGTCGCGGGCGTGCTCGCGGCCTGGGAACTGCTGGGCCGCAGCGGCGCGCTGAACCCGGCGCTGCTGCCGGCGCCGTCGGTGGTGCTGGCGACGCTCGTGGAGGTGGTGCGCGAAGACGCGCTGGCCCAGCCGATCGCGCGCACGCTGGCGCTGATGGCCACCGGCTACCTCATCGCCTGCGCCTGCGGCATCGCGCTCGGTGTCGCGATGGGCCGCAGCGAGGCCGTGCACGCGCTGATGGAACCGCTGGTCGAACTGGTGCGGCCGATTCCGAAGCCCGCGCTGATCCCGCCGCTGTTCCTGTTCCTCGGCATCGGCCTGCAGACCATGCTGTTCATCGTGGTGCTGGCCGCATTCTTTCCGGTGCTCATCAACACCGTGCAGGGCGTGCGCGGGGTCGACCCGGTGCTGCTGGATACCGCGCGCACGCTGCGGCTGTCGCGCCGGGCGACGGTGCTGCGGGTGGTGCTGCCGGCCGCGCTGCCGATGGTGGCCACCGGAATGCGCGTGAGCCTCGGCCTCGCGCTGACGCTGGTGGTGGTGGCCGAGATGCTGGCCGGCGAGAACGGCGTCGGCTTCCTGATCCTCGACATGCAGCGCGCGTTCCAGATCCAGAAGATGTACGCCTGGCTGGTGGTGCTGGCGCTGCTGGGCCTGCTGCTCAACGGCGCCTTCGAATGGGCCGAACGCCGCGCGCTGCCGTGGCGCGCCCACCTGTCCTGAGGTCGCCATGACCGCGTCGCACGTCTCTTCTTCCTCGCGCGCCCTGCCGCGCCTCGCGCGCACCGCCTCCGGCATCGCGCTGGTGATCGCGCTGCTGGCCCTGTGGGAAGCCTCGGCCCGCCTCGGTTGGTTCGACAGCCTCAACTGGCCGCCTTTCACCGCGGTGCTGGCCGCGCTGCGCGACGGCCTGCGGTCCGGCGAGCTGCCCGCGCTGCTGGGCAATACCCTGGGCTACATGCTCGCCGGCTATGCAGCCGGCAGCGCGGCGGGCATCGCGCTGGGCCTGCTGCTGGGCCTTTCGCCGCTGCTGATGCGCATCTTCAGCCCGCTGGTCGAGACCCTGAGGCCGATCCCGATCTCCGCGATCGTGCCGCCGCTGATCCTGTTCCTCGGCGTGGGCGATGCGCTCAAGATCTTCATCGTCGCCTTCAGCAGCTTCTTTCCGGTGCTGATCAACACCGTGGCCGGGGTGCGCGACGGCAGTCCGGTGCTGCGGCAGACAGCGCGCACCCTGCGCCTGTCGCGCGCCGCCACGCTGCGCAAGCTGGTGCTGCCCGGCGCACTGCCCGCGATCTTCGCGGGGCTGCGCACCAGCCTGGGCATCGCTCTGGTGGTGGCAATCATCGCGGAGATGGTCGCCGGCGCCAGCGGCATTGGCTACTTCATCGTGCAGGCCCAGTACGCCATGCAGCCCGCGCCCATGTACGCGGCCGTGCTGTGCCTGTCGATCGCGGGCTATGCGCTCAACCGCGCGATCCTGCGCCTCGAGAAGACCGCGCTGCCCTGGCACGGCCGCGCCTGAGAACGCGCTTCCTCTTTCCCTCACTCCGGAGATCCCCATGAAGTATGCTTTCACCGCATTGGCTTTCGCCTGCGCGTCGCTCTGCGGCGGCGCCTCGCAGGCCGCCGAGCTCGCCAAGGTCCGCGTCAACGTGCAGACCATCATCGACTGCGTTCCCGTGATCGTCGCGATCCGGCAGGGCTACTTCGCGCAGGAAGGGCTGGAGGTCGACACCAGCACCTCGGCCGGCGGCGCCGTCGGCATTCCCGGCCTGGTGGGCGGGGCCTACGACATCGCGCAGAGCAACACGGTGTCGGGCCTGCTGGCCTTCCACCAGGGGCTGGACGTGCAGGCGATCGCGCCGGGCGCCAAGATGCAGCCGCAGGCCCCCACCACGGAGATGGTGGGCCGCAAGGGCGAGACGTTCAGGAGCGGCGCCGACCTCGAGGGCAAGTCGATCGGCGTCAACAACCGCAACAGCATCGTGTGGCTCTATGCCCGTGCATGGGTCAAGGCGCGCGGCGGCGATCCCGCGAAGGTGAACTTTCGCGAGGTGCCGTTCCCGCAGATGGAGGACGCGGTGCGCCGGCGTAACGTCGACGCGGCCTTCATGGTCGAGCCCTTCAAGAGCGCGGCGGCGCGCCATGCCGAGCTGGCCGTGGTGGGCTCGCCCTTCAACGAGGTGCAGCCGGGCGCCGACGCGGGCCAGTACCTGACCACCGGCAAGTACGCCGCGCAGCATCCCGAGAACCTGCGCAAGTTCACGCGCGCGCTGCGCCGCGGCATCGACTGGTACAACGCCAACCTGCGTTCGCCCGAGGCGCTGCAGGTGGTGTCGGACTTCACGAAGCTGCCGGTGCCGGTTCTGCAGCAGATCAACCTGCCGCCGATGCCCACGCAGATCGAGGTGGCGCAGATCCGCAAGACGGCCGAGCTGATGCGCGACAACGGCATGCTCGCGAAGCTGCCCGACGTGGAGCGCTTCGTGAACGTGCCGGCGGCGGGCAATTGAAACGGGGCGGCCCGACGCCGCTTCAGGCGGCGGGGCCGGGGTCGCGGCGCTCGAGGTTGTCCGCCACCAGGGCCTGCACCTTCGCCACGTCGAGCGCATGCAGGTCGTCGCCACCGAGGAAGGCGGCCGCCGCGGCCGCGGCGCCCATTGCCATGCAGGATCCGATCACGCGGATCGCGCCGAGCGCAAAGGGCTCGGCATCGACGCAGCGGCCGGCCGCGACCAGGTTGCGCAGATCGCGGGAGACCATGGCGCCCAGCGGGATCCAGGTGATGTGCTCGTCGCCGAAGGTCTCCCAGTGCACGCCCTCCTCGCGGCCGTGGAACTCGATCGGCCAGGCGCAACGGCCGATGGCGTCGGGCAACCGTTCGCCGCTGCGCACCTGCGCGGTCGACAGCGTGCGCAGCGCCGCGATGCCGCGCGTCTGCCGCACGCCGGGCTGGCCCACCGACTGGATGCGCGCGCCGCCGAAGGCCTGCGGAAACTCGCCGCGCAGGAAGGCCATGACGCGGTCGATCTCGCCGCGCGCCTCGAGCGCCACGCGCGACATCGCCACGGCATCGAGCGGGGTCTGGAAATGCGTGAGGTTCACCAGGCACAGGTCGCGGCCCGGAAACTCGAAGACGAAGCCGTCGCGCCGCGCGAGCCCGTAGCGCGGCGCGGCCTGCTCGAGGCGCTCGATCACGGCGGCGCGCGTGGGCACGGGCCGGCCCAGCCCGGCGATCGAGAACATGCTGGTGCCATACACGGGCAGCTCGGCCTGCTGCAAGGTGGCGCCGGCCAGCGCGCCGAGCGCGGCATCGCCACTGGCATCGACGAAGCAACGCGCCGTCACCGACAGCGGCCCATGGCGGGTCCAGGCATCGATGCGCCGCAGCCGGTCGCTCTCGCGCCGCGCCTCGGCCAGCACCGCGCCGAGCACCACCTCCACGCCCGCGGCGCGCAGGTGCCTGGCATAGCTGCCGGCGAGCTCGTGCTCGTCGTACAGCCCCACGAAGCTGCGCCGGCCCGGCCGCCATGCGAGCGCGCCCGCTGCCTGCAGGTCCGCCAGCACGTCTCCCGCGAAACCGTAGCTCAGCTGGTAGGGTGCATCGCCCATCGAGAAGAAGCCGCAGAGCGTGCCGATCAAGCCGTTGACCGACTGTCCGCCGATCTGCGCGAGGCTGTCCACCAGCACCACTCGCAAGCCGAGCCGGCCCGCCTCCACCGCCGCCGAGACACCGGCGGCGCCGGCGCCGACCACGCAGAGGTCGGCCTCGAGCACGCGCCGCGCCGGCTGGCCCGGCAACGATTCGATGCGCCGCGGCTCCTTCATGCCGCCTCCTTCACGCAGCGGTTGCGCAGCACGCCGACATGGCCGATCTCGACTTCCACCTCGTCGCCTTCGGCCAGCCACAGCGGCGGTTGGCGCTTCGCGCCCACGCCGCCCGGCGTGCCCGTGACGACCACGTCGCCGGGCTGCAGCGTCATGAAGGTCGACACGTAAGCCAGCAGCCCGGGCACCGGGAAGATCATCCGGTCGGTGGACGACTGCTGCAGCGCGCGGCCATTCACGCGCGTCTCGACGGAAACGACGCGGTCGGCCGGCAGCTCGTCGAGCGTCACCAGCGCGGGACCGAAGGCGCCGGTATGCGGGAAGTTCTTGCCGGGCCCGAATTGATGCGTATGGTTCTGCCAGTCGCGCACGCTGGCGTCGTTGAAGCAGCTCACGCCGGCGACGTGCGCCCAGGCCTCGTGCTCGGCGATGCGGCGGCCGGCCTTGCCGATGACCAGCGCGAGCTCGCCCTCGTAGTCGAACTGCGAGGATTCGCGCGGAATGAGGAGCGGCGAGCCGTGCGCCTGCAGCGATTCAGCGATGCGCAGGAACACCGTCGGATGCGGCGCGACCGGACGCGCGGTCTCGGCACGGTGTTCCTCGTAGTTGAGGCCGATGCAGACGATGGTGCCCGGATCGGGCAGCACCGGCAGCAGCTCGACCTGATCGAAGCGCAGGTCGGGTGCCTCCGCACGCAGGGCGGCGGCCCGCGCGAGCGCATCGGCCGCGATCAAGGCCTTGAGCGTGGGCCATTCGGGTGCGAAGCGGCGACCGAGATCGAGCAGGCCGCCGGAAACCTCAAGGCCGTAGGAGGCACGGCCTTCGATGCTGTAGCTGAAGAGTTTCATGGAGTGCTTTCGATGGAGTTCAGGAAAAGGGGTGCCCGTGCCGATGCCGCGCCCAGTTCGCCGATGGGCACCACGCGCGACCAGTAGCGATCAGGCCGCAGCACCAGGGCCTCGGCCTGCAGCGCGTCGAGGAAGGCATCGAGCGCGCCGCTGCCGTCGCGCGCCTGCGCCAGTTCGGGGTTCGCCGCGAACGACAGGAAATCCTCGCGCGCGCGGCGCAGCGCGACCACGCGCAGCGGCACGCCGGGCGGTGCCAGCGAACGGGCCTGGGCGCGGAAGGCTGGCGAATCCCAGCCGATCACCGCGAAGCCGGTGCCGAGCAGTTCGTCGAGCCGGCACAGCGAGCGATCGGGCAGATCGACCATCGGCTGCGGCAGCAGCTCGGGACGGCAGGCCGGCCGGTCGAGCGGCTGGTGCAGTTCGAACCAGCCGTCGCGCAACCGCGGCCTGGGCTTGAAGCGCAGTTGCAGCACGTAGTCGCGCAGCGGCGGCACCAGGCAGGCGACACGCAGCAGCGTCTGCATCGCGGCCGCGCCCGCGCGGCTCTTGGGCTGCATGAAGGCACCGATGCGCAGTGCCATGCGGATCAGCGCCTGCGCATGCGGGCGGCGCTCGGTCTCGTAGCTGTCGACCAGTTCCTCGGGCAGGCCCCAGCGCGTGACGGCCGCGAGCTTCCAGGCGAGGTTGGCGGCATCGCGCAGCCCGCTGTTGAGGCCCTGGCCCGCGAACGGCGGCGTCAGGTGCGCGGCATCGCCGGCCAGCAGCACACGGCCGTGGCGCCAGCGTTCGGCCACGCGCGCATGGAAGGTATAGACCGCCTTGCGCACCAGCGGCAGCGCGCGGTCTTCGGGATGGCGCGCGGCCATCCAGCCGCGAAAACGCGCTTCGTCGAGCGCGAAGGCATCGTCCTCGCCCGGATGCAGCATGAATTCGTAGCGCAGCGTGCCGTGCGGTCCGGGCAGCCGGATCGCGGGGCGCAGCGGATCGCAGAAGGTCTGGGTATGGCGCAGGCTGCTGGTGCGCTCGGCCAGGTCGACGATGAGCCAGCGCTCGGGATGGGTGTCGCCCTGCAGCCGGATGCCGCAGAGTTCGCGCACGCGGCTGCGCGCGCCGTCGCAGCCGACCAGCCAGCGCGCCTCGACGCGCAGCTCGCCCGCGGGGCCGCGCACCCGGCAGCGCACGCCGTCGCCTTCGCCTTCGTCATCGAAGGACTCGAGCGCGTGGCCGAACAGCACGCGCGCGTCTTCCTCGAAGCGCGCGAGGCCCTCGCACAGCGTGCGCTCCAGCCGCGGCTGGTTGAAGGCATTGCGCTTCGGGTAGCCGTACTCCTGGCGCGTCGGCTGGATGCTCGCGAAAGGCTTGCCGCGCCAGGAGAAGTACTGCACGCCATAGCCGAGCACCAGGTCGCGCACCACCGCCTCCGCAAGGCCGGCCGACTGCAGCGTGCGCAGGCTCTCGTCGTCGAGCGTCACGGCGCGCGGCTCGCGCACGGTGGCCTGGTTGCGCTCGATCACGAGCGTGCGCACGCCGTGGCCGGCCAGCAGGTTCGCGAGCATCAGGCCCACGGGGCCGGCGCCGACGATCAGCACGTCGGCGCGCAGGGTTGGAGAATCGCTGGAAGTCCGCACGCCGCTCAGCTCCGCATGATCGCCATGCCCCAGCGGTTCAGCGTGCTCGGGTGGTGCGGCCAGAGGCCGGGCTCGCGGTCCTCGGGGCAGGACTCGAGGTCGCAGGAGATCTCGGCCAGGTTGCCGTCGGGATCGGCCACCATGAAGAAGGTGTCGTTGCCCGGCCCGTGCCGACCCACGCCCCATACCAGCGCGATGCGCTCGCCCGCCATGTGGTCGGCCCAGTCGCGCAGTCGCTCCCAGTCGCGCGTCTCGCAGGAGAAATGGTCGAAGCGCACCTGCGGCGCATGGAAGATCGCGAGCGCATGGTGCTCATGGTCGGTGCGCAGGAAGGCGGCGCGCAGCACGCCCGCGGCATCGCGCACGAAGTCGGAGACGACGAAGCCGAGTTCGTCGGCATAGAAGCGCGCAAGGCGCTCGGGGTCGGGCGTGCGCACCGCATAGTGCTGCAGCCGCGCCTCGGCGCGATCGCCTGGCGGCGGAGCCGCTGGCGGTCCGGCAATGAAGCACAGCCGCCGGCCCTCGGGATCGTCGAGCAGGAGCCGTGGTCCCGGCTCGCCCGTCTCCTCGAAGCGCGCGAAGGCGCGGCCCGCGAAGCGCCCGGAATAGGCGCGCAGCGCGGCCTCGTCGGCGAAGCGGAAGCGGCTTTGCGCGAGCTGGTTCGGCGCGCCCTCGTGCAGCGCCAGCACGCGCTGCGGCGCCACGCAGCGCAGCCCGTTCCCGCCCGCGGGCTGCGTCTCGCAGCGCAGGGCGCGCGCGTAGAAATCGGCCGCCAGCGCGGGCTGGGGCGTGGTCAGTTCGATCGCGTCGAGCACGGCACCGAGCGTCATTCGCGGTGCTCCCTCGCGGCCGATGCGGCGATGCCGAGCAGCAGGTCCGCCACCGCCCGCGGTGCCGTGAGGAAGGGCGAATGCCCGCTATCGAGTTCGTGCACGCGCGTGCGGTGGGCGGGCACGAAGGCGTCGGCGTCGGCGATGAAGCGGCGCGCGAGCGACGGCGGCACGGCGTTGTCGCGCAGGCAGAGCAGGTAGTGACGCTCGATCGCGCCCCAGCGGCGCGCGCTTAGAGCGATAGGTGTGGCCATGGGTGCGAACGGCATGTCGGGCGACAGCAGGTGCAGCGCCGCCGCCGCGTCGGCATCGGAGGCGTCGTTGTAGAAGGCCTCGCGCAAGGCGGCCCGGTAGGCGCCACCGGTGGCGAGCGGGTCGATGCGGAACGCGCCCGTGGCCGCCGGGTCGCCGAGCAGCACGGGGTTCACGCGCGCGGAGGCCGCTTCGGGCAGCCCGAAGTACGCGCCGATCGGCACGCCGGGCCCGGGCATGTTGCCGGCGATGTAGACCAGCGCCGCGATCTTCTCGCTCGCGCGCTCGCCCACCGCATGAAGCACGATGCCGCCCATGCTGTGGCCCGCGAGCACCACGCGCCGATGGCCGGCGGCGCGCAGCGCGTCGATGGTGGCGATCACGCTGTCGGCGTAGTCGTCCAGGCCGATGCCCGCGAGCGGCGACCGCTCGGCGAGAAAGGCAGCCTCCTGGCCGGGCCGGCCATGGCTGGCGGGGAAGCGCGCTGCGAGCCCGTGGCCGGGCAGGTCGCGGCCCACCGCGGCGACGCCGCCAGCCGCGAGCAGCGGCAGCACACGTTCGTAGCACCAGGCGCCGTGCCAGCCGCCGTGCACGAGGACGATGGCGGCTCTTTCGTCTCGGCGCGCGCCGGAAGCGGGGCCGCCGGCCATGGCCACGGAAGCGGCGGCCGCCTTGAACAGGTGTCGTTTGAAGATGTCGGGCATGGTGTGTCGAAGGGTTCGGGCAAGTGTTGATTTGCCCCGCGGCTGCGTCAAACCACCGGCCCGATTCCTAGAATTGCGTTTTGCAATAGGCGCGCGGCGCGCGGCGGGCAACCATCGCCGCATGCCCGAGCGCCGCATCAAGCCCCTTTCGTCCTCCGACCGATCGCACCCACCCATGTCCAAGCTCGACCTCGAATGGCTCTCGGTGTTCGACCGGGTCTACGAGACCCGCAGCGTCTCGCGCGCCGCGGAGCATCTCGGCATCGCGCAGGCGACGGCCAGCATCGCGCTGAACAAGCTGCGCGCGCATTTCGACGACAAGCTGTTCACGCGCACGCCCTCGGGCATGCAGCCCACCGCCCGCGCGAGCGAGATCCTGCCCTCGATCCGCAAGGTGCTCGAGCTGCTCGAGCAGACCCAGAGCGAGCGCATCGCCTTCGACCCGCAGGCCTCGGCGCGCGTCTTCCGCGTCGGCATGACGGACATCCGCCAGGTGGTGATGCTGCCGCTGCTGGTGAACCGGCTCAAGCAGATCGCGCCCGCGGTGCGCATCGAGGCCGAGACGATCTCGAGCGACAGCCCGCGGCTGATGGAGGAAGGCCGGCTCGAGCTCGCGATCGGCTACATGCCGCAGCTCGAGGCCGGGTTCTTCCAGCGCACGCTGCTCGACGAGGGCTTCGTCTGCCTGGTGTCCGAGCGCCATCCGCGCATCCGCAAGCGCATCGACAAGCGCGCCTTCCTCGCCGAGAGCCACATCCTCGTCACGATGTCGGGCACCGGTCCGTCGATCGTCGAGCGCACCCTGGCGGCGCTGAAGATCAAGCCCAACATCGGGTTGCGCGTGCCGAGCTTCCTCGGCGTGTCGCGCATCGTGGCCGAGACCGAGTTGCTGGTGGTGGTGCCGCGCAGCCTTGGCGAGGCCTTCGCGGAAAGCGAGAAGCTGCGCGTGCTCGAATCGCCGATCGCGTTCCCGCCCTATTCGGTGCGGCTGCACTGGCACGAGCGCCAGCATGCGGATCCGGGCAACGTGTGGCTGCGGCAGTTGGTGGCGCAGATGTTCGCGCGCGACGAGCGGCTGCCGGCGGCGGCGAACGGGAAGCAGGCCACGGGTGCGCGTTGAGGCTCAGGAGTCCATCAGCTCGTACCCCGTGCTGCGCCCACCCCCCGCCGACTTCTTCAGCACCCCCAGCGCCAGCAACTGCGTGATGTCGCGCAGCGCCGTATCCGGCGAACACTTGGCGATAGCCGCCCACTTGCTGCTGGTGAGCTTGCCTTCGAAGCCGTCGAGCAGGCGGTTGAGCAGCTTCGCCTGGCGCTCGTTCACCGGCGTGCCGGCCCAGCGCTGCCAGAAGCGCGCCTTGGTCAGCACGCCGTCGAGCGTGAGCTGCGCGCTGGCGGTGGCTCGGCCCAGCGTGTCGAGGAACCAGGCCAGCCATGCGGTGACATCGAGCGAGCCCTTTTGGGTGCGCTCGAGGATGTCGTAGTACGCCTTGCGCTCGCGCTGGATCTGCGCCGACAGGCTGTAGAAGCGCTGCCCCGTGCCATCGGCACGGGCGAGGAACAGATCGCCGACGGCGCGTGCGATGCGGCCATTGCCGTCGTCGAAGGGATGCAAGGTGACGAACCACAGGTGCGCCAGGCCCGCCTTGAGGAGGACGGGTTCGTCCGGCTCCCGGTTGGCCCAGGCCAGGAAAGCTTCCACCTGCGCGGGCAACGTGTCCGCCGGCGGTGCCTCGAAGTGGACCTTGCGCCGGTTCACGGGGCCCGAGACGACCTGCATCGGACCGGCCGCGTCGTCGCGCCAGCGGCCCACGTCGATCTTCGACAGGCCCGAATAGCCGGTCGGGAACAGCGCCGCGTGCCAACCGAAAAGGCGCTCGGCGGTGAGGGGTTCGCCACTGCGCGAGGTGGCGTCGAGCACCATCTCGACCACGCCGTCCACGTGCCGGTCCACGGGCGCCAGCGCGCCGATGTCGAGCCCGAGCCGGCGCGCGATCGACGAACGGACCAAGGCCACGTCCAACACCTCGCCCTCGATCTCGCTGGTCTTGACCACGTCGTCGGTCAGCGCCGCCAGGCTGGCCTGGTCGCGCAGCGCGAGCCCGACGTCTGCCAGCCGGCCCAGCAAGGCGCCTTGGGCGCGGCTGACATCGGCCAGGGGCTGGGCCAGGGCGGACAGGTTATAGCGCCACCCGGGCCAGTCGTCGGCTTGCCAGATATAGAGGTTTTCTCCGCTATTCATGCGGAGATTAGACGCCGTGTTCACCACAGGAGCAAACTCATTCACCGCAATATTTGCGGTGAATGGCACATTCAATCACCGCATGAAATGGCGGGAACGCCTCCGTTCCGGCCTCCTTCGGGAAGGCCCCCGAACCGTTCGTCGGCCACCCGTGGCAACCAGGCCACGCCCCGCCCACCCACCGAAGTCCGTAGGACACAATTGCAAACTTCCTCATTCACACCGCCCGCCAGCGGCGCGCCTTCGTTCGCCCCATGTCCCTGGAATCCGCGTCCGTTCCGTCTCGCGCCTTCGCGCCAGGGTACGGGCCGGCACGCCCTCGCGCCGCGCATCGCGCGCTCTGGCAATGGCTGCTGGCGCTGCTGCTTCTCGCCGTGCTGAACCCGGCCTTCGGCGCGGCGCCGGCCGACGCGCGCCAGCCGGTGCTCTCGCTCTCGCGCCAGGGCACCGGCCTGCCCGCCGTGCAGCAGCTCCAGTTCTTCGAGGACACGACCCGCGCCCTCGGCATCGACGAGGTACGCACCCCGGCGCAGGAAGCGCGCTTCACCCTGCCCGACCAGCCGCTGCGCGGCCAGGAATCCGACCGCGTGCTGTGGTTCAAGCTGCAGATGCAGCTGCAGGACCCGGCCGACGCGGCGCGCGAATGGCTGATGCTGGTGCCCACGGTGTCGACGCGCGACATCCGCTTCTACGGCCCCTTCGACACCACGGGCCACGCGCTGGCCGAGCCGGTGGTCACCGGCATGCGCCATCCCTGGGCCACGCGGCCGGCCGCCTCCGAGCAGATGGCCTGGCGCTTCGAGCTGCCGGGGCCGGGCGTCTACACGGTGTACTTCCGCGTCGAGTCGACCTTCGCGCGCATCTACGACGTGACGCTCTGGGACCCGGCCGACTACCTGCAGTCGACGCAGGACAAGCGCATGTTCGACGGCGTCAGCTACGGCCTGCTGCTCGGGCTCATGGTCTACGGCCTGGTGCTGTTCGTGGTGTTCGGCGAGGCGCTCTACGCCTACTACATGCTGGCCTGCCTCTGCGGCCTGCTCGCGCTCGCGAGCATCAACGGCCATGCGCTGCGCTACCCGTTCGCGCACTGGCCGGCCGGCGCCGGCTTCGCCTACACGGCCGGACCCGCGTTGTGGGCGCTGTGCAAGCTGCAGTTCGGCCGGCGGCTGCTGCGGCTGTCGCACTTCGCGCCGCTGCTCGACCGGCTGGTGCAGGCCTTCTCGGTCGCGCTGCTGCTGGCCATTCCCTACGCGCATTGGGGCGCCCATCCGCTGATCACCTTCCGGCTGGTGCAGATGTCGGTGGTGGCCTCGACGGCGGTGATGGTGATCGGCGCGATGTTCGCGATCCGTCGGCGCTACTGGCCGGCCGTGCTCTATTGCATCGGGGTCGGGCTGCTGCTGGCCGGCATCGGCGCGATCGTGTTCGCGAGCTGGGGCTGGATCGAGTGGGCGCCCGGCCAGATGAACGTCTCGCAGGCGGCGCTGGTGGTCGAGCTGGTGGTGTTCGCGGTGGCGATGGCCTCGCGGCTGCGGCTGGTGCTGCGCTCCGAGCAGGCGCTGACGGCGCGCACCCAGCAGCTGGTGGAAGCGCTCGGCACCGACGCGCTGACCGGCGCCGCCAGCCGCGCCGGCCTGGAGAGCCGCGGCGAGGAATGGCTGCGCCGCGACCAGCCCTTCGCGCTGATGCTGCTCGACCTGGACGGCTTCAAGGAAGTCAACGACGGCCACGGCCACGCGGTCGGCGACGCGGTGCTGGTGCAGACGGTGGCGCGGCTGCGCTCGCAGCTGCGCGCGAGCGACACGGTGGCGCGCCTGGGTGGCGACGAGTTCGCGATCCTGGTGCCGGGCCGGCCCTCGCGCGCGGCGCTCGCGCAGATGGCGCGCCGCATCGTCGACGCCGGCCTGCAGCCCATCGAGGCCGATGGCGCCGAGGTGTCGGTCGGCATGAGCCTGGGCATCGCCTGCAACCCCGAGGACGGCCGCACGCTGGCGCAGCTGCTGCGCTGCGCCGACCAGGCGATGTACCGCGTCAAGCAGCAGCGCCAGGGACCCGGCTTCGCCTTCTTCTCGGACGCCCCGGTGGAACCGGGGGGGGGGG
>NZ_JBMDKG010000036.1:0-92791 GCF_057809595.1 Variovorax sp. FG153
CGAGGACCGCGGTCCTCGCCTGGGCGACACCGCCTTCCGTGCCCAGCGCGAGGCGCTCGAGCGTGCCGACATGGCACTGCGCAAGCTGGCGGCCCAGGCCCACGGCGAAGCGCTGACCCAGGTGCTCGGCGCCTGGGAGCAGCGCGATGCCGCGCGCCTGCCGAGCGTTCAGGAACTCGGCCGCGCGGTCACGCCCGCGGTGCGCAGCAGCTGGTCGCAGGCAATCGGCGCTTCGCCGGCCGCGCGTGCCGACGAGGCTGCCGAAGCGCTGCTGCGCCTCGAGATGGCCGCCGAAGTGCCCACGCCCGCCGAGCAGCTCGAAGCGCGCCGTGCGCTGCAGCTCAAGCTGCTGACCAAGCGCGGCGATCCGGCGCCGGCCCAGACCTGGGGCCAGGATGCCGGCAAGGTGCTGGCCGCTGCGCACGACGCGACCAGCGCGCGGCGCCTGCAGAACGCGCTGAAGGCGCTGCTGCGCAAGTAAGCGGCCGACGCGCCGCCGCGGGCCCGGGCGCCCGTGGCGAGCCCGGCATTCCTCGGGCCGCTTCGTGCGGCCCTTCCTTTTTCCGACTTTCGACGATCGCCGCATGGCCTCCACTCCTGACGCATCTCCCGTACTGATCGCCGGTGGCGGCATCGGCGGCCTTTCGCTCGCGCTGACCCTGCACCAGATCGGCGTGCCCTGCCGCGTGCTCGAAGCGGTGCCCGCGCTGCAGCCGCTGGGCGTGGGCATCAACCTGCAGCCCAACGCGGTGCGCGAACTGCACGAGCTCGGCATCGGCAACGACCTGCTCGACCGCATCGGCATCCAGGCGCGCGAATGGGCGCTGGTCGGGCGCAACGGCAACGAGGTCTATGCCGAGCCGCGCGGACTGCGCGCGGGCTACCGTTGGCCGCAGTACTCGCTGCATCGCGGCGAGCTGCAGATGCTGCTGTATCGCACGGCGCTCGAGCGGCTCGGGCCGGATGCGATCCAGCTCGGCCAGCGGGTCACGGGCTATCGCAACGGCGAGCAGGGCGTGACCGCGCTGGTCGAGTCGCGCGACGGCCAGCGCAGCGAGGTCGAGGGCCGCCTGCTGGTGGCGGCCGACGGCCTGCATTCGGCGGTGCGCGCGCAGATGCATCCGCAGCAGCCGCCGATCCAGTGGGGCGGCGCCATCATGTGGCGCGGCACCACGCCGGGCGTGCCGGTGCGCAGCGGCGCGTCCTTCGTCGGCGTCGGCTCGCTGCGGCATCGCGTGGTGCTCTATCCGATCTCGCCGCCCGATCCCGCCACGGGCCTGGCCACCATCAACTGGATCGCCGAGATCACGGTCGACAACGCGGAGGGCTGGACGCAGGGCGACTGGAACCGGCGCGTCGAACTGAAGGACTTCGCCCACCACTTCGATGGCTGGGACTTCGGCTGGCTCGACGTGCCCTCGATGCTGCGCGGCGCGAAGGAGGTCTTCGAGTACCCGATGATCGACCGCGACCCGGTGCCGACCTGGGTCGACGGCCATGTCGCGCTGCTCGGCGACGCCGCGCACGTGATGTACCCGGTGGGTTCCAACGGCGCGAGCCAGGCCATCGTCGATGCGCGCGTGCTCGGCGCCTCCATGCTCTCGCACGGCGTGACGCCGGCCGCGCTGCGCGCCTACGACGAGCGCCTGTGCGCCGACATCTCGGCGCTGGTGCTGCGCAACCGCGGAGCCGGTCCGTTCGGCCTGCTGGGCCTGGTCGACGAGCGCTGCGGCGGCGTGTTCGACGACATCGAGCAGGTCATTCCGGCGGCCGAGCGCGAAGCCTACATGGCGCGCTACAAGGCCGCGGCCGGCTTCGCGATCGAGACCCTCAACGCGGCGCCGTCGACGATCGCGCCGGGCGCGAGGATCGCCGCCTAGCCTCGGCTCGGCGGCGGGCCGAAGAAGCGGTCGAACAGTTCGAGCACGCCCGGAAAGTCGCGCCCGAAGTTCGCGCGGTTCACGAAGTAGGCCTCGCAGGCCACCGCGAAGAATTCGCCGATCGAGGTCGCGCCATAGTCGTCGAGCCAGGGCGGCTCGGCGCCGAAGCGCTCGGCCATGATGGTCTGCTCGCGGAAGGCCTCGTAGGCGGGCTGCAGCACGCCGAGCCAGGCCGCGCGCGCCTCGCGCGCATTGCGGCTGCCAGCGAAGCCCGGCGGCAGCGGCGGGCAGCCGTCGGCATCGCCGCCGCGCATGTCGATCTTGTGGGCGAACTCGTGGATCACCACGTTGTAGCCGCCCTCGCTGGTGGCGCCGCTGGCGAGCACGTCCTGCCAGCTCAGCATCACCGGACCGTGGTCCATGGCCTCGCCGGCCACGACTTCCTCGTATTCGTGGACCACCGAGGCCTCGTCGACCACCTTGCGCTGGGCGACCACCTCGGAGGGATGCACCACGATGCCGACGAAATCGTCGTACCAGACCAGGCCGCCGCGCAGGTGCAGCACCGGCAGCACGGCCTGCGCCGCGATCGCGAGCGCGACCTCATCGGTGATGACGAAGCCCTGGGCACCATGGAACTGCTTGTCGCGCAGGAACTGCGCCGTGAGCACGCGCAGCCGCTCGACGTCGGCGGCCGGGCGCTCGGCCAGGAAGGCATAGCGCGCGAGCGTGGCCTGCCAGGCGGCTTCGGGAATCGGGGGCAGGGCGCGCGGATGGCGCAGGCGGCGCAGCCAGTCGAGCATCGCGTGGGGTGTGTCTAGCGCAGATCGACGCGCTGGGCGCCCGCCGGGGACAGGCACAGCAGCTGCGCGCGGGGCGGATGCGCGGCGGCATCCCAGTCGCTGAGCACGAGGCGGCGCAGGCCGTTGCCGAGGTCGTGGTCGGCCGGGCGGTGCGTGTGGCCGTGGATCAGCGTGCGTGCGTTGCCACGCGCGAGCCAGTCGCGCGCCGCATCGGCATCGACGTCGGCCCAGACCACCGAGGGATCGCGCTTGCGGTCCTCGCTTTGCACGCGCATCGC
The DNA here is from genome assembly GCF_057809595.1 of Variovorax sp. FG153. Lineage (NCBI taxonomy): Bacteria > Pseudomonadati > Pseudomonadota > Betaproteobacteria > Burkholderiales > Comamonadaceae > Variovorax > Variovorax sp. FG153. The sequence goes on from NZ_JBMDKG010000036.1 coordinate 2,962, forward strand.
GCGCGCGAGGGCGCGGCGCTCGGCGAGCGGGCGCGCGAGAAAGGCCGATTGCCACTCGGGCGTGCGCACCTGGGCGCGAAAGCGCAGGTAGTCGGTGTCGTCCAGGCACAGCGCGTCGCCATGGCTCAGCAGCCAGCGTTCGCCGTGCAGCACCAGCACCGTGGGATCGTCGAGCAGCGTGAGACCGCTTCGGGCCGCGAGCGCGGCGCCGACGAGGAAGTCGCGGTTGCCGTGCATGAAGAACACCGGCAGCCGCGCGGCCGTGCGGCGCAGCAGCTCGGCGCACTGGGCCTCGAAGCCCGGCTCGTCGGCCGCGTCGTCGCCGACCCAGACTTCGAACAGGTCGCCGAGGATCACCAGCGCGTCGGCCGGCGTGCTCTCGAGATAGCCGCGCCAGGCCTCGAAGGTGGCGGGCTCGCCGGCCTGCAGGTGCAGGTCGGAGATCAGGTCGACGGTGCGCCAGGAGGCAGGCGCCACCAGTTCCGCGAAGGCCGCGGGTGCAGTGGCTGCCATGCTCATGCCGCCGCCGGCCCTGTCGTCATTCGCCGACGACGACGGCCTTCTCGATCACGACGTCCTCGAGCGGCACGTCGTCATGGAAGCCCTTGCGGCCGGTCTTCACGGCCTTGATCTTGTCGACCACCTCGGTGCCCTTGACCACCTTGCCGAACACGGCGTAGCCCCAGCCCTGGGCCGAGGGGGCGGTGTGGTTGAGGAAGCCGTTGTCGGCCACGTTGATGAAGAACTGGGCGGTGGCCGAGTGCGGCGCGCTGGTGCGGGCCATCGCCACGGTATAGACCGCGTTCTTCAGGCCGTTGTTGGCCTCGTTCTCGATCTCCGCGCCGGTGGGCTTCTGCTTCATGCCGGGCTCGAAGCCGCCGCCTTGAACCATGAAGCCGGGGATCACGCGGTGGAACACCGTGTTGTCGTAGTGGCCCTTCTTCACGTACTCGATGAAGTTGGCGGTCGACTTCGGCGCCTTCTCGGCGTCGAGTTCGAGCGTGATCACGCCGAGGTTTTGGATGTGCAGGTCGACTTGGGGATTGCTCATGCTGGATGCTCCTTGAAAGGGGTGGGGCTGGCTTACTTCGCCAGGGTGGCGGACTGGATCACGACCGGCGTGACCGGCACGTTCTGCATGCCGTTCTTGTTCCCGGTGGCGACGCCGCGGATCTTGTCGACCACGTCGGTGCCCGCCACCACCTTGCCGAACACCGTGTAGCCGTAGCCGTCGGGGTTGGGGGCGTTGAGCGAGTCGTTGTTCTTCACGTTGATGAAGAACTGCGAGGTGGCCGAGTTCGGGTTGCCGGTGCGCGCCATGGCGATCGTGTACTTGTCGTTCTTCAGGCCGTTGCTCGCCTCGAGCGGGATCGGCGCGCGCGTGGGCTTCTGCTGCAGGTCGGCCGTGAAGCCGCCGCCCTGGATCATGAAGCCGTCGATCACGCGGTGGAACACGGTGCCGTCGTAGTGCTTGTCCTTGACGTACTGCAGGAAGTTCTCGACCGTCTTCGGCGCCTTTGCCGCGTCGAGCTCGACCACGATGTCGCCGGCCGAGGTCGCGAGCTTCACGCGCTGCTGTGCCTGGGCATGGCCCGCGGCGGCGAAGGCGAGGGTGGCCGCGAACACGAGGGCGCCGCGGCGGCTGAAACGGGAGAGGGCTTGGATCGTCAAGGAAAGAGCTCCGTGTCCGAGGGATGAAAAGGATGAAGGCTGGCCGTGGGAGCGCGAGCCTGCGAAAAACGTTCCGGCGCGAGGCCGCGTTTCGACGGCGGCTCGCGTCGCCTACTTGCTGGTGCGGCCCACCGGCTTGCGCACCACGGGCGCGGCGCCGGGCAGCGCGGCCGCGTCGGCTTCGGCCTTCGGCGTGAAGATCTGGCGGATCAGTTCGAGCTTCGGCGCGACGCTGGTGTTGGTGGTCGCGAAGCGCTGCGCCTTGGTGTAGGACTGGGCGGCGAGGCGCGCATACACGTCGCCGAGGTTCTCCTCGGCCGTGGCGTAGTTGGGGTTGAGCTTGAGCGCGGTCTCGAGCGCATCGCGCGCCTTGTCGAACTGGCTCTGCGAGGCATAGAGCGCCGCGAGGTTGTTGTAGGGCTCGGGCAGTTCGGGGAAGTCCTGCGTGAGCTGGGTGAAGGTCTTGACGGCCTCGTCCTTCTTGCCCTGCTCGGTGAGGATCACGCCGCGCAGGAAGCGCATCTGCGGATCGCGCGGCTTGCCGGCGATGTAGGTGTCGGCCTTGGCCAGCGCCTCGTTCGATTTGCCCTGGCGCAGCAGCAGGTTGACGTCGTCGTAGTCGTTGGCCTGGGCCGCGGAGGCCCACAGGCCGAACAGCAGGGCGATGGCGATCGAAAGTCTGGGAAACACGGCGTTCTTCATGAAGCCTCTGCAAAAGTGCGGCACGAATGCCGCGGAATTGGGGGCGGGGTGGAGCCGGGTCGGGAGCAAGCCTTGCGCTGCGCAAGGGCTCGAAAACACCCGGAAGAAGACTCGGCGGCAGCCGTTTATACTGCCCGGCATTGTAGCCGAGGGCCCCTGTCCAGCCGCCTCGTCGCCACAGCCCCATCACCCCTGAAAACACCGTCGTTCGCCCGCATCGCACGAGCGCGACACGACGCTTTCCGAATCTCATGAGTCTGCGCATCTACAACACGCTTTCGCGTGAACTGGAGGAGTTCTCCCCTTTGCTGCCCGGTCAGGTGCGCATGTACGTCTGCGGCATGACGGTCTACGACTTCTGCCACCTGGGCCATGCGCGCTCGATGATCGCCTTCGACGTGGTGCAGCGCTGGCTCAAGACCAGCGGCTTCGCCGTGACCTACGTGCGCAACATCACCGACATCGACGACAAGATCATCCGCCGCGCGGTCGAGAATGGCGAGAGCATCCGTTCGCTGACCGACCGCATGATCGACGCGCTGCACGAGGATGCCGATGCGCTTGGCATCGAACGCCCCACGCACGAGCCGCGCGCCACCGAGTTCATTCCGCAGATGCTCGCGATGATCGGCACGCTCGAGCAGAAGGGCCTGGCCTATCGCGCGCCCAACGGCGACGTGAACTACGCGGTGCGCAAGTTTCCCGGCTACGGCAAGCTCAGCGGCAAGTCGCTCGACGAGCTGCATGCGGGCGAGCGCGTGGCTGTGCTCGACGGCAAGGACGATCCGCTCGACCCGGTGCTCTGGAAGAGCGCCAAGCCCAGCGAGCCCGACGAGGTGAAGTGGGCCAGCGAGTTCGGGCCCGGCCGCCCGGGCTGGCACATCGAGTGCTCGGCCATGGCCTGCGACCTGCTGGGCGAACGCTTCGACATCCACGGTGGCGGCGCCGACCTGCAGTTCCCGCACCACGAGAACGAGATCGCGCAATCCGAGGGCGCGACCGGCCAGGCGCCGTTCGCGCGCACCTGGATGCACAACGGCTTCATCAACGTCGACGACGAGAAGATGTCCAAGAGCCTGGGCAACTTCTTCCTGATCCGCGACGTGCTCGAGAAGTACGACGCCGAGACCATCCGCTTCTTCGTCGCGCGCACGCACTACCGCAGCCCGCTGAACTACAGCAACGTGCATCTCGACGATGCACGCAACTCGCTCAAGCGCCTCTACACCGCGCTCGACGCGGTGGCGCCCGCGAACGTGGCGATCGACTGGACGCAACCGCACGCGGCGCGCTTCAAGGCCGCGATGGACGAGGACTTCGGCACGCCCGAGGCGATCGCCGTGCTGTTCGAGCTCGCGGGCGAGGTCAACCGCACGCGCTCGGCCGAGGTCGCGGGCCTGCTCAAGGCGCTGGGCGGCGTGCTCGGCCTGCTGCAGGGCAGCCCGCAGGCCTTCCTGCAGGCGGGCAGCGCGCTCGACGACGCGGCCATCCAGGTGCTGATCGCACAGCGTGCCGATGCCAAGGCCGCGAAGAACTTCGCCGAGGCCGACCGCATCCGCAAGGAGCTGCTCGACCAGGGCATCGTGCTCAAGGACTCGCCCACCGGCACCACCTGGGCCGTTGCCCAGTGAACGGAACGACCAATCCCATGCCCACCCTGCCCAAGACGAGCGTCGAGATCATCACGCCGGACTATTGGGAGGAGGCCTGCAGGCACCTGTCCAAGAAGGACCGCGTGATGAAGCGGTTGATTCCGCAGTTCGGCGATGCCTGCCTCGAATCGCATGGCGACGCCTTCGTCACGCTGGCGCGCAGCATCGTCGGGCAGCAGATCTCGGTGAAGGCCGCGCAATCGGTCTGGGACCGCTTCGCCGCGCTGCCGCGCAAGCTCACGCCGCGCAACGTGCTCAAGCTCAAGGTCGACGACATGCGCGCGGCCGGCCTGTCGGTGCGCAAGATCGACTACCTGGTCGACCTCGCGCTGCATTTCGACTCGGGCAAGGTGCACGTCGATGCCTGGAAGGACATGGCCGACGAGCTGATCATCGAAGAGCTCGTCGCCATTCGCGGCATCGGGCGCTGGACCGCCGAGATGTTCCTGATCTTCCACCTGATGCGGCCCAACGTGCTGCCCGTGGACGACCTGGGGCTGCTCAACGGCATCAGCGTCAACTATTTTTCGGGCGACCCCGTCAGCCGCAGCGATGCCCGCGACGTGGCCGTGGCCTGGGCCCCGTATTGCAGCGTGGCGACTTGGTATATTTGGCGCTCTCTCGACCCGGCGCCGGTCGTCGCATACTGAAAAACAGGAGAAGACGTTGGCGAAACGAACCTTCCTAGACTTCGAGCAACCCATCGCGGAGCTCGAAACCAAGATCGAAGAATTGCGCTATGTGCAGACCGAATCCGCGGTCGACATCTCGGAAGAAATCGATCAGCTCGGCAAAAAGAGCCAGCAACTCACCAAGGACATCTACAGCGACCTGACGCCCTGGCAGATCACCAAGATCGCGCGGCATCCGGAACGCCCCTACACGCTCGACTACGTCCACGAGATCTTCACCGACTTCGTCGAACTGCACGGCGACCGCCACTTCTCGGACGACCTCTCGATCGTCGGCGGCCTCGCGCGCTTCAACGGCACGCCCTGCATGGTGCTCGGCCACCAGAAGGGCCGCGACACCAAGGAGCGCACCGCGCGCAACTTCGGCATGAGCAAGCCAGAGGGCTACCGCAAGGCGCTGCGCCTCATGAAGACGGCCGAGAAGTTCAAGCTGCCGGTCTTCACCTTCGTCGACACGCCCGGTGCCTATCCCGGCATCGACGCCGAGGAGCGTGGCCAGTCCGAGGCCATCGGCCGCAACATCTTCGAGATGGCGCAGCTCGAGGTGCCGATCATCGTGACCATCATCGGCGAGGGCGGCTCCGGCGGCGCGCTGGCGATCTCGGTCGGCGACCAGGTGCTGATGCTGCAGTACTCCGTGTATTCGGTGATCAGCCCCGAAGGCTGCGCCTCGATCCTCTGGAAGACCAGCGAGAAGGCGCAGGAAGCCGCCGACGCGCTCGGCATCACCGCGCACCGCCTCAAGGCTCTGGGCCTGGTCGACAAGATCGTGAGCGAGCCGGTCGGCGGCGCGCACCGCGACCATCGCCAGATGTCCGCCTTCCTCAAGCGCGCGCTCAACGATGCGTTCCGCCAGGTCAGCGACCTGAAGCCGCGCGAACTGCTCGACCGCCGCTACGAGCGCCTCCAGAGCTACGGCCGCTTCACCGACACCAAGGCCGACGCCGGCCGCTGAGCCCGCTGGCGCAGCTTTCATGATCGCCGCCTTCGAACGGGCCCTGGCCGCGTTCGAGCCGGCGCATCTGCCGCTGGCCGTGGGCTTCAGCGGCGGGGCCGATTCCACCGCACTGCTGGCGGCCTGCGCCGCGCGCTGGCCGGGCCAGGTGCGTGCCTTGCACGTGCATCACGGCCTGCAGTCGGCGGCCGACGATTTCGAACGCCATTGCCGCGCGGTCTGCGAGCGGCTCGGCGTGCCCGCGAGCGTGCGGCGCGTCGATGCGCGCCATGCCGCCGGCGACAGCCCCGAGGATGCGGCGCGGCGCGCGCGCTACGAGGCCCTGGCCGCGATGGCGAGCGAGCAGGGGGTGCGCGCCATCGCGCTGGGCCATCACGCCGACGACCAGGTCGAGACCCTGCTGCTGGCGCTGTCGCGCGGCGCGGGGCTGCCGGGTCTTTCGGCCATGCCCGCGCATGCGCTGCGCGGCGGCATCGACTTCCATCGACCGCTGCTCGCGGTGCCTGGCAGCGAGATCCGCGCGTGGCTCGAGGCCACCGGGCTGCCGTGGATCGAGGATCCGACGAACACCGACGCGCGCTTCACGCGCAACCGCATCCGCGCCGTGCTGCTGCCCGCGCTGGCCGAGGCCTTCCCGCAGTTCCGCGGCACCTTCGCGCGCAGCGCCGGCCATGCGGCGCAGGCGCAGCAACTGCTCGACGAGGTCGCGGCGCAGGATCTGGAGACCGTCGGCGAGCCGCCGCGGATCGCCGCGCTGCAGGCGTTGTCGCGTGCCCGGCAGGCCAACGTATTGCGCCATTGGCTCGCGCGCGTGCACGGTCGCGCACCGAGCGCGGCGCAGCTCGACCAGTGGCTCGACCAGGTCCGCGCCTGCACCACGCGCGGCCACCGGATCCACCTCAAGGTGGCCGACGGTTTCGCCGAACGCAGGGGGGATCGGCTGCATTGGTACAATGCCCCGCCCTCGCCACCAGCCTCGCGCTGACAGCCTGCGGGGCGCCGCCTTCGCCGCATGCGCCGCATATGGTTGAAGCGCGGGATTTTTCTTCTCTCAGAATTCACCCATGGCATTGATCGTTCACAAATACGGCGGCACGTCGATGGGCTCGACCGAGCGCATCCGCAATGTCGCCAAGCGCGTCGCCAAGTGGGCGCGCGCCGGCCACCAGATGATCGTGGTCCCGAGTGCCATGAGCGGCGAAACCAATCGCCTGCTCGGCCTGGCGAAAGAGCTCGCGCCCAGCAAACCGGCCGAGGCGCACAACCGCGAGCTCGACATGCTCGCCTCCACGGGCGAGCAGGCCTCGTCGGCGCTGCTGGCGATCGCGCTGCAGGCCGAGGGCGTGGAGGCCGTGAGCTACGCGGGCTGGCAGGTGTCGGTGCGCACCGACAGCTCCTACACCAAGGCCCGCATCGAGAGCATCGACGATGCCCGCGTGCGCGCCGACCTCGCGGTCGGCCGCGTGGTCGTCATCACCGGCTTCCAGGGCGTGGACGATGCCGGCAACATCACGACGCTGGGCCGCGGCGGCAGCGACACCTCGGCGGTGGCGATCGCGGCCGCGATGAAGGCCAACGAGTGCCTGATCTACACCGACGTCGACGGCGTCTACACCACCGACCCGCGCGTCGAGCCCGATGCGCGCCGCCTCTCGACCGTGAGCTTCGAGGAGATGCTCGAGATGGCGAGCCTGGGCTCCAAGGTGCTGCAGATCCGCTCGGTGGAATTCGCCGGCAAGTACAAGGTGCCGCTGCGCGTGCTGTCCAGCTTCACGCCCTGGGACATCGACATCAATGAAGAGGCCAAGTCCGGCACGCTGATCACTTTCGAGGAAGACGAAAACATGGAACAAGCCGTCGTATCCGGCATCGCTTTCAACCGCGACGAAGCCAAGATCTCGGTGCTCGGCGTGCCCGACAAGCCGGGCATCGCGTATCACATCCTCGGTGCGGTGGCCGACGCCAACATCGAGGTCGACGTGATCATCCAGAACCTCAGCAAGGACGGGAAGACCGACTTCAGCTTCACGGTGCACCGCAACGAGTACGCGCGCACCGTCGACCTGCTGCAGGCCAAGGTCATGCCTTCGCTGGGCGCGACCGAGATCGTCGGCGACACCAAGATCTGCAAGGTCAGCATCGTCGGCATCGGCATGCGCAGCCACGTGGGCGTGGCGAGCAAGATGTTCCGCGTGCTGAGCGAAGAGGGCATCAACATCCAGATGATTTCGACCAGCGAGATCAAGACCTCGGTCGTGATCGACGAAAAATATATGGAGTTGGCGGTGCGCGCGTTGCACAAAGCCTTCGATCTGGACCAACCAGCCGCCTGAGTGATGGCATAATCTCGGCTTCTTTCAGGAACTGTGACCGAGTGGCCGAAGGTGCTCCCCTGCTAAGGGAGTATGGGGTGTAGAGCCTCATCGAGGGTTCGAATCCCTCCGGTTCCGCCAAGACCCGTGCCGAGGACGCAAGTCCAAGGACGGAAAAGCCCAGAAGCATCGCTGCTTCTGGGCTTTTTTCTTGGCCGCTCGGAATGCGCTCTGGGTGGCGCTTCCTTCTTTTCGTTCCTTCGCGGCCTGACAGCATGGCGGCGGCATTGCATGGCCGCCCGATCGTTTCGCCTACTGCCCGTGCACCGACACCTGCGACTCGGGCATGGCAGGCACGCCCGCCGGCATCGTGTCCACCAGCCGCACTTCCAGCGGATCGCAGGGCGCGCCGTTCTGGCGGCCGTCGAAGCGCACGCGGATGTGCGAATGCGTCGCGCCGGTGATGGTGCCCAGGCGTCCGTCGCAGAACACGCGGCTGCCGCGCTGGAACTGCAGGCCGAAACGGTCGTTGATCTCCTTGAAGCTCATCAGTACCTCCTGTTGTCGATGGGCTGGAGCGATGGTCGGGTGATTTAACAAAGGTTGCCGTCAGTTACCTGATGTCTTTGGTTGTAGGCGGAGTCGTGCGCGTCACGAAGGTCAAAACCTTAGCGTCGCGCGGTCAAGCCTTGTGAACTGCGTCGGCCTGAAAGCCATCGACGACGGCAATGAGGACGTGAAACCGTGAACTGTGAATCCGCAAGCGTGTGTTATTCACAAACCGTCCATGCAAAACGTAACTCGATTCTTCCTACCCATGCAGGGAGGAATTAACTTACGTAACTCGTCACACAAAAAAGGTACAGGGAGTGACAAACACATTGCAGGACAGCTTCGCCTGTCGCGTCAGCATGCCCATCGCCACGGCCGAGGAGCGATGTTTCCGCTACGTGCCGGCGGTCGCCATCTTTCGCCGGATTCCGCCGGAAATGCTCGATACCTGGCTGATGCCCGACGGAAAAGCCCGCGGCGACCGCGAGCTCGCGAGCGAGGTGCTGATCGAGGTGCGGCACGCGGGCGACGACAGCGGCGCCACGCCGCAGCGTTTCGATCTGTCGGAGGTGCTCGAGGTCGGGCGGGCCGCATCGCTGTTCGTCTCGACCTTTCTCTCGAGCCTGCCGCGGCCCTGAGCCGGAACGACAGCGGGCAGGCTGGCCCAAATCCAGTCGAAACATTGCCGAATTGCCAGCAAATCATTTCTGCTTTTGCGCGGAAAACGTGATTTTGTTCCGGCAAGAATGTTAACTTTTGTTGTCTATTTCGAGCCTGAGTCCTAAGATGGAGCGCACATGCACGCTCCCTCCCTCGTTCTCGAACTGCCGGATCACTGGACCGGCGCCTTCGAACCCACGATGAATGCCGACGGCTCCTGCGCCGGCGTGGCCGAGATCTTCCTGGACGGCGTTCCACGCTGCGCCCTGGTGATTTCCGAGCAGCCGACCTGGGACATCGCCTTCCAGCGCGCCCAGGCCAAGGCGGTCCAGTTCGTGCGCGCCTGGAACTGCAGCGCCGACTGAATCAGTCCGCCTTCGCGCCGGTCAGCTTCACCGCGTCGCCCCAGAACGCCATCTCGCTGCGGATGAAGGCCGCGAACTCCTCGGGCGTCCCGCCCTGCGGTTCGCTCGCGTTGTCGCGCATCGCCTGGCGCACCTCCTCGGTCTGCAGCGCCTTGTTCGCGGCCTCGTTGAGCCTGCGGATCACCTCGCGCGGCGTATGGGCCGGCGCCACCAGGCCACCCCACGAATAGATGCCGAAGCCCGGCAGGCCCGACTCGGCGATGGTCGGCACCTCGGGCAGCACCGCCGAGCGCGCCGTGGCCGCCACCGCGATCGGCCGCACCTTGCCGGCCCTGATCAGCGACTGCGAGGAGGAGATGTTGTCGAACATCACCTGCACGTCGCCCGACATCAGGTTCGACAGCGCGGGCCCGCTGCCCTTGTACGGCACGTGCAGCAGCTCGACCTGCGCGCGATGGGCGAACAGCGCGGTGGTCAGGTGGAAGGTGCTGCCCGGCCCGGCGCTCGCATAGGCCACGCGCCCGGGCCTGGCCCTGGCCTGCGCGATCAGCTCGCCGACGGTCTTCGCGGGAAAGTCGTTGTTCGCGATCAGCACCATGGTGGTCTTGCCCACGCGCATGATCGGCGCGAAGTCCTTCACCGGGTCGTAGGGCAGGCGCGCGAACAGGTTCGGGTTGATGCCGTGCACCGTGCTCGTGGTGTACATGATCGTGTAGCCGTCGGCCGGCGCGCGCGCGACGAACTCGGCGCCGATGTTGCCCGAGGCACCGGGCTTGTTCTCGACCACCACCGGCTGGCCGAGGATCCTGCCCATCTGGTTGGCGAGCAGCCGTGCCGTGATGTCGGTGGCGCCGCCGGGCGTGAAGCCGGCCACCAGCTTGATCGGGCGCGTGGGGAAGCTGTCGGCCTGGGCGCTGGCCGGCAGCGGGAGCGCCGCCGCCAGCAGGGCCAGGAGCGCGCCGCGGCGCGAGGCGTCTGCGTTCATGAGGAGGTCTCCTCGCTCAGGCGCGGGCCACGCCCACGCCCAGCCCGCCGTCGACCATCAGCGCGTGCGCGTTGACGTAGCTCGATTCGTTCGAGATCAGGTAGAGGCAGCCGTAGGCCACCTCCCAGCCCGTGCCCTGGCGGCCGAAGGGCACGGCCGCCGCGCGGCCCGGCCGCCGGCGCGAGGCGTCGCGGCCCATGGGCGTGTCCATCAGGCCCGGCAGCAGCGCATTGCAGCGGATGCCGCGCGGCTCGCCAGCCACCGCGATGGCGCGCGCCAGCGCCACCTGCGCGGCCTTCGAGGATTCGTAGGCCGGGTTGCGCCCGCTGTTGCGCACCGCGGCCAGCGAGGACATCAGCACGATGGCCGAGCCCGGCGCCATGAGTTCGAGCGCCGCCTGGCTGAACAGCATGTGGCTGCGCACGTTGACGGCGTACTCCTCGTCCCAGTCGGCCGCCGTCTGGCGGTCCAGCGGCAGGGCGCGCGAGATGCCGACGTTGAGCACCAGCCCGTCGAGCCCGCCCAGGCGCTCGGCGCAGCGCCGCACCAGCGGCGCGATGGCCGCGGCATCGCGCACGTCGGCGACCTCGGCGAAGGCCCGGCCGCCCTCGCGCTCGACCAGCGCGCAGGTCTGCTCGACCGCGGGCCGCGACATGTCGACGCAGGCCAGGCTCGCGCCCTCGCGCGCGAACAGTAGCGAGATCGCGCGGCCGTTGCCCACGGGCGGCTGTTCCTCGGGGATGTCGCGCTGGCCGGCGCCGATCACGAGCACGCGGCGGCCCTGCAGGCGGCCGCGGCCCGGCGAGCGGCCCAGCGTTTCGTCGTGCATCTGGAGGCCGGGGTCGAGTTCCTGGGGAGCGAGGTTCATGGTGCTGAAGGAAGAAGTTGTTCGGGGAAAGGGCGGGAAGGGCGGCCGTTCACTCGACCGTGCCGGGCGGCTCGATGTCGACCTCGAAGTTCTCGAGGAAGCGGCTCACCAGCATGTAGAAGCCGATCACCAGCGTGAGCTCGGCGACTCCGCCGGGCGTGAGCCGTTCGCACAGCGCCTCGAACATCGCGTCGGGCGCCTTCACGTGCAGCAGCACCTGGTCGGTGTAGGCCAGCACCATGCGTTCGGTCTCGTCGAGCGCGGCGGTGTCGGCGCCTTTCTCGAGCGCGGCGATCTTGTCCTCGGCCAGGCCGACGCGGCGCGCCACGCGCTTGTGCTGGTGCACCTCGTAGCTCGCGCCACTGAGGATGCCCACGCGCAGGATCGCGATCTCGCGCAGCTTCGCGTCGATCCGGTTGTCGCGCAGGATCGCGCCGCCCAGCGCGAGGAAGCCCTCGGCCGCCTTGCCCGCGTGCGGCAGCATGCGGTAGAGGTTGAGCGGCGGGCGCGAGGCGATCAGCCGGGTGTAGGAGTCGGGTGCCTGCGCGAGGTCGAAGTAGGGGATGCGGGCCATGGTGTGTCCGTTGGTGGTTGGAGGAATGGAGCAGCTCAGCGGTCGAGCCAGATCGCGCGCGTGCGGATCACGCTGTTGAGCATCGGCGGCACGTCCCGGACCTTGGGGCTCGCCACCGCGTAATAGGTGACGCGGATCGGGATCAGCTGGAACGCCTCGTCCGACACGATCTGCGCGACCTCGCAGTACATGGCCTTGCGCTTGCCCTTGTCGGTCTCGGCGCGCGCCTTGGCGAGGATCGCGTCGACCTTCGCGGTGTCGTGGCGGCTCACGGGCGCGCCGTTCTCGCCGCCGAAGTAATAGGCCAGCGCCACGTCGGGCTCGCCCACGATGTCGCTGAAGCGCCAGACGTCCATCTGGTAGTCGCCGCTCAGGCCCACGCGCACGTTCTGGCTCTGCTCGACCAGCCGGATCTCGGCCTCCATGCCGGCCTCCTTCACGAACTGCTGCACCATGCCGGCCTGGCGCCGGCCCGCGGGCGTGTTGGTCGACACCAGCTGGAACTTGATCGGCTTGCCCACCGAGGCCACCAGCGCGCGCGCCTTGGCGAGGTCGTAGCCGCGCCAGTTCAGCTTCGGGCAGTGCCATTCCGAGTTCGAGCCCAGCAGGTCGGTGGTGGCGACCGTGGTGCCGAGGAAGAAGGTGTCGAGCATCGCCTTGCTGTTGAAGGCATGCACCACGGCCGCGCGCACGCGCTGGTCGTTGAAGGGCTCCTTCGAGGCATTGAAGTTCCACGAGATCGCGCCCGAGCCCTGGTACTCGTGCACCTTGAGCTGCGGGTCCTTCTTCGCGTCGAGCACGTGGTTCGCGGTGTCCATGCGGCCGATGTCGACCTGGCCCGACTTGATGCTCTGGTAGCGCGTGTTGCCGTCGGGCAGCACGCGGTAGACCAGCCGGTCGAGGTAGGGCAGCTTCGGGTCCCAGTAATCGGGGTTGCGCTCCATCACGATGCGGTCGCCGGCCTGCCATTCCTTGAACACGAAGGGCCCGGTGCCGACCGGCTTGCGATGGAAGCCCTCGGGATCGGCTTTGAGCGCGGCCGGCGAGCCGAAGAAGTTGACGAGGTTCTCCGACGCCAGCGCCGACTGCAGCGCCGACCACGGCTGCTTCAGCACGAAGCGCACCGTCAGGTCGTCGACCTTCTCCACCGTCTTGACTGGCGCGATGATCGACAGGTTGATGCCGCTCTCGGGTGCCATCAGCCAGGCGTAGTGCGCCACCACCGCGTCGGCGTCGAAGGGCGTGCCGTCGTGGAACCTGACCTTCGGGCGCAGCTTCACGGTCGCGCTCAGGCGGTCGGGCGCCTCGGCGAAGCTCAGGCCCAGCCGCGGCACGATCTGCTTGCCCTCGAACACGAACAGCGTCTCCATCACCGAGGAGGCCGGCGCGCTGGTGTTCTGGTTGAAGATCTTGGCCTTCGCGGCATTGAAGCCGCTGAACTCGGCCTCCATGCCGAGCGTGAGCGTGCCGCCCTTCTTCTGCGCGTGGGCGCAGGGGACGAGCAGGGCGGTGCCGAGCAGGCCGGCGGCGCACAGCGCGGCGATGCGGGAGACGGGAGCGGAGTGCTTCATGCGGTGATTTCCTCGGGTTCCAGGGGGGCGACAGCGGCGGGCGGCGGCACCGCCACCGAGAACGGAAAGTGGCACGCGACCTCCCGCCCGTCGGGCAGGCGCGCGAGCGGCGGCGCGGCGGCCGCGCAGGCGGCCTGCGCGCCCGGGCAGCGGGTGCGGAAGCGGCAGCCCGTGGGCAGCGCCATCGGCGAGGGCATCTCGCCGCGCAGCGCGATGCGCCGCGGCTGCAGGCCCGGATCGGCGCGCGGCACCGCGCTCAGCAACGCCGCGGTGTAGGGATGGGCCGGACGCTCGAGCACCTCCCGCGCGGGGCCGATCTCGCAGATCGCGCCGAGGAACATCACGGCCACGCGGTCGGCCACGTTGCGCACCACCGCGAGGTCGTGCGAGATGAACAGCATGCTCAGGCCGAGCCGGCCGCGCAGCGCATTGAGCAGGTTGAGCACCTGCGCGCGCACCGACACGTCGAGCGCCGACACCGGCTCGTCGCACACCAGCAGCACCGGCTCGAGGATCAGGGCGCGCGCGATCGAGATGCGCTGGCACTGGCCGCCCGAGAACTCGTGCGGATAGCGCCCGAGCACGCTCTCGCTGTCCAGGCCCACGATCTCGAGCGTCTCGCGGATGCGCCGGGCGCTCGCGACCGGATCGAACAGGCCGTTCACGCGCAGCGGGAATTCGAGGATCTCGCGCACCGTGCGCTGCGGGTTCAGCGAGGAGATCGGGTCCTGGAAGATCATCTGGAAGCGGCGGCGCAGCCGCTGCAGCGCGCGCGCATCGAGCCGCGCGAGCGGCTGGCCCTCGAGCGCGATCGCGCCGCCGGCCACCGGCGCGAGCTGCATCACGGCCTTGGCGACCGAGGACTTGCCGCAACCCGACTCGCCGACCAGCGCCAGCGTCTCGCCGTGCGCGATCTCGAAGCCCACGCGGTCGACGGCGCGCATGGCCTGCCGGCCGGCCAGCGGATAGACCACCTCGAGGTCCCGCACCGCGAGCACCGGTGCCGTCGATGGATCGATGCCGTTCATGCCGCGTGCTCCAGCGGACGCCAGCAGCGACAGGCCCGGTCGCCGCGCCCATCGACGGCTTCGAGCGCGGGCCGCAGCGCCTCGCAATGCGCGCTGCGCCGGTCGCAGCGCGGTGCATAGCGGCAGCCGCCGGCGAGCGAGTGCACGGCGGGCGGCCGGCCGCCGATGGTGTGCAGCGCGGCATGCGGCGGATCGTCGAGCCGCGGGATCGAGCGCAGCAGGTCGCGCGTGTAGGGCATGCGCGGCGCGTCGAAGAGCGCGGCGGTCGGTGCCTGCTCGACGACCTGGCCCGCGTACATCACGGCGATGTCGTCGGCATGGCCGGCCGCCACGCCGAGGTCGTGGGTGACGAGGATCATGGTCATGCGGTGCTCGCGCTGCAGCCGGCGCAGCAGGTCGAGGATCTCGGCCTGCACCGTCACGTCGAGCGCGGTGGTGGGTTCGTCGGCGATCAGCAGCTCGGGTTCGCAGGCGATCGCCATCGCGATCACCACGCGCTGGCGCATACCGCCCGAGAGCTCGTGCGGCAGCTGCCGCAGGCGGCGCTCGGGCGAGCCGATGCCGACTTGCGCGAGCAGCGCGACGGCGCGCGCCTCGGCCTCGTGGCGCGTGAGCCGCAGGTGCTGGCGCATGCCCTCGGCGAGTTGCACGCCGATCGGTCGCACCGGGTTCAGCGCCGTCATCGGGTCCTGGAACACCATCGCGATGCGCCGCCCGCGCACCGCCTGCATGCCGGCGCGGTCCAGCCGCAGCAGGTCGCGGCTGTCGAACAGGATCCGCGCTTCGGGCGAGGTCGTCGCGGCGGGACCGAGCAGCCGCAGGATCGAGCGCGAGAGCACCGACTTGCCCGAGCCCGATTCGCCGACGATCGCCAGGGTGCGCGAGCGCGCCACCGCGAGCGAGACGTCGTCGAGCGCGTGCAGCGTGCCGCGCGGGGTCTGGAACCGCACGCCGAGCCGGCTCACCTGGAGCAGGGTGTCGTTCATCGCAGACCTCCGCGCCCGCCGCCGCGGCGCTGCCGCAGGCTGTCGCCGAGCAGGTTCAGGCTCAGCACGGTGAGGAACATCGCGGCCGCGGGGATCAGGCTCGCATGCGGCACGCGCTCCAGCGATTCGCGGCCCTCGGCGATCATGCCGCCCCAGCTCGGCGTGGGCGGCGGCACGCCGACGCCGAGGAAGCTCAGCGAGCCCTCCGCGACGATCATCACCGACATGATGGTGAGCGCGTAGGTCAGGAGCGACATGCGCATGTTCGGCAGGATCTCGCGCAGCATGATCTGCAGGTCGCTCGCGCCCGCGGTGCGCGCGGCCAGCACGAACTCGCGGCCGATCAGCGGCAGCGCGTTGGCGCGCGCGATGCGCGCGAAGGCGGGGATCGACATCACGCCGAGCGCCAGCGTCACGTTCTGCACCGAGGGCCCGAGCACCACCGTGAGGCCGAGCGCGAACACCAGGCTCGGAAAGGCCAGCATGGCATCGAGCAGCGCGAGGATCGCGGTGCGCAGCGGCCCGCCGTACCAGGCCGCGAGCAGGCCCAGCGCCGAGCCGAACACCAGCCCGATCAGCGGCGCGACCAGGCTCACGGCGAGCGACACCCGCGCGCCATGCGCGAGCCGCGAGAGGATGTCGCGGCCATCGAGATCCGCCCCCAGCAGGTGGGCCGCGCTCGGGCCCTGCTCGGCGGCCGCGAAGTCCATGTCGGTGGGCGAGGGCAGCGGCAGCCAGTCGGCCGCGATGGCGCAGCCCAGCACCAGCAGCAGCCAGGCGCAGGGCAGGCCCAGGCGCAGCACGCCGCGCAGCCCGATGCGGCGCTTCGGCACGGCGACGGCGGCCTGCGCCGGCGCGGCGGGCAGCGATTCAGCGTGCATGGCGCTCTCCCACGCGAGGGTCGAGCAGCGCGTAGGCCGCGTCGACCGCCAGGTTCACGAGCACGAAGGCCACGCCGATGAACAGCACCACGCCCTGCAGGGTGACGAAGTCGCGCTTCGTGATGGCCTCGATCAGCAGCCGGCCCACGCCTGGCAGCGCGAACAGCGTCTCGATGATCACGGCGCCGCCGATCAGGTGGCCGACGTTGATGCCCATCACCGTGATCAGGCTGAAGGAGGAGGGCCGCAGCGCATGCCGCACCAGGATCTGCAGGTCCGGGAGCCCCTTGGCGCGCGCGACGGTGATGAACTCCTCGCGCAGCGTGCTGGCGATGTCGCTGCGCAGCAGCCGCAGGTAGATCGGCGCCTCGACCAGTGCCAACGTGAGCGCGGGCAGCGCCAGCGAGCGCAGGCTCGCGAGGGGATCGCTCGAGAAAGGCACGTAGCCGGTGGCCGGGAACCAGCGCAGCCAGATCGCGAACAGCAGGATCAGCAGCAGGCCCAGCACGAAATGCGGCACCGCGAGCACGCCGAAGGCGGCGCTCGAGATCGCGCGGTCGGCCGTGCCGCCCGCGCGGTAGCCGGCCCAGATGCCCAGCGGCAGCGCCAGCGCCAGCGCGATCAACTGCGCCAGAAGCATCAGCTGGATCGACACCGGCAGGCGGTGCGCGATCGCCTGCGACACCGCTTCGCCGCTCAGCGGCGAGGTGCCCAGGTCGCCCTGCAGCGCGTTGCCGAGCCAGCCGAGGAAGCGCAGGTGCATCGGCTGGTCGAGGCCGAGCTCGCGCTGCAGCCGCGCGATCTCCTCGGGGCGTGCGTTGTCGCTGAGCATGGCGTCGATCACGTTGCCCGGCAGCAGCTCGAGCATCAGGAAGGTCGCGACGCTCAGCAGCGCCACCACCAGCAGCACATGGCCGGCGCGGCGCGCGAGGGCCGGCACCGCACTCCCGGTGCCCGCGGCCTTGATGAATCGTTTCACCGCAGTGCGCGGCGAAGGGCATGGGGGCGCGTGGCCTGAGGGGCGCAAGGCTTGTCTCCTGAATCGTTTCATCGCTGGCGCCAAAAAAAAAGCGCGAGCGGTGTTTTCGTCGGCGGAATCCGGCGGTGAACGCCGGTCGTAAGAATTATAGGTATGGCTTTCTGGCGAGATCAATGGAGAATTTCCTCAGTGTTTTCCCTGCGAAATAATTGACGTCCATGGGGTGTGATCTGGAGAATTAGAAGTTGCAGTATGTTCTGAGCGAAAGCAGGACGGCTGCGCAGAACCGCCCATCCACCAACGAAAGAGGACGATGTCCAACCGGCACCTTGCCCACCTGCCATCGCACGTGGCGCCGTCGATCCCGATGCCCGCGACGCATCTCTACCGCAACCTCGAGATCTCGGCGCTGCGCTACCCGGACAAGGCTTGCGTGGTCTTCTACGACAACGCCGTGAGCTATGCGCGCTTCCAGCGCGAGACCGAGCGCATCGCGGCCTGGCTGCAGCAGGTCGGCGGCGTGGCGCGCGGCGACCGGGTGCTGCTCTACATGCAGAACAGCCCGCAGTTCATGCTGGCCTACTACGCCATCCTGCGCGCCGACGCGGTGGTGGTGCCGGTGAACCCGATGAACCTCGCGCAGGAGCTGCGGCACTGCGCGAGCGACAGCGGCGCGAAGGTCGCGTTCGCGTCGCAGGAATTGCTGGCGCGCATCCAGCCGCTGCTGGGCCACGAGCTGGCGCACCTGGTGGTGGCCAGCTACAGCGACTACCTGCATGAGCCCACCAGCCTGCCGGTGCCCGATTTCGTGGCCGAGCCGCGGCGTGCGCTGTCCGAGGCCGACATCGCCGCGGGCGCCGTCGCCTGGTCGGACGTGCTCGCGGCCGCGCGCGAGCCCGCGCCGCTGGCCGGCGGCCCCGACGACCTCTGCGTGATGCCCTACACCTCGGGCACCACCGGCCTGCCCAAGGGCTGCATGCACACGCACCGCAGCACCATGGTCAACACCGTCTCGGGCGGGCTCTGGTATTCGGGCAACCAGGGCTCGGTGACGCTGTCGGTGTTGCCGATGTTCCATGTCACGGGCATGCAGAGCGGGCTCAACGGCACCATCTACAACGGCGCCACCACGGTGCTGCTGCCGCGCTGGGACCGCGACGCGGCAGCCCGGTGCGTCCAGCGCTACGGCGTCACGAGCATGGCGCTGATCACCGCGATGGTGATCGACTTCATGGCCAACCCGCGGCTCGACGACTACGAGCTCGGCAGCCTGCGGCGCATCGGCGGCGGCGGCGCGGCGATGCCGCGCGCGGTGGCCGAGCAGATGAGCGAGCGGCTGGGCTTGAGCTATGGCGAGGGCTACGGCATGTCGGAGACCATGGCCGCCACGCACATGAACCCGCCGCAGGCGCCGAAGGCGCAGTGCCTGGGCATCCCGATCTTCGACGTCGACGCGCGCGTGGTCGATCCGCAGACGCTGGCCGAGCTGCCGCCCGGCGAGGTCGGCGAGATCGTGGTGCACGGGCCGCAGCTGATGCGCGGCTACTGGAACAACCCCGAGGCCACGCGCCAGGCCTTCGTCGAGATCGACGGCCAGCGCTTCCTGCGCACCGGCGACCTGGGCCGCACCGACGAGGAGGGCTACTTCTTCTTCACCGACCGGCTCAAGCGCATGATCAACGCGGCCGGCTTCAAGGTCTGGCCGGCCGAGGTCGAGGCGCTGCTGCACCAGCATCCGGCGGTGCAGGAGGCCTGCGTGATCGCGGTCAGCGACGCGCGGCGCGGCGAGACCGTGAAGGCGCTGCTGGTGCTGCGCCCGGCCTTCGTGGACAAGATCGGCGCGCAGGAGATCGTCGACTGGTCGCACGCCAACATGGCGGCCTACAAGATTCCGCGCATCGTGGAGTTCGTGGCCAGCCTGCCGAAGTCGGGCACGGGCAAGGTGCAGTGGCGCGAGCTGCAGGAGCGCGAGAACGCGCGCGCCGCGGCGGCCTGACGCGGCCGCCGGCGCGGCGCCGGGCTCAGTCCAGCGCCCGCGCCATCGCCCAGGCCTGCTCGGCCAGCGGCCGCGCGCGCCGGCCGGCCTCGAGCGCCTTCGCATTCGAGGCATTGCCCGCGAGCGCCCGCGCCATGATCCCCTGCAGGATCCCCACCAGCCGGAACATGTTGAACACGAGGTAGTAGTTCCAGTCGCGCGCGCTCACCGCGTCGGGCGCGCGGCCGCTGCGCTCGAGGTAGCGCCGCAGGTGCTCGGCCTCGGAGGGAATGCCCAGCGCGGCCAGGTCCGCGCCCGCGAGGCCGCGCGAGTGGCCGCCCATGCGCCAGCTCATGCAGTGGTAGGCGAAGTCCGCCAGCGGATGGCCCAGCGTCGACAGCTCCCAGTCGAGCACCGCGAGGATGCGCGGTTCGTCCGGATGGAAGATCACGTTGTCGATGCGGTAGTCGCCATGGACGATGCGCGTTTCGTCGCCCGCCGGAATGTGCCGCGGCAGCCACTCGATCAGCCGGTCGGCCGCCTCGATGGTCTCGGTCTCGGCGGCGCGGTACTGGCGCGTCCAGCGCGCCACCTGCCGCTCGATGTAGTGGCCGGGCTTGCCATGGTCGGCCAGGCCCACGGCCAGCGGGTCGACGCGGTGCAGCTCGGCGATCACGCGGTTGAGCTCGTCGTAGTGCGCCGCGCGCGCGGCCGGGTCCATGCCGGGCAGCGCCGGGTCCCAGAGGATGCGGCCCTCGACGCAGTCCATCAGGTAGAAGTCGGTGCCGATCACCGACGGGTCCTGGCACAGCGCGAGAGGCCGCGCCACCGGCACCGGCGTGGCGGCCAGCGCGCAGATCGCGCGGTACTCGCGGTCCACCGCGTGGGCCGAGGGCAGGAGCACGCCCGGCGGCTTGCGCCGCATCACGTAGCGGCGTCCGCCCGCGCTCAGGCGGAAGGTCGGGTTCGACTGGCCGCCCTTGAACTGCTCGACCGCCAGCTCGCCCTCGAAGCCTTCCACGTGCGCGCGCATGAAGGCCGCGAGCGCGGCCACGTCGAAGGCATGCTGCGGCGCGACCTCGCGCGTGCCGGTGAAGCTGTCGGTGTCCTGCGATGCGCTCATCGTCGCGCTCCCGCTCAGTAGCCGCGCAGCCGCGCCAGGCGGTCGGCGTGGAAGTCCGCGTCGCCCCACAGCTCCTGCAGCACGCGCGCGCGCTTCATGTAGAGGCCGGCGTCGAACTCGTCGGTCATGCCCATGCCGCCATGCATCTGCACGGCCTCCTGCACCGCGAGCGTGGCGGTGCTGCCCGCGCGCGACTTGGCGATGGAGGCGGCGGCCGCGGCCTCGGCCCCACCGGCGGCCAGCGTCTGCTGGGCATGGACCAGCGCGGCGCGCGTGATCGCGAGTTCGGTGCACAGCAGGGCGGCACGGTGCTGCAGCGCCTGGAATTCGCCGATGGCGCGGCCGAACTGCCGGCGTTCCTTGAGGTAGGCCAGCGTGCGCTCGAAGGCGGCCTCGGCCAGCCCGAGCAGCTCGGCCGCGGCCGCGACGCGGCCCGCGTCGAGCGCGGCCTCGATCGCGGCCGCCGCGCCATGCGCCTCGCCCAGCAGCGCGGCCGCCGGCAGCGCGACGCCGTCGAGGACCAGCCGCGCCGTCGGCCGCGCATCGACCATCGCCACGCGCTCGACCGCGAGGCCGGCGGCATCGGCCGGTACCAGGAACAGGCTGGGGCCCGGCGCTTGCGGCGCGCGCGCCGACACCACGAAGGCATCGGCCGCATGGCCGTCGACCACGAAGCACTTGGCGCCGTCGAGACGCCAGCCCTCGGCCGCGGGCTGCGCGCGCAGTTCGATGCACGCGGGGTCGTGCTTGCTGCGCTCGTCGAAGGCCGGCGCCACGATGCGTTCGCCCGAAGCGATGGCCGCGAGCCATTCGGCCTGCTGCGCCGGGCTGCCCGCGCGCATCAGTGCGGTGGCCGCGACCACGCCCGAGGCGAGGAAGGGCGAGGCCGTGAGCTGGCGGCCGATCTCCTCCATCACCACGCCGGCCTCGACCGCGCCGAGGCCCAGGCCGCCGTGCGCCTCGGGCACCAGCACGCCCGTGTAGCCCATGCCGGCGAAGCGCGCCCAGAGCTCGCGGCAGAAGCCGTCGTGGTCGTTCGCGTCGCGCAGCCGGCGCAACTGCGCGACGGGGCCGTTCTCGGCGATGAAGCCGCGCGCGCTGTCGCGCAGCAGGGTCTGTTCTTCGGTCAGGACGAGCGGCATCGCCGGGGTTCCTCGCGGTGTCGGTGAAGGAAGAGAGGGGTCAGGCGTCGGGCAGCGCGAGCAGGCGCTTGGCGATCACGTTGAGCTGCACCTCGCTGGTGCCGCCCTCGATCGAGTTGCCCTTGGTGCGCAACCAGGCCCGCGCGTGCGCGCCATGCTGCGAGCGTTCGCTGTCCCACTCGAGCGCATCGCTGCCGCCGGCGGCCATCAGCAGTTCGAAGCGCCGCTTGTTGAGCTCGGCGCCGTAGAACTTCAGCACCGACGAGAAGGCCGGATGCACGCCGTGCTCGCCGCCGCCTTCGGCGTTGCGAGCCAGGCCGCCGGTGCGCGCCATCGCGAGCCGGAACGCGGCCTCGTCGACCTCGAAGGCCGCGATGCGCGCGCGCAGCAGCGGGTCGGCGAGGCGGCCACCTTCGTCGAGCCCGAGCCACTGCGCCGCCAGCTCGCCCATCGGCCGCGGCGCCGCGCGGTCGCCGATGGCGCCGATCATTTCGCGCTCGTGCGTCAGCAGGTACTTGGCCACGGTCCAGCCGGCGTTGAGCTCGCCGACCACGTTGTGCTTCTCGACCCGCACGTCGTCGAAGAAGGTCTCGCAGAACGGCGACTTGCCCGAGATCAGCCGGATCGGCCGCGTGCTCACGCCCGGCGTCGCCATGTCGAACAGCACGAAGCTGATGCCGGTGTGCTTCTTCGCGCCGGGGTCGGTGCGCACCAGGCAGAAGATCCAGTCGGCCTGGTCGGCATAGCTGGTCCAGATCTTCTGGCCGTTGACGACGAAGTGGTCGCCGCGGTCCTCGGCGCGCGTCTGCAGCGAGGCCAGGTCGGAGCCGGCATTGGGTTCGGAGTAGCCCTGGCACCAGCGGATCTCGCCGCGCGCGATGCGCGGCAGGTGCTCGCGCTTCTGCGCTTCGGTGCCGAACTTCAGCAGCGCCGGGCCGAGCATCCAGATGCCGAAGCTCTGCAGCGGCACGCGGCAGCCGAGCGAACGCATCTCCTCGGCCAGCACGCGTGCCTGCGCGGCATCGAGGCCGCCGCCGCCGTAGTCGCGCGGCCAGGCCGGCACGGTCCAGCCGCGCTCGGCCATGCGCGCGAGCCACAGGCGCTGCGCCTCGGACCGGAAGCGGAAATGGCGTCCGCCCCAGCAGACCTCGTCCTCGCTGCGCGCGGGCGTGCGCATCTCGGGCGGGCAATGGGCTTCGAGCCAGGCGCGGGTTTCGGCGCGGAAGTCGTCGAGCGAGGACATGGCCCGCTTCCTCAGCAGGTCACGCCGCCGTCGATGACCAGGCTCTGCCCGGTCATGAAGGCGCCGGCGCGCGAGGCCAGGAACACGGCCGCGCCCGCGATCTCGTCGGGGTCGCCGATGCGCCGCAGCGGCGTGCTCTCGGTGCGGCGGCGCAGGTTCTCGGGATCTTCCCAGAGCGCGCGCGCGAAGTCGGTCCTGATCAGGCCCGGCGCGATGCAGTTCACGCGCACGTTGTGCGGCCCGTACTCCACCGCGAGGTTGCGCGCGAGCTGGAAGTCGGCCGCCTTCGAGACGTTGTAGGCGCCGATCACGGGCGAGCCGCGCAGGCCGCCGATCGACGAGACGATGATGATCGAGCCTTCCCTGCGCTCGATCATCTGCGGCGCCGCGAAGTTGATCAGCCAGTGGTTGGCGATCACGTTGTTCTCGAGGATCTTGCGGAACTGGTCGTCCTCGATGCCGGCCAGCGGGCCGTAGTAGGGGTTCGAGGCGGCGTTGCACACCACGATGTCGACGCGCCCGAGCTGGCGCGTGGTCTCCTCGACCAGGTGGCGCAGCTCCTCCTTCGACGAGATGTTGGCCGGGATCGAGATCGCCGCGCCCGCGCCGTGCGCGGCGTTGATGGCGTCGCGCACCTCGGCGCAGGGCTCGGGCTTGCGCGACGAGATCACGACCTTCGCGCCGTGCTCGGCCAGGCGCTCGGCGATGGCGCGGCCGATGCCGCGCGAGGAACCCGTGACGATGGCCACCTTGCCGGCCAGCGAGAACAAGGACATGGTTTGGTGTCTCCTCGAAATGGTCAGTTCGCGTAGCGCCCGTACTCCATGCGGGCGATGGAGCGGTTGTGCACCTCGTCGGGGCCGTCGGCCAGCCGCATGGTGCGCATGCTGGCGTACTGCTTGGCCAGGCCGAAGTCGGTGGTGACGCCGGCCGCGCCATGGGCCTGGATCGCCATGTCGATGATGCGCAGCGCGGTGCGCGGCGCCGCCACCTTGATCATCGCGATCTCCAGCCGCGCCACCTTGTTGCCCACGCGGTCCATCAGGTCGGCCGTCTTGAGGCACAAGAGGCGCGTCATCTCGATGTCGATGCGGGCCTCGGCCACGCGCTGCTCCCACACCGACTGGTCGGCGATGCGCTTGCCGAAGGCGGTGCGCGACTGCAGCCGGCGCACCATCTTCTCGAGCGCCACCTCGGCGCCGCCGATCGAGCGCATGCAGTGGTGGATGCGCCCCGGGCCGAGCCGGCCCTGCGCGATCTCGAAGCCGCGGCCCTCGCCGAGCAGCAGGTTCGCCGCCGGCACGCGCACGTCGCGGAACACCACCTCGGCATGGCCGTGCGGCGCGTCGTCGAAGCCGAACACCGGCAGCATGCGCACGATCTCGATGCCGGGCGTGTCCAGCGGCACCAGGATCTGCGACTGCTGCGAATGGCGCGGCGCCTCGAGGTCGGTCTTGCCCATCACGATGGCGATCTCGCAGCGCGGATCGCCCACGCCCGAGGACCACCACTTGCGGCCGTTGATCACGTAGTGGTCGCCGTCGCGGCGGATCGAGGTCTCGATGTTGGTGGCGTCGGAGGAGGCCACGTCGGGCTCGGTCATCAGGAAGGCCGAGCGGATCCGGCCCTCGAGCAGCGGCTGCAGCCAGCGCTTCTTGTGTTCCTCCGTGCCGTAGCGGATCAGCACCTCCATGTTGCCGGTGTCGGGCGCCGAGCAGTTGAAGACCTCGGACGCGAAGCCGACCTTGCCCATCTCCTCGGCGCAGACGGCGTACTCCAGATTGGTGAGGCCGGCGCCCTTGTAGGGGCTGTCCCGCGGCACCGAATCGAGCGGCAGGAACAGGTTCCACAGTCCGGCCTCGCGCGCCTTGGCCTTGAGCTCCTCCACGATCGGCACGACCTGCCAGCGGTTCTCGCCGAAGCCCTGCATCTGCGCCATGTAGGTGGGCACGGCGGGATAGACGTGCGCCTTCATGAACGCGATCACGCGATCGCGCCAGTGCACTTGCTTGTCGGACAGGGTGAAGTCCACGACGGTCTCCTCTTTTTTCGTTCGTCGGATCCGGCGGATGCCGGGCCAGGCGACGATAGCAGGGGAGTCGCTTCCATACAAACCGGTAATTCTAAAATTGTGGAACATAGGTGACTCGTATGGCTGGTTCTGTTTGAATTCCGCATACTTATTATTCGATTCATGCGCGCCCGTCCTCGCGAGACTGGGGCGTGCCCGGGCGGAGCCCGGCATAATCGCGGCCCACCGCCCCACCCGCCGCCGAAGAAGCCTGCCCCCATGACCGCCGTCACCGCCCGCGAGCCGCAGACCGCGCGTTTCCAGGAAAAGCGCGATGCCATCCTTAACGCGGCCGCGGCGCAGTTCAATGCGCAGGGCGTCAAGGGCGCGACCCTGGCCGGCATCGCGGCCAGCGTGGGCCTGGTGACCAACAGCGTCACCTACTACTACCGCAAGAAGGAAGACCTGGCCGCGGCCTGCTTCCTGCGCGCCATCGCGCTGTTCGACGGCATCGCCGAGGCCGCGGCGCGCGAGGCCACGGTGGCGGCGCGGGTGCGTGCCTTCCTGGCGGGCCATGCCGCGCTGCTGGCGGCGGTGGCGCTCGGCGAGCATCCGCCGGTGGTGGCTTTCAGCGACGTGCGCGCGCTGCCGAGCCCGCAGCTCGAGACCGTGCACACCGCCTACACCGGCATGTTCCGCCGCGTGCGCGGCCTGTTCAAGGACGACACCACGGCGCACTGGCCGCGCGAGATGCGCAATGCGCGCACCCACCTGCTGCTGTCGCTGGTGCACTGGCTGCCGGCCTGGTTCGGCCGCTACGAGGAGGCGCAGTACCCGCGCATGGTGGAGCGCGTGGCCGACATCGCGCTGCACGGGCTGGGTGCACCGGCGGCGCGATGGGAGGAGGCGGCGGCGCTGTCCGAGGAGACCGTGCTGCACGCGCCGACCGACAACGCCGCGATGGATGCCTTCCTGCGCGCGGCCACCGCGCTGCTCAACGAGCAGGGCTACCGCGGCGCCTCGGTCGACAAGATCTCGGCGCGGCTCAACGTCACCAAGGGTTCGTTCTATCACCACAACGACAACAAGCTGGACCTGATCTCGGCCTGCTTCGAGCGCACCTTCCAGGTCATCCGCCGGGCCTTCGATCTCGCGGAGGCGTCCGGCGACAGCGGCTGGCAGCGCGCGGGCCTGGCGGCGCGCATGCTGGTGCGCTTCCAGCTCTCGGCCGAGGGGCCGCTGCTGCGCCTGTCGTCGACCAGCGCGCTGCCCGAGGCGGCCGACCGCGCGCGCGTGCACAAGACGCTGCAGCAGCGCATCGAGCGCATGGCGGCGATGCTGGTCGACGGCCTGGTCGACGGATCGGTGCGGCCGCTCGACGCCGCGATCGCGGCGCAGTTGGTGGTGGGTCTGATCAACGGCGCGGCCGAGCTGCACCGCTGGGTGCCCGACGCGAGCGAGGCCTCGGTGGTCGAGCTCTACGTGCGGCCGATCTTCATGGGGCTGCTCAGCGAGGCCTCCGCCACCGCCTGACGGCGCTCACATGCGCGCGCGGTGCGCCTCGTAGCCGGGCTCGAGTTCCACGTCCATCGACTGCAGGAAGCGGCTCACGCAGACATAGAAGCTCGCGGTCAGCACCAGTTCGACCACGGCCGCGTCGTCGAAGCCGAGGGTCTTGAGCTGCGCCACGGTGTCCGCCGAGGCCGAGGGGCCGCGCGTGACCTCCTCGGCCAGCTGCAGCACCGCGCGTTCGTCGGCATCGAAGAGATCGCTGTCGCGCCAGTGCGCGAGCGCGTCGATCCGCGCCTCGCTCACGCCGGCTTCGGTGGCCATCGGCAGGTGATGGGCCCATTCGTAGGCGGTGCCCGAGAGCTGCGCGCCGCGCAGGATCATCAGCTCGCGCAGCGGCCGCGGCGTCTTCGCGTTCAGGCGCAGCGGCCATGCGAAGTCGAGCCAGCCGCGGAACAGCTCGGGCGCGGTGCCCAGCACGCGGTAGAGATGGGGCAGGTGGAAGTCCGGCCCGCGCGCCGCGCGCACGCGCTCGAACAGCGCGGCGGCGCCGGGGTCTTCGGGATGCTCGGGCAGCAGGGGAACGCGGGGCATGGGCGGGGTCCTCGGTCGGTGGATGTCAGGCGGCGCGGGTGTCGGGCCGCAGGCCGGGCGAGGGCGCGTTGCCGGCCGTGGTGCCGGCGTCGACCGGCAGGATCACGCCCGTGACCCAGCGTGCCTCGTCGCTCGCGAGGTAGGCCACGGCCTGGCCCACGTCCCAGCCCGAGCCCTCGGTCTGCAGCAGCGAGCGCTTGCGGCGCTGCTCGCGCACCTCGGGCGTCATGCGGCCCGCGACCATCGGCGTGTAGACCATGCCGGGCGCCACGCAGTTGACGCGGATGCCCTCGACGCCGTGGTGCGCGGCCATGGCGCGGGTCATGTTGACCACCGCGCCCTTCGAGGTCGGATAGAGCAGGGCCGGCGTGCCGCCGATCAGGCCCGCGACCGAGGCGATGTTGACGATGGCGCCGCGGTTCAGCTTGCGCATCTCGGGGATCGCGTACTTCGCCATCAGCATCATCGAGGTGACGTTGACGCGCAGCGCATGGTCCCAGGCCTCGAGGTCGAGGTCGACCGCGTTGCCGGCCGGCCCGCCGATGCCGACGTTGTTGACCAGGATGTCGACCCGGCCCCAGGCCTCGACCGCATGGGCCACGGCCTGGCGGCATTGCGCGGCGTCCGAGACGTCGCAGCCCAGGGCGAGCGCGCTGCCGCCCTCGGCCGCGATCATGCGTTCGGTCTCGCGCGCGCACTCGGGCTGCGCATCGAGCAGCAGCACGCGCGCGCCGCGGCGCGCGAGCAGGATGGCGGCGGCGCGGCCGTTGCCGATCTCGGCGCTGCGCGAGCCGGCGCCGGTGACGATCGCGACGCGGCCTTCGAGGCTGCTGCTGGCGGCCTCGGCATGGGGTGTGGGGGCGGTGGAGGTGTTCACGTTGCGGGCACGAGGCCGGGGACGATGGAGGGAGTGGTCCGCAGCTTAAGTCGCGAGGCCCGTGCCGAAGAACGGTGTTTCTCCCAGGGTGAATCGTTTCATTGAAAGGTGTAGGGGCGGCGCGTCGAACTGCGTGGAGGGCGGGTCAGGCCGCGCGCTTGCGCGGCTTCGGGGCCGTCGGCGCCGGCACCGGCCCGCACGAGCCGCGCAGCACGAACTGCGTGGGCGCGAGCACGCGGCGCGGCGGCGCGTCGGGCGCCTCGCGCATGCGCTCGAGCAGCATCTTCACGCCGTCCTCGGCCGCGCGGTCGAGGTTCACCGTCACGCTGCTGATCGGCGGGCGGTGGCTGCGCGCGAAGTCGGGGTCGCCCATGGTGACCAGAGAGATGTCCTGCGGAATGCGCAGGCCCTGCGCGGCGATGGCGTTGAGCACGTCGGCCAGCACGCTGGTGCCGAGGGTGACGAGCGCGGTCGGGCGCGGCGTGCCCTCGAGCAGCTGCGTGACCGCGTCGAAGGCGGGGCTGGTGGAGGTCGGCAGCCGCACGATGTGCCCCGGTTGCGCGGCCAGGCCGCTGGCCTCGAGGCCGGCCGTGAAACCCTCGATGCGGCGGCGCATCGGCCGGTTCTGCATGTCGGCCACCACCAGGCCCATCTCGCGATGGCCCAGGCCCGCGAGGTGCATCACGGCCTCCTTCATGCCGCGCGGATGGTCGAATAGCAGCTGGTCCTGCGCCACGTCCATGTCGCGGTCGAGGATCACGGCCGGGATGCCGAGCTTCTCGACCGCCTCGAGCACCGCCGGGTCGCGCTCGTTGCCCGGCGCGATGATCACGCCGTCCATGCGGCGGCTCTGGAACATCGAGAGGATCTCGAGCTCCCATTGCGGATCGTTGAGGCTGTTGGCCAGCAGCACCATGTAGCCGGCCTTGCGCAGCTTGGCCTCGAAGGTGCGGTAGAGCTTGGCGTAGAGCGGGTTGGCGACGTCGGTGAACATGCAGCCCACCGTGTGCGAGCTGCGCGAGCGCAGCGTCTGCGCCGCATGGTTGAGCCGCCAGTCGAGCTCGCGCATCGCGCGCTCCACGCGCTCGCGCAGCGCGGGGCTCACGTTTTCGACCTTGTTGATCACGCGCGAGACGCTGCCCAGCGACACGCCCGCGAGGGTGGCCACGTCCTTGATGCTTGCCTTGCCGGCCTTGGGGTTCATGCGCAGTGCGGTGCTCGTGCCCGAAAGCGCGAGATTCTAGGGGCCGGCTCAGCGCGCCGCGGGCGCCACCATGCGCTGCAGGAAGGGTTGGCGCGCGAACACCGCGTCGCGCGGACCGGCGTCGACCACGCGGCCGGCCTCCATCAGCACCACCGCGTCGAAGCGCTCGAGCAGGCTCAGCCGGTGCACCGAGGCCACCACGCAGGCGCGCGGGAAGGCCTGCGCGATGCGCTCGAGCACGCGTGCCTCGGTGGCGGCGTCGAGCGCGCTGGTGGGTTCGTCGAGCAGCAGCAGCGAGCTGCCCTGGGCCGCGAGCACGCCGCGCGCCAGGCACAGCCGCTGGCGCTGGCCGCCCGAGAGGTTGAAGCCACGCTCCGACACCGCCGTGTCGAGGTCGCCGTGGGTGGCGGCCAGCACCTCGTCGAAAGTGCTCGCATGCAGCGCGGCGCGCAGCGCGTCGTCGTCGAAGGGCAGGCCGAAGGCGAGGTTCTCGCGTACGCTGGCCTCGAACAGCTCGGTCTCCTGCGGGATCAGCGTGGCGAGGCGGCGCAACTGCGTCCAGTCGGCGGGCTGGCCGTCGAGCGCGAGCGTGCCGCCCTGCGGCGCATAGAGGCCCGCGAGCACGCGCAGCAAGGTGCTCTTGCCGCCGCCGCTCGGGCCGACCAGCGCCACGCGTTCGCCGCGCCGCAAGGCGAGCGACACCGCGTGCAGGCCGCCGCGCGGGCGTTCCTCGCCGGGGACGGTCGGGGCGGGCGCGTTGCCGCGCGGCGCGTAGTTCCAGTCCAGCGCATCGATGGCCAGCGTCTGCCAGACGGCCTCGGCATCGATGCGTTCGGCCGCGGGCACCTGCTCGGGCGGCGTGGCCAGCGAGTCGCCCTTCGGCGCCTCCCAGATCGGCGCCGCGCTGCCGTAGTCGGTGTGCATGCGCGCGAAGAAGCTGAAGTTGGCCGCCACCGAGGTGACCACGCCCGCGGCCTGCTGCGCGTACTGGTAGATCATGAACACGCCGCCCAGCATCACCGCCTGGCCCGGCGCGCGCGACTGCCAGACGTAGATCACCACCAGCCCCCAGGTCAGCGCCAGGCCCATCAGGTCGACCGCGAACCACTTGCCCTCGTTGAGCACCACGGTGCGCTTCAGCGGCTCGGACACCGCGCGCATGCGCCGGCGCAACAGCAGCCGCGAGGCGCCC
Organism: Variovorax sp. FG153; assembly: GCF_057809595.1. Taxonomy (NCBI): domain Bacteria; kingdom Pseudomonadati; phylum Pseudomonadota; class Betaproteobacteria; order Burkholderiales; family Comamonadaceae; genus Variovorax; species Variovorax sp. FG153. The sequence continues at coordinate 33,265 of NZ_JBMDKG010000036.1, forward strand.
TGCAACCGCAGGCCGATCACGGTCGAGGCATTGCCGAGGAAGTCGAGCAGCGCCGCCACGTAGCGGCGGTCGGCGTCGTTCTCGGTGCGCGCCAGCCGCATCAGCGCGCGGTCGATGCGCAGGATCACGACCGCGATCAGCACGTAGCCCGCGAGCGCGGTGGCGCCGCTGATGCGCGACAGCAGCGCCAGCGCCACCAGCGGCCCGACGAAGTTGACGACGTTGGTGAGCCAGATGAACTGGTTCTGCGCGAAGTCCGACAGCGCGCGGCTGGCCTGGTGCACCCGGTGCTGCAGCTCGCCCGAGTGGTGGCCGTCGTGCCAGGCCAGCGGCGCGGCGGCGATGCGCGCATAGAGCTGGTCGGCCAGGGTCTCGCGCACCTTCACGCCCACGTTGCGCTCGAGGATGCGGCCCGGCCCGTGCAGCGCCCAGGCGCCCACGTAGACGCCGGCCAGCGTGGCGATCCAGCGGCCGGCGCCACCGAAGTCGCCGCGCTGCAGCGCATTGATGGCCTGGCCCGCGAGATAGGGCAGGGTGAGGCGGATCAGCTGCGAGCTGGCCAGCAGCGCGGTGGCGCCCAGCAGCTGGGCGCGCGCGCCGGCGGCGAAATGCCACAGGGCTGCATAGAGTTCGCGGATGGCGCTGCCGGGCCGGGTGCTCGTGGATTGCATGGGGGCAGTGTGCCCAAGGCGGGCCGCCGTCCGGCGTAGGAGCGCGGCACGCACGCGTCGCTGATCCGCAACGAGGCGATGCAAAAGTAACTTTATGTATGGTTAAATCCGCCGCAACTTACGCGAAGTAGAGGACGAGGGGATCCCATGAAGCTGCTGTTGAGCCTTGCGTGCGCGGTCGTGGCCCTGGCCGGCTGCGTGAGCACGCCGCCGACGCCGACCGAGCCCGGAACCGGCCGCGGCCTGTCCTACGTGCCGAAGGTCGCGATGCAAGGCGTGGACCGTGTCCGCTACGACGCCGACGTGGCCGAATGCCGCACGGCCGCCACGCGCATCACCGCGCGCAACGAGGACAACGACTGGATGTGGGCCGCCTTCGGCCTGGGCCTGATCACGGTGCACGGCCAGGGCATCGCGGGCGCCGCGGCCTGGACCGGCCTCGCCGCCGTCATCGTCGACATGAACTCGCGCCCGCCCGAGTCGGTGATCGCCGAGCACCAGCAGATCGCCGTCGTGCACTGCATGGCCAAGCGCGGCTACCGCAACCTCGACCCGAACGTGCGCGACAGCTTCTATGCCTACGGCTACTCGCCGGTCGAGTCGTTCGCGCCGCGGCGCACCGGCGTCGACACCTACAACGTCGAGCGGATCGCGAAGAACGGCCGCTGCAACCTGCAGCCGCGCGCCGAACTCACGGCCAAGGGCCCGGGCTACGAGGCCTATACCGTGCCCTGCGAGAACGGCGGCACCTGGGCCGTGCGCTGCGAGTTCGGCCAGTGCCGCGTGCTGGCGCAGGCGCCGGTCCGGCGCTCCTGAGGCGGCTTCCCGCCGGCCAAGAAAAAGCGGCGCCTCGAGCGCCGCTTGTTCTTTGGGTCAGGCTCAACGCCAGACGTAGTGGCCGCGCACGTAGCGGCCATGCTCGCGATGCGCGGGCACCCAGACCTTGTGCTTGCGGTGGACCGGCGCCATGTGCGGCCGGTCGTAGCCCGGGCCGGGATGTGGCTGCGCCAGGGCGGCGCCGGAGGAAGCGAGCAGGCCGAGAGCGGCCGCGAGGATGAAGAGGGTCTTTTTCATGTTGGAGTCCTTCATGGGAGTGGATGCGCGGCGAAGCACCGTCGCAGGGACTTCGATCCGCACGGTGGAACCTTAGTTCGCTTCGGTGACGGCGCCGCGTAGGCGCTCGCGCAGTCCGCGCGCGGGCGCTCGGCCCTTGAGCGCGTGCAGCTCAGTTCACGACCAGCCCGCGCAGCGCGGGGTCGGCCGGCGGCGGCTTCAGGTCCATCTCGTGCAGGGTCTTCACCAGCAGCTCGGCGATCATCAGGTTGCGGTGCCGCTTGCTGTTGGCCGGGATCACGTGCCAGGGCGCATGCGCGCTCGAGGTCGCGGCCAGCGCCTTGTCGTAGGCGCGCTGGTAGGCATCCCACTTGGTGCGCACCTCGAGGTCGGCCATGCTGAACTTCCATTCCTTGCCGGGCGTGTCGATGCGCGCCTGCAGCCGCTGGCGCTGCTCCTCCTTGTCGATGTGCAGCATGCACTTCACGATGGTGGTGCCGGTCTCCACGAGCAGGCGTTCGAAGTCCTCGATCTGCGCATAGCGGCGCTTCGTTTCGGCCTTGTCGATCCAGCCTTCGACCACCGGCACCAGCACGTCCTCGTAGTGGCTGCGGTTCCACACCATGACCTCGCCGGTGCGCGGCACCACGGCATGGCAGCGCCACAGGTAGTCGTGCGCGCGCTCCTCGTCGTTGGGCGCCTTGAAGGCGCTCACGCGCACGCCCAGCGGCGAGGTGCGCGAGAACACCCAGCGCACGGTGCCGTCCTTGCCGCTGGTGTCCATGCCCTGCAGCACCACCAGCAGCTTGCGGCGGCCTTCGGCATGCAGCAGGTTCTGCAGCTCGTCGAGCTCGATCGCCAGGGCGTCGAGGCGGTCGCGCTGCGCGGCCTCGTTGCCCTTGAGGAAGGGCGTGTCGCCGGGATCGATGCGGGAAAGCTGGAACTTGCTGCCGACGCGGTACTTCTTGAAGCTGGCCATGGCCTGCGGTCTCCGTTGAATGAACGAAGGCCACAGGGTACGCGATGCGCGCGCCGTGGCTGTCAGCGCTCGTCGGGATCGATCGAGGCGCTCCAGCGGCTGTCCCACTCGGCATGGCGCGCCGCGTCGTCGAGCACGCGCCGGTCGCGCTTGGTCGGGCGGCCCTGCTCGATGGCGAGCGCGGGCTCGCTGCCCATGCGGCGCTGCTCGCGGAAGGCGGCCTGCGCCGCCAGGCTCTCGGGCGTCTCTTCATAGAGCTGCTGGGCCACCGGCGCCGGGCCGCGCTGGCCGCTGAGGCCGCGCACGGTGACGGTGCGCGTCAGCGGGCCGAGCCGCATCGCGACCGCGTCGCCGACCTTGACCTCGCGCGAGGCCTTGGCGACGTCGCCGTTCACCAGGATGCGGTTCTTGCCGATCTCCTCGGCCGCCAGCGAGCGGGTCTTGAAGAAGCGCGCGGCCCAAAGCCATTTGTCGATGCGAAGACGATCCATAAATCAGGAGGTGTGCCGGTCCAGGGGCAGGTGCACGACGGCGTCGAGCCCGGCGATATTGTCCCGCGTGTCGGGGCCCGTGCGGTTGTCGAGCGCGATCCGGCCGTCGAGCGCGAGCACGATCTCGCGGCAGATCGCGAGGCCCAGGCCCGAGCCGCTGGCGCTGTCGCCGGCCGAGAAGGGCGCGAACAGCCGCCGCCGCAACTCGGCGGAGATGCCCGGGCCGCTGTCGCGCACCCGCAGCATCGCCTCGCCGGCCTCGGCGCGCACCGCCACCGAGAGCGCGCCCCCGGCCGGCGTCTGCTTGATCGCGTTGTGCAGCAGGTTGCGCGTGAGCTCCTGCAGCATCCAGCGGTGGGCGCGCACCGGCACGGGTTGATCGGCATCGAGCTCGAAGTCGAGCGCCTTGTCGGCGATCAGCGGCGACAGGTCGAGCACGATCTGGCGCGCCACCTCGGCCAGGTCGAGCCGCACCGACTCGGGCTGCTGGCGCAACTGCTCGACCTTGGCCAGCGACAGCATCTGGTTGGCCAGCGCGGTGGCGCGGTCCACGGTCTGGGCGATCTCGACCAGCGCCTGCTCGGGCGCCAGGTCGCCGCGCCGGGCCGACTGCACCTGCGCCTTGAGCACCGCCAGCGGGGTGCGCAGCTGGTGCGCGCTGTCGCGCACGAAGCGCTTCTGGTGGTCGAGCAGCCGCTGCAGCCGCCCCATGACCTCGGTGGTGGCATCGATCAGCGGACGCAGTTCGCGCGGCGCATCGGGCGCGTCGATCGGCGACAGGTCGTCGGCGGCGCGCCGCTCGATCGCCTCGCCGAGCTGGCGCACCGGCCGGGTCGCGCGCTGCACCACGAACACGGTGACGGCCGCGATCACGCCCATCAGCAGTAGCTGGCGCCACAGCGTGTCGAGCAGCAGCTTGCGCACCAGGGTCTCGCGCAGCTCCAGGGTCTCGGCCACCTGCACCACGGCCATGCCGCGGCCGCGCGCGCTGGCCACCGGCTGCAAGAGCACCGCCACGCGCACCGGCTGGTCGCGAAAGCGCGCGTCGTAGAAGTCGACCAGCGCGGCGTAGGGCGTGCGATCGGGAATGCGGCCGTGCCAGAACGGCAGCTCGCCGAAGCCCGAGATCATCTCGCCGTGCAGCGTGGAGACGCGGTAGAAGAGCCGGCTGCGGTTGTCGGCCTCGAAGGCCTCGAGCGCCGAGTAGGGCACGATCGCGCGCAGCTCGGCCTGCTCGTCGTAGCCCGCCACGTCGAGCTGCTCGCCGATGGTCTTGGCCGAGGCGAGCAGCGTGCGGTCGTAGGCGGTGGTGGCGGCGGCCAGGCTCTGGCGGTAGAGGCTCACGCTGTTGATCACGATCAGCAGCGCGACCGGCGCGAGGATGCCGAACAGCAGCCTCGCGCGCAGCGACAGGTTGGTCGTCATGACTCCGCGCGAAGAAGGTAGCCGAGCCCGCGCAGCGTCATCAGCGCGGCGCCGGTGCCCACGAGCTTCTTGCGCAGCCGGTACACCACCACCTCGACCGCCTCGTACTGCACGTCGGTCTCGCCGGGGAACACGAGCTCGAACAGCCGTTCCTTGGTGACGGCATGGCCGGGCTTCATCATCAGCGCCTTGAGCAGCGCGAGTTCGCGCGGCGTGAGTTCGAGCACCTCGGCGCGGTGGTAGATGGCGCCGCTGTCGGGCTCGAAGCGCAGGCCGCCGACCTCCTGCGGGTTGAGCACCGGGTCGGGCCCGGCGTTCTGGTTGCGCCGGCGCAGCGCGCGGATGCGGGCCTCGAGCTCGTCGAGGTCGAAGGGCTTGGGCAGGTAGTCGTCGGCGCCGGCGTTCAGGCCGACGATGCGGTCGCCCACGGTGCCGCGCGCGGTCAGCAGCAGCACGGGCGTGCGCAGGCCCTCGGCGCGCGCCTGCGCCAGCACCTGCAGGCCGTCGAGGTTCGGCAGGCTCAGGTCGAGCGCCACCACGTCGGGCTCGACCGCGCGCCAGTGCGCGAGCGCGAGCGCGCCGTCGCCGCACACGCGCACGTCGATCTTGCTACGCGCGAGGCTGCGCTGCAGCGTGACCTGCATCGAGGGATCGTCTTCGACCAGCAGCAACTTCATGGATCGGGGCGGCCGGCGGGGCGCGCGCGCAAGGCTTGGAAAGGGACTCGGAAGTGGGCCTGGAAGAGGGCTCGGGGCGGGGAGCGGGCTTCGGTGTTTTCCCCAGTCCGCCGGACAGCCAACTGACAGCGGGGCGGCGCATGATAGCGGCTCAGGTCCTAGTCAGGTTCCGTTCTTTCCCCTCAGGAGACACCAACGATGCGTCGCGATACCTTTTTGAAGTCCCTGGCCGCGCTGGCCGCCGCTGGCGCGCTGCCGCTGTCGGCGCGCGCCGCCGCCAACGTCAAGATGATGATTCCCGCCAACCCCGGCGGCGGATGGGACACCACGGGTCGCGCGCTCGGCAAGGCACTGACCGATGCCAAGGTGGCCGACACGGTGGCCTACGACAACAAGGGCGGCGCCGCCGGCGCGCTGGGCCTGGCCCAGTTCGTCAACGGCTCCAAGGGCGACCCGAACGCGCTGATGGTCATGGGCTCGGTCATGCTGGGCGGCATCATCACCGGCAAGCCGCCGGTCAAGCTCGAGCAGGCCACGCCGATCGCGCGCATGACCACCGAATACAACGTCTTCGTGCTGCCCTCGAACTCGCCGTTCAAGACCATGAAGGACGTGGTCGAGCAGCTCAAGAAGGACCCGGGCAGCGTCAAGTGGGGCGGCGGTTCGCGCGGCTCCACCGAGCACATCGCCGCGGCCATGATCGCGCAGAAGGTCGGCGCCGATCCCTCGAAGATCAACTACGTGGCCTTCCGCGGCGGCGGCGAGGCCACCGCGGCCATCCTCGGCGGCAACGTCACCATCGGCGGCAGCGGCTACAGCGAGTTCGCCGAATACATCGCGGCCGGCAAGATGAAGCCCATCGCCGTCACCTCGGCTCAACGCCTGCCCGGCATCAACGTGCCCACGCTCAAGGAGCAGGGCATCGACGTCGAGATCGGCAACTGGCGCGGCGTGTACGGCGCGCCCGGCATCAGCGCCGAGCAGCGCAAGGCCCTGACCGACATGGTGCTGGCCGCGCTCAAGAGCGCCTCGTGGGCCGAGTCGCTCAAGAAGAACGACTGGACGCCGGCCGTGATCTCGGGCGACGCCTTCACCAAGTTCGTCGACGACGACTTCGCGAGCCTGCGCGCCATCATGGCCAAGTCCGGCATGGTCTGAGCGCCCGCTCTGCCCAGCCCACACGGCGCGCTGTCACTCACGACAGCGTGCCGTTTTCAAATCCAGCCCGTCTCGCTCGAATCCGGGAGCAGAAATGACAACACCACATCCCTCGATGGCGCCGCCCGAAGCGGGCGCCCCTCCCGCCGCGCCCTGGCCTCAAACCGCCGTCGGCATCGGCGTGCTGCTGACCGGCGCGGCGCTGGCCTTCGGCGCGATCGGCATCTCCTCCGAAGCCGGCTATGGCGGTGTCGGGCCCAACTTCCTGCCCTGGCTGGTGTCCATCGTGCTGATGGTCTGCGGCGCCTGGATCACCTGGGAGGCGCGCAGCGGCGGCTTTCGCGAACTCGAGGCGCCCTCGGGCGGCGACCGCGCCTACTGGCCCGGCTTCGTGTGGGTCTCGGCCGGGCTGCTGCTCAACGCGGCGCTGATCACCACCATCGGCTTCATCCTGAGCTGCGCGCTGTGCTACCTGCTCGCGGTGCAGGGCCTGCGCCGCGCGAGCGGCCAGCCGGCCGCCGGTTCGGCGCGCACCTGGGTGGTCGACTTCCTGACCGGCGCCGCGATTTCGGCGCCGGTGTTCTGGATGTTCACCAAGTTCCTGGCCATCAGCCTGCCGGGCCTCACTGCCACAGGGTGGATCTGACATGAACCCCCACGCTCATCACTTCGTGTATTCGCTGCCCCCCGGGGGGGCGCAGGCCTCCCTCGGGGCGGCCCAGCGGGAGGCCTGACATGGACATCTTCAACGCACTCCTGGCCGGCTTCGCGGCCGCGATCACCCCGATCAACCTGCTGTGGTGCCTCATTGGTTGCGCCCTGGGCACGGCCGTCGGCGTGCTGCCCGGCATCGGCCCCGCGGTGGCGGTGGCGATGCTGCTGCCGATCACCGGCAAGGTCGACATCACGGCCTCGATGATCTTCTTCTCGGGCATCTACTACGGCGCCATGTACGGCGGCTCGACCACCTCGATCCTGCTCAACACGCCCGGCGAAACCGCCAGCATGGTGACGGCGATGGAGGGCAACAAGATGGCCAAGAGCGGCCGCGCGGGCGCGGCGCTCGCCACCGCGGCCATCGGCTCCTTCGTCGCCGGCACCATCGCGACCGTGGTCGTCACGCTGTTCGCGCCCTTCGTGGCCGACTACGCGGTGCGGCTCGCGGCGCCCGAGTACTTCCTGCTGATGCTGCTGGCCTTCACCACCGTGAGCGCGGTGCTCGGCAAGAGCACGCTGCGCGGCATGACGGCGCTGTTCGCGGGCCTGGCGATCGGCTGCGTCGGCCTCGACCAGATCTCGGGCCAGGGCCGCTACACCGGCGACATGCCCGAGCTGCTCGACGGCATCGAGATCGTGCTGGTGGCCGTGGGCCTGTTCGCGGTGGCCGAGGTGCTCTACGCGGTGCTCTACGAAGGCCGCGTGGTCGAGGGGCAGAACAAGCTGACCCGGGTCCACATGACCGGGCGCGACTGGAAGCGCTCGATCCCGGCCTGGCTGCGCGGCGCGGCCATCGGCACGCCCTTCGGCTGCATCCCGGCCGGCGGCACCGAGATCCCGACCTTCCTGAGCTACGCCGCCGAGAAGAAGCTCGCGAAGGACGAGGAAGCGAAGAAGGAGTTCGGCACCGTCGGCGCGATCGAGGGCGTGGCCGGTCCCGAGGCCGCGAACAACGCCACCGTGACCGCTGCGCTGATCCCGCTGCTCACGCTCGGCATCCCGACCTCGAACACCACGGCCATCATGCTGGGTGCGTTCCAGAACTACGGCATCCAGCCGGGCCCGCAGCTGTTCACCACTTCGGCCGCGCTGGTCTGGGCGCTGATCGCCTCGCTCTACATCGGCAACCTCATGCTGCTGGTGCTGAACCTGCCGATGGTGGGCCTGTGGGTCAAGCTGCTCAAGATCCCGAAGCCGCAGCTCTATGCCGGCATCCTGATCTTCGCGACCGTCGGTGCCTACGGCATGCGCCAGAACACCTTCGACCTGTTCCTGCTCTATGCCATCGGCCTGCTGGGCGTGGTGATGCGGCGCTTCGACTTCCCGACCGCACCGGTGGTGGTCGGCATGATCCTGGGCCCGCTCGCCGAGGCCAACCTGCGCAACGCCATCGCGATGGGGCAGGGCAGCCCGGTGGTGTTCTTCCAGCGGCCCGAATCGATCGTGATCATCGTCGTGATCCTCGCCGTGTTGGTGCTGCCGCGCGTGGCCAAGCGCATGAGCGAGAAGAAGCTGGCGCGGCTGGCGGCCTCGGGCTGAGGCCGGTCTTTCTTCGACAAAGCGCCGCGGGCAGCGATGCCCGCGGCGCTTTTTCTTTGGGTTGCCGCCCTGTGCGCGAACACGAACGGTTTCAGAGGTCGGTCAAATTCCATAAAATGAGAACCATTCTTATTTGTTGATGGGTGCCCGGCACTCGTTGGAGGAGTGCCATGGCCGCGGCCGAATCCGCCTTGCAGCAGGAAGTCCGAAGCTTGTACAGCGACCATCACGGCTGGCTGCAGGGCTGGCTGCGCCGCCGCCTGGGCAATGCCTTCGATGCGGCGGACCTCGCGCACGACGTCTTCATCCGCCTGCTGGCGCGCAGGGAACCGGTCGCGATGAAGGAGCCGCGCGCCTACCTGTCGTCGGTGGCGCGCGGCCTGGTGATCGACCACTGGCGCCGCCGCGAGCTCGAGCAGGCCTGGCTCGAAACCCTGGCGCAAATGCCCGAGGTGACCGCGCCTTCGCCCGAGCAGCGCCTGCTGATCCTCGAGGCGCTGGTCGAGATCGACCGCATGCTCGACACGCTCAAGCCCGCCGTGCGCACGGCCTTCCTGCTGGCCCAGTTCGACGGCCTGAGCTGCCGCGAGATCGGCGAGCGGCTGGGCGTGTCGCTGGCCACGGCCGAGCGCTACGTGGCGAAGGCGCTGCGCGCCTGCTACGCGTTCCGCTTCGAGGCATGAGCGCCGCGCCGGGCCGCCCCAAGCAAGCTCGCACCGCAGTGCGAAGCACGAAGGTATTTCGATGAGCACTGTTTTGCCCGACAGCGTGATCGACGCCGCCATCCTGTGGTCGGTGCGGCTCGACCATGGCGAACCCACGCCGAGGATGCGGCGCGCGCACGCGCAATGGCTGGCGGCCGATCCGCGCCATGCGCAGGCCTGGCAGCGCGTCGGCGACCTGCGGCGCGGCTTTGCCGGCATGCCGGCGGGCCCCGCGCGCGACACCCTGCAGGCCGCGCAGCTGCACCGGCAGCAGCGCGGCCGCCGTGCCGCGCTCAAGCTGCTGTCGCTGGCCGGCGTGGCGCTGGGCGCGGGCTGGCTGCTGCGCGAGCACGCGCCGTGGCAGCGCCTGCTGGCCGATGCCAGCACCGGCACCGGCGAGCAGCGCACCCTGCGGCTGGCCGACGGCACGACGCTGGTGCTCAACACCGACAGCGCGGTCAGCACCGACCTGAACGGCGAGCGCCGCCTCGTGGTGCTGCGGCGCGGCGAGATCATGGTCAACACCGGCGACGATGCCGGCGCCGCCGCGAAGCGCCCATTCTGGGTCTACACGCCGTTCGGCCGCATGCAGGCGCTGGGCACGCGCTTCGTGGTGCGCATCGACGAACGGCGCGCGCGCGTCAGCGTGCAGCAGGGCGCGGTGGCGCTGCATCCGGGCGACGGTCCCGCCGAGGCCGTGGTGCAGGCGGGCCAGAGCCGCTGGCTCGCCGAATCGGGCAGCTCGCCGGCCGCCAGCCTCGGCTTCGACGAGGACGGCTGGGTCGACGGCGTGATCGCCGGCCGGAACATCCGCATGGCCGACCTGCTGGCCGAGCTCGGCCGCTACCGCCATGGCGTGGTGCTGTGCGATCCGGCCGTGGCCGAGCTGCGCGTCTCGGGCGTGTTCCATGTGCGCGACAGCGACCGCGCGCTGCAGTTCCTCGCGCAGACGCAGCCGATCTCGGTGCGGCTGCGCACGCGCTACTGGGTGTCGGTCGGGCCGCCGGCCTGAGCGGGCCTTTCAGAAAAATTTCGAGGACGACTGGAAAAAGCTGAGGGGATCGCGTTTCTCGTCCGACCTCCTGGATGAACCCGCTCGGCGACGAGCGCCTTCCATCCTTCGAGCCTGTCCAGACCCATGAGCCTTTCCCGATTCCGCGCCGCCGGCGCGCCGACCTTCGCGCTGCACACGGCGCTGCATGCCGCGCTGGCCCTCGGCGCGTTCGCCGCCGCCGCGCTGCCCGAGGCGGCGCGCGCGCAGGCGCCCGACGAGATCCGCAGCTTCAGCGTGCCCGCCGGCCCGCTCGATGCCGCGCTCGACCGCTTCGCGCGCAGCGCGGGCGTCAACCTCAGCTACGACCCGGCGCTGGTCGCGGGCGCCGTCACGCGCGGGCTCGAGGGCCGCCACGGCATCGCGAGCGGCCTGGCCGCGCTGCTGGCCGGCAGCGCGCTCGAAGCCGTGCCGCGCCAGGGCGGCGGCTTCTCGCTGCGTCGGGTGGAGACGCGCGCGCCCGTGGTCCCCGGCGCCGGCGGCGCGGCGCTGGCGCCGGTGACGGTCACGGCCGCCGGCCCCGCGGCCGACGTGCTCGCGGCGCCGTACGCGGGCGGGCAGGTCGCGCGTGGCGGCCGGCTCGGCATGCTGGGCACGGCCGACATCTTCGAGACGCCGTTCAGCACCAAGGCCTACACGGCCGAGCTGATCCGCAACCAGGGCGCGCGCAACGTCAACGACATGGTGGCCAACGATCCCTCGATCCGCACCAGTCTGTCGGCCACCTCGCCGCTCGACCAGAGCTCGATCCGCGGCTTCCTCACCAACAGCGACGCCTACCTGTTCGACGGCCTCGAGGGCCTGTTCGCGTACAGCAACATCCCGATCCAGCATTACGAGCGCCTCGAGGTGCTCAAGGGGCCGGCGGCCGGGCTGGTCGGCGCCTCGGGCTACGGCAGCACCACCGGCGGCAGCTTCAACCTGGTGCCCAAGCGCGCCACCGACACGCCGGTGCGCTCGATCACGCTGTCGGCCAACCAGCGCTCGCTGCTTGGCACCCATGTCGACCTGGGCCAGCGCTTCGGCGCCGACCACCAGTTCGGCGCGCGCATCAACCTCAGTGCCGAGGACGGCCGGGTCTACGACGGCGCCGACCGGCGCCTGGCCGCGGCGCAGATCGCGCTCGACTACCGCGGCGACCGCTTCCGTGCCGTGCTCGATGCTGGCTACACGCGGCGCACCTCGTCGCCGCTGTTCAACCACTGGCTGCTGCAGGCCGGTGCCGCGCTGCCGCCGCCGCCCGATCCCAAGGTGCATCCCAAGCCCTCGTGGGAGATGCTCGAGGTGCGCCAGCCCTTCGCGCTGCTGAGCACCGAGTGGGACTTCGCGGACAACTGGACCGCCTATGCGCGCTTCGGCAAGTTGCGCGAGACCGCGCCCGAGCGCCGCTACATCGACCAGACCACCATCAACGGCCTGGGCCAGGTCAACTACAGCAGCGCCTCGAGCCTGCTGTGGACGCAGTCCAACCAGGTGGCCGACGTCGGCGTGCGCGGCAGCTTTTCGCTCGGGGCCACGAAGCACAAGCTCGCGCTCAGCGCCGTGTCGCAGCGCCAGCAGCTGCTCGACATGCGTTCGCAGTCGCTGCCGCTGCCCCAGCGCGTGGTCGGCAGCATCTACACGCCGAACCTGGTGCCGAATCCCTTCGCCTTCGGCGTGCCGGTGGTGCAGGGCGTCGACAGCCCTGCGCTCGACCTCGACAGCCTCGCGGTGGCCGACACGATCTCGGCCTTCGACGATCGCCTGTTCGTCACGCTGGGCGCGCGCCACCAGCGAATCAGGAAGCTGCCCTACGACCAGTCGAAGACCACGCCCACGGTGGCCGCGCTCTACAAGTTCGACAACGGCATCTCGGTCTACGGCAACTACGCCGAATCGCTGGCCCAGGGCGCGGTGGCGCCGGCCGGCGCGCGCAACGCGGGCGAGCAGCTCGCGCCCTATCTGTCGCGCCAGCACGAGTTCGGCCTCAAGTGGGACCGCGGCAGCCATGGCCTCACCGTCGCGTACTTCGACATCCGCAAGGCCACGGCCTTCGTCGACAGCGACAACTTCTTCCGCGCCGCCGGCCTGCAGCGCAACAAGGGCGTGGAGATCGAAAGCTTCGGCGAGATCGGCAAGGGCCTGCGCCTGCTGGGCGGCGTGGCCTGGATCGACGCGCGCATGTCGAAGACCGCGGGCGGCGCGAGCGACGGCAGGAAGGCCATCGGCGTGCCCGAGTTCACCGCCAACCTCGGCCTGGAGTACGACGTGCCCTCCGTGCCCGGCCTCACGCTGACCGGCCGCTACATCTACACCGACAGCGCCTGGGTCGACCTCGCCAACACGCAGCGCGTGCCCTCGTGGAAGCGCATCGACATCGGCGCGCGCTACGCCACGCGCGTGAACGGCGTGGCCACCACCCTGCGCGCCGGCATCTCGAACCTGCTCGACGACAACTACTGGACCATCGCGGGGCGCAACTTCATCTCGGTGGCGCCGCCGCGGACCTGGCAAGTGCAGGCCAGCTTCGACTTCTAGGGCGCCTTCGCCAGGTCGTCGTCGATGTGCGGATCCGGCGGCTGCCCGCGCAGCCTGCGCACCGTGCGCCGGATCCAGTGCTCGATGTCGTCGACGTAGGTGAACACGGCCGGCACCACCAGCAGGCTCAGCACCGTCGAGGTGATCAGCCCGCCGATCACCGCCATCGCCATCGGCGAGCGGAAGCTCGAGTCGGCGGCACTCCAGCCGAAGGCGATCGGCGCCATGCCGGCGCCCATGGCCAGGGTGGTCATGATGATCGGCCGCGCGCGCTTGTGGCAGGCATCGAGCAGCGCCTCCCAGCGGTTCATGCCATGGTCGCGGCGCGCCACGATCGCGTACTCCACCAGCAGGATCGAGTTCTTGGTCGCGATGCCCATCAGCATGATCAGGCCGATCAGCGAGGGCATCGACAGCGCCTTCTGCCCCAGCAGCAGGCCGACGAAGGCGCCGCCCAGCGCGAGCGGCAGCGCGCACAGGATGGTCACCGGGTGCAGGAAGTCCTTGAACAGCAGCACCAGCACGATGTAGATGCACAGCACGCCGGTCAGCATCGCCAGGCCGAAGCTGTTGAACAGCTCGGTCATCACCTCGGCGTCGCCGACCTCGGTCACGCGCACGCCCGGCGGCAGGTTGCGGATCGAGGGCAGGGCCATCGCGGCGTTCTTGGCGTCGCCCAGGCCGACCGAGGAGAGCTCGATCTCGAAGTTGACGTTGCGCGAGCGGTCGTAGCGGTCGATCACGGCCGGGCCGCCCTCGACCGTGAGCTGCGCCACCTGGCCCAGCATCACCGGGCCGCGGCTGCCGGGCACGGTCAGCCGTTCGAGCAGCGCCAGGTCCTGCCGCGCGCTGTCCTCGAGCTTCACCAGGATCGGCACCTGGCGCTGCGCGAGGTTGAGCTTGGGCAGCGACTGGTCGTAGTCGCCCAGGGTGGCCACGCGCAGCGTCTCGGCGATGGCGCTGCTGGTCACGCCCAGGTCGGCGGCGCGCGCGAAGTCGGGGCGCACGGCGATCTCGGGCCGGATCAGGCTCGCGGTCGAGGTGATGTTGCCCAGGCCGGGGATGGTGCGCAGGTCGCGCTCCACGTCGCGCGCGGCGCTCACCAGCGTGGCCGGGTCGTCGCCCGACAGCGAGAGGATGTACTTCTCGCCCGAGCCGCCCAGGCCCACCGTGCTGCGCACGCCGGGCAGGGTCTCGAGGGCGCGGCGGATCTCGTTCTCGATCACCTGCTTGCGCGGCCGGTCGCCGCGCGGGTCGAGCTTCACCGTCAGCGTGGCCTTGCGCGTCTCGGGCGTGCCGAAGTTCGCGAACGGATCGCCGCCCGCGCTGCCGCCGCCCACGGTGGTGTAGACGCTGCGCACATGGCGGATCTTCATCAGCCGGTGGCGCGTCTCCTCGGCCGTGGCCTGCGTCTGCGCCAGCGTGGCGCCGGGCGCGAGCGAGAGGTAGACCTGGGTCTGCGAGTTGTCGTCGGGCGGGATGAAGCCGGTCTTCAGCAGCGGGATCATCGCCAGCGAGCCGAAGAAGAACAGCGTGGCCAGCACCATGGTCTTGAAGCGGTGCGTCATGCACCAGGTGACCCAGCGCATGTAGACCGACAGCCAGCGCGGCTCCTTCTCCTGGTCGACGATGGGCTTGAGCAGGTAGGCGGCCATCATCGGCGTGAGCACCCGCGCCACCACCAGCGAGGCGAACACCGCGAGCGAGGCGGTCCAGCCGAACTGCTTGAAGAACTTGCCGGCCACGCCGCTCATGAAGGCCGTGGGCAGGAACACCGCGATCAGCGTGAAGGTGGTGGCGATCACCGCCAGCCCGATCTCGTCGGCCGCCTCCATCGCCGCGTCGTAGGGCGACTTGCCCATGCGCAGGTGGCGCACGATGTTCTCGACCTCCACGATCGCGTCGTCGACCAGGATGCCGATCACCAGCGACAGCGCCAAGAGCGACACCACGTTGATCGAGAAGCCCAGCAGGTGCATGCCGATGAAGGCCGGGATGGCCGACATCGGCAGCGCCACGGCCGAGACGAAGGTGGCGCGCATGTCGCGCAGGAACAGCCACACCACCAGCACCGCGAGGATGGCGCCTTCGTACAGCAGGTGCAGCGAGCCGTCGTATTCCTCCTGCACCGGCTCCACGAAGTTGAAGGCCTCGGTGAGCTCGATGTCGGGGCGCTGGGCCTTGAGCTCGTCGAGCGCCTTGTGCACCAGCGCGCCCACCTCCACCTCGCTGGCGCCGCGGCTGCGCGCCACCTCGAAGCCCACCACCGGCTTGCCGTCGAGCAGCGCGGCCGCGCGCGGCTCGGCGATGGTGTCGCTGATGCGCGCCACCTGGTCCAGGCGCACGCGCCGGCCGTCCGACAGCGCGATCTGCATCGCGTTGAGCTGGTCGGCCGAGGTCACGGTGGCGAGCGTGCGCACCGGTTGCTCGCTGCCCGAGAGGTCGAAGCGGCCGCCCGCGCTCTCCACCTGCACCTGGCGCAACTGGCGTGAGATGTCGGCGGCGGTGGCGCCGAGCGCCTGCAGCTTGTTGGGATCGATGTCCACGTGCACCTGGCGCGTGACGCCGCCCACGCGCGAGACCGCGCCCACGCCGGGCTGGGCCAGCAGCTTCTTGCTCACGTCGTTGTCGACGAACCACGACAGCGCCTCGGCGTCCATATGGCTCGAGGCGATGGTGAAGGCCAGCACCGGCTGGGCCGCGAAGTCGAGCTTGGTGATGACCGGGTCGCGCACGTCGGCCGGCAGGTCGGCGCGCACCTTCTGCACCGCCGAGCGCACGTCGTCCACGGCCTCCTGCACCGGCTTCTCGAGCCGGAACTCGACGATCAGCGTGACCGCGCCGTCCTGCACCTTGGTCGTGATGTGCTTGAGGCCCTGTACGGTGGCGATCGAGTTCTCGATCTTGCGCGCGACGTCGTTCTCGAGCTGCGAGGGCGCGGCGCCCGGCAGCGAGGCCGAGACGGTGACGGTCGGCAGGTCGATGTCGGGGAAGTTCTGCACCTTCATCGCGTTGAAGGACAAAAGCCCGCCGAAGGTGAGCAGCACGAACAGCATCACCGCCGCGATGGGGTTGCGGATGGACCAGGCGGAAACGTTCATGGCGGTTTCTCCGGGGCTGGCTTACTTGCCGTTGCCGGCGGGCGGGGCGGCCGGGGTGGTCGCCGCGGCATCGACCACCTTCACCAGGTCGCCGTCGTTGAGGAAGCCCGCGCCCTGGACCACCATGCGCGCGCCCTGCGGCAGCGCGCTCGTGATCTCCACGCGGTCGCCGACGCGGCGGCCGGTCTGCACCTTGAGCTGCGAGACGCGGTTGTCGTCCTTCAGCAGGAACAGGTTGTTGAAGCCGTCGCGCGGCACGATCGCGCTCTGCGGCACCGTGGGCGCGCTGCTGCGGCCCAGCTCGAAGTCGCCGCGCGCGAACATGCCGGCCTTGATGCCGGTGTTCTGCTGCACCGGTGGCAGGTCGACGTAGACCAGCGCCGCGCGCGTCTGCGGATCGACCGTAGGCGCGATGCTGCGCACCTTGCCCTGCACCTGCGCGCCGCTGGCGCCCACCACGAACACCGGCGTGCCGAGCGCGATGCGCGCGATCTCGGCCGAGGTGACCTCGGCGCGCCATTCGAGCCGGCCCTGGCGGATCAGCCGGAACAGCTCGGTGCCCGCGGCCACCACGCTGCCCACGGTGGCGCTGCGCGCGGAGATCACGCCGTCGTCGGGCGCCAGCACCTGCGTGTTGCGCCCGCGCACCTGCTGCGCCGCGAGCACCGCCTCGGCGGCCTCGACGCGCGCCTTCGCGGTCTGCTCGCTGGTCTGGTACTGGTTGATCTGCTGCTGGCTCAGCGCGCCCGTGGCCTGCAGGGTGCGTGCGCGCGCCGCGTTGCCTGCCGCGTCGGCCGCGGTGGCGCGGGCCTCGGCCAGCGAGGCCTTGGCCTGCGCGATGTCGGCCTGCACCGTCTCGGGCGAGAAGGTGGCGAGCACCTGGCCCTTCTTCACCGCGTCGCCGACGTTGACGCGCACCTCGGCCAGCCGCAGGCCGTTCGACTCGGAGCCCACGCTGGCCTCCTGCCAGGCCGCGACGTTGCCGTTGGCCGCGAGCGTCACCGCGAGCTCGGTGGCCTCGGGCTGGCCGATGGTGACCGTGAGCACGGGGCGCGACGCGGCGGCCTTGCCGTCCTTGGCGGGCGTTTGCTGGCCTTGCGGCGCCGGTGCGTCGGCGGGCTTGCCGCGGCCGAACAGGAACAGTGCCCCGGCGACGGCGGCGACGACGACCAGGACGACGATGAGGGTGGTGCGGGAGGGGCTTTTCATGGCGACGTCGCGACCTTGGCGGCCGGGGTGGAAGAGCGGTGGATAGTGAGGGTGCGGCCCGGCGTGGTGATGATGGTCACGGGGGGGCGCTTCGGCGCGGCTTCGGCGGCGGCTGCCGCGGTGCCCGGGCGGGTCCAGCCGCCGCCCATGGAGCGGTACAGCGCGACCCAGGCCTCGGCGCGCTCGCGTTGCAGCGAGACGCGCGCGGTCTGCGCGCTGAACAGCGTGCGGCGCGCATCCTCGAGCTCGAACAGGCTCGCCAGGCCGCTGTCGAAGCGCGCCTGCGTGGCATTGAACGAGGCCTGGTAGTTCTGCACCGCGGCGTCGGCGTCGCCGGTGCGCGCATCGGTGGCGTCGAGGTTGACCAGCGCCTCCTCGACCTCGCGCACCGCCTGGCGCACGTTGGCGCGGTAGAGCGAGACGGCTTCGGTGTAGCGCGCCTTGGCCGCGTCGGCATTGGCCGCGCGCGCGCCGCCGTCGAGCAGCGGCACGGTGAGCGCCACCGGGCCGACGGTCCAGGTCTCGATCGATTCGCGGAAGCCGCTGACGCGAAAGCCCGTGCGGCCGATGTTGCCGGAGATGGTGAGCCGGGGATAACGCTCGGCCTCGGCCGAGCCCACGTCGGCGCTGGCCGCGGCCACGCCGAGCTCGGCCGCGTAGACGTCGGGCCGCTGGGCGATGGCGTTGGCCGGCACGCTGTCGATGCGGCCCACGGCCGGCAGGGCGCGCTGCGCGGGTGCCGCGGCGAGCCGGGTCTCGAGCTCGGTCTCGGCGATGCCCGTGAGCGCCACCAGCGCCTTGCGCTGCACCGCGCACTGGGCGCGCTGCTGCGTCAGCCGGCCCGAGGCGTCGGAGGCGCTGGCGCGCGCGAGCGCGGCATCGGCCGGCGCGGTGAAACCGGCGCGCATCGACAGATCGGTCAGGCGCGCGGTCTCGCCGCGCGAGCGGGTGTCGGATTCGGCCACGCGCAGCTGCTGCTGGCAGGCGCGCTCGGCGAAATAGGTGTTGGCGGTTTCGGCCGCGACCGAGACGCGTGCCTCGTGCCACTTGGCATCGGCGCTGCGCTCGCGCTGCACGGCCGCGTCGCGGTCGGCGCGCAGGCGGCCGAACAGGTCGATCTCCCACTTGGTCTGCAGGCCGGCCTGCAGCGTGGTGATGGGCGTGGTGGCCGAAGTGCTGCCCGAGCCCGAGCTGGCGCCGCCGCTGCTTCCCGATGGCGTGCCGCCCGTCAGCCCCGCGGTGCCCCGGCTCGCCGAGCCGGTCGCATCGAGGCTGGGCAGCAGCGCGGCGCCGGCCTGCACGCGGGTCGAGCGTGCCTCGGCCAGCCGCGCCGCGGCGCTCGCCACGTTGGGGCTCGCGCCCTCGGCGGCCGCGATCAGGTCGACCAGCAGCGGATCGTCGAGCTGGCGCCACCATTCGGCCAACTGGGCGAGCGAGCCGCCGTGCGGCAGCGGCGCATGCCATTGCGCGGGGGCGGGCGCGCCGACCGCGGCGGGCGGCCGGGTCAGGCCGCAACCGGCGAGGCCGGTGGCCAGGCCGAGCCCGAGGCCTGCCTTGAGGCAGAGGATGGCGATCGGTCTTGGAACTCGTCTCATGCTGTCTTTCTCCCGGAGCGGGATGGAGGGCGGGGCGCCTGCGCGCGCGCGGGCGGCACCGGTTCGGCGGGGCGGCGCCGCGCCTCGGCCTCGACCAGCGCCACCGCATAGCCGGCGAGGCGCCGGGCCCAGGTGTCGACGGCGCGCGGCGTGCGCAGCAGCGCGGGACGGATCGCCTCGATCACGTCCTGGCTCACGAACAGCTGCATCGCGAGGCCCGTGATCGCGAAGGTCAGCCGGTGGATGTCGTCGTCGGCGCGCGCCACGCCGAGATGGCGGCACAGCATCGCCGCGATCGCGCGGTGCGGGTCCTTGATGTCGCGCTCGAGCTCCTTGGCCCACAGGCTGGTGGGCTCGAGCATCTCGCGCATGTGCAGGTGGATGCACTGGCGCACCACCTCGCCCTGGTCGAAGGGCTCGACCATCTTGGCGAAGAAGATGCGCAGCGATTCCTCCAGCGACAGGCCGGGCGCGGCGTAGAGCGCCACGAAGTCGCCCGCGTTGCCGCCCATGGGCTCGCTGAAGGTGGCGGCGTAGAGGCCGGCCTTGTCGCCGAAGTAGTAGCTGATGGCCGAGATGTTGACCCCGGCCTCGCGCACGATCTCGCGCGTGGAGGTCTTGGCGAAGCCCTTCTGCGCGAACAGCCGCAGCGCGGTGTAGAGCAGCCGCTGGCGCGCCTCGGCGCCGTCGCTGCGGGGCGCGCGCGGGGCGGCGGCGGTCTTTTGCGCCGGCAGCGTCGAAGGAGGAGCCGTGGACTTCATGCGGGCGATTACACCATGCCAAAAATCAAACGATTGATTAACTTAGGACCGACTGAGGCGATGCTGAAGGCCTCCTGAAGACAGGTGCGGCGCAGGCCGGTGGGCACAGGGGAGCGGGACGGAGCGTTCTGGCGGGGCGCGTGGGTGGCGGGGGAGGGGCTCCATCGCTGCCTGGCGGCGGCACCCTGTTCCTGGTGTGGTTGTCGATCGCGGTGCCGGCTCGCGCGCCCGTGCATTCTGACCCGGCCGCGCCGGCCGGCGATGCCGGATTTGTTGCGGATTGATGCAGGCTACGATCCGCGCATGCCTGCCCCTACCGCCGCCGCGCCCTCCGCCCTGCCGCTCGATGCCGACGGCATCCTCGCGCTGGCCGCGCGTTCCATGTTCCACCTGTTCTCGCGCATGAGCCAGGGCATGTTCCTGGTCGACCGCAGCGGGCGCATCGTCTGGGTCAACGAGGGCTACCGGCGCTTCCTGCCCGCGCTGGGCTTCTCGTCGATCGACCAGTTCCTCGGCCACATGGTGGAGGACGTGATCCCCAACACCCAGATGCGCCGCGTGCTCGAGAGCGGCGAGCCGATCCTGATCGACCTGCTGACCAACAAGGCCGGCACCTTCGTCGTGAGCCGCATCCCGCTGCGCGAGGAGCGCGCCGACGGCGCGGGCGAGGTGATCGGCGCCATCGGCATCGTGCTGTTCGACCAGCCCGAGACCACGCTGCAGCCGCTGATCAGCAAGTTCGCGCTGCTGCAGCGCGACCTCGACGATGCGCGGCGCGAGCTCGCGAGCCAGCGCAACAACCCGCTCTACCAGCAGGCGGCCGAGGGCCAGCGGCGTTCCAAGTACACCTTCGCGAGCTTCATCGGCAGCAGCCCGGCCGCGGTCGAGGTCAAGCGCCATGCGCGCCGCGCGGCGCAGTCGGCGAGCCCGGTGCTGCTGCTCGGCGAGACCGGTACCGGCAAGGAGCTGCTCGCGCATGCGATCCATGCGGCTTCGGCGCGCGCCAGGGGCCAGTTCGTGAGCCTCAACATCGCGGCCGTGCCCGACACCCTGCTCGAGGCCGAGTTCTTCGGCGTCGCGCCCGGTGCCTTCACCGGCGCCGACAAGCGCGGGCGCGAGGGCAAGTTCAAGCTGGCCGACGGCGGCAGCCTGTTCCTCGACGAGATCGGCGACATGCCGCTGGGCCTGCAGGCCAAGCTGCTGCGCGCGCTGCAGGAGGGGGAGATCGAGCCGCTCGGTTCGAACAAGCTGATTCCCTTCGACGCGCGCGTGATCGCCGCCACCTCGCGCGACCTGCCCGAGCTGGTGCGCCGCGGCCAGTTCCGCGAGGACCTCTACTACCGCCTCAACGTGCTGCCGCTGCGCGTGCCGCCGCTGCGCGAACGGCGTTCCGACATCCCGGCGCTGGTCGAGGCGCTCGGCGAGGACATGGCGCTGCGCAGCGGCGAGGCCCCGCCCGAGCTCACGCCCGATGCGCTCGCGCTGCTGGCCGGCCAGCACTGGCGCGGCAACATCCGCGAGCTGCGCAACGTGCTCGAGCAGGTGACCATGCGCAGCGACTCGCAGCGCATCGACGCGGCGCAGCTCGAGCGCATCCTGCGCGAAGCCGGCCTCGAGCAGATCGCGCAGCCCGCCGCGCTGCGCGACGCCCACGATGCCGACGAGGAGGCCGCGCTGCTGCGGCCGCTCGCGCAGCAGGTGGCAGAACTCGAGCGCCGCGCGATCGGCGCGGCGCTGGCGGCGACCGGGGGCAACAAGCTCGCGACCTCGCGGTTGCTGGGCATCTCGCGCGCGACCTTGTACGAGCGCATGACGAACCAGGCGGATTGACCCGCGCGCCGAGCGCGGACCACGAAGGAGGAGAGCATCGATGAAGGGCTTGTTGACGCGATTGAAGGGGGCGCTGGGCCGGCCGGCGCCAGGCCGCCCCGAGGAGGCCGGGCAGGGCGAGCGGGTCCTGGTCAACGCCTACTGCACGCGCGCCGATGTACCGGCGCTCGAGTTTCCCCATGCCCTGCAGGGTCGCCGCGATCTGTCGGACCCCGAACTCGCGCCCCACCTGGCCGGTTTCGTCGGCTACGTGCTGAGTCGCGGCGACGGGACGATGTCGCGCAACCGCTATCACGTGATGCGTCATGTCCAGCGCGTGCGCCAGCACCTGAGCCTGTCGCTCGACGAGGGCATGCTCGATGCGTTGTCGGACTGGGCCGTGCGCGCGAACGCGATCGTGTTCCTGCCCGACGGCAGCATCCGCGATCCCCGGGGGCGCATCCTCTTGTCGGCGGCGGGCGAGGAGCCCGATGGCGAAGCCGCGCTGCCCTATCCAGCCGAGGCCTGGGAACGCAAGGCGCGCACCGAGGCAGCGCTCGCGGCGCGGGGCATCGAGGTCCCGCGGCACCTGCCGCCGCTGGTCTGCGAGCCCGAGCTGCGGCTGCGCGCGCCGCAGGAGATCGCGGGCCGGGCCTTCGCGCTGCTGGCGGTATCGGCGCGGGCCGAGTCCCTCGCGAGCAAGGAGCCGCTGGCGCCAGAGGACCTGTTCGAGCGGCTGCCTTCCGCACGGGCGCACCTCACGCCGGCGGAGCAGGCTTTCCTCTCGGCCCCCGAACCGCTGGCGTCCGATGTCGTCCAGTTCGGCTGGCGCTACGAGTGCCTGTATCTGCTCGAGTGGGCGATGGGCCTGGTCGATGCGCTGCCTTTTCCTGGCGCGATCTGCGACGTGCCGCTCGCCGCGCGCACGATGCTGGAAGCCCGCGACCTGCCGGGCGCGCTGCGTTCGCTGCGCATGCGCGGCGAAGGCGAAATCCTCGATGCGCTCGACCTGCACTACCGCCTGCACTGGCGCGTACGCCAGGCGGGGCTCCAGCAGGTCCCCGTGCCGCCGGAACTCGATGCGGGCGTGATCGCCGAGCGGCATCGCGCCTTGAACTGGCTGGTGCGCTTCGAGGACCGCGAGTGGGACGAGGTCGACACGCCCACCTGACAATGCGGCCTCCACCCACCTCCGAACCTGCCTTCCACCAGAGCCTTCCATGAAGACACCGATCCGCTCCCTCGTCCTCGCCGCATCGTGCGCCTGTGCCGGCGCCGCCCTGGCCGCGCCACCCTGCGCCGACGAGGCGGTCGCGCGCGCGAAGAAGCTCTTGGTGTTCCATTTCGGCGAGGACGATCGCATCCGCGTCGGCTCCGAGGTCAAGGAGCTGCCGCCACTGCGCAACCCCGCCAACAAGGCGCAGCAGTTCCGCGTGCTCGAGGTCTGGGGCTCGATCTACAAGGGCAACTACCGCATGCGCCTGATCTATCACGTGGCGGGCAAGGACTGCACGCTGATGGGCCAGGAAATCCTCGAGTACGCCAGCCTGTGAGCGTCCGCGCACTGCGTTCGACCTTCGGCCCCAACTGCCACTGGTGCGGCCTGCCGATGGACTTCGACGAACCGCATGGCCGGCCCGAATCGGCCACCATCGAGCACCTGGTCGACGCCACCCTGGGCGGCGTGCGCTCGCCCAGGCACCGGCGGCTGGCCCACGCGGCCTGCAACCATGCGCGCAACGAGTTCCGGCTGCAGGCCGAGCGGCAGTTCAAGCAGTGGATCGAGGAGCGCCGGGCCTCCGAGAAAACCCTGACTGAAAAATAGACAGTCGCCTGAAATTCAGACACGCCGACTGTTCTGAATTCAGCCGAATCGCGCCTTCCTCGAATGAGGAAACCTTTGTAATCAACGGTTTAGCGCATGGCACGAAGTGTGCAATATTCAGTCATCTTTATCAGGAGACAACGAATGAACCGTCGCCACCTCGTCGCCCTGGCCGCGCTCGCCGCCTGCGCCGCCGCCGCACCCGCCTGGGCCCAGTCCGGTGAGATCCGCATCACCCACATCTACAGCAAGACCGGGGCGCTCGAGGCCTACGGCAAGCAGACGCAGACCGGCTTCATGATGGGCCTGAACTACGCCACCGAAGGCACGATGACCGTCGCGGGCAAGAAGCTGGTCGTGATCGAGAAGGACGACCAGGGCAAGCCCGACCTCGGCAAGTCGCTGCTGGCCGCGGCCTATTCCGACGACAAGGCCGCGCTGGCCGTCGGCCCGACCGCCTCGGGCGTGGCGCTGGCGATGCTGCCGGTGGCCGAGGAGTACAAGAAGATCCTGCTGGTCGAGCCCGCCGTGGCCGACTCGATCACCGGCGACAAGTGGAACAAGTACATCTTCCGCACCGGCCGCAATTCGAGCCAGGACGCGATCTCCAACGCGGTGGCCGTCGACAAGGCCGGCGTGACGGTCGCCACGCTGGCGCAGGACAACGCCTTCGGCCGCGACGGCGTGAAGGCCTTCGGTGCCGCGCTCAAGAAGGCCAAGCTGGTCCACGAGGAGTACCTGCCGCCCGCCACCACCGACTTCACGGCTGGCGCCCAGCGCCTGATCGACAAGCTCAAGGACCAGCCGGGCCGCAAGATCATCTGGATCGTCTGGGCCGGCGCGGGCAACCCGTTCAAGATCGTCGACCTCGACCTGAAGCGCTACGGCATCGAGATCGCCACCGGCGGCAACATCCTGCCGGCCATGGCGGCCTACAAGGCGCTGCCGGGCATGGAAGGCGCGGCCTACTACTACTTCGGCATTCCGAAGAACCCGGTGAACGAGGCGATGGTCGCGGCGCACTACAAGGAATTCAAGACGCCGCCGGACTTCTTCACGGCCGGCGGCTTCTCGGCCGCGATGGCGGTGGTGACGGCGCTCAAGAAGACCAACGGCGACACCAACACCAACAAGCTCATCAGCACCATGGAAGGCATGAGCTTCGACACACCCAAGGGCAAGATGACCTTCCGCAAGGAAGACCACCAGGCGATGCAGTCGATGTACCACTTCAAGATCAAGGTCGACCCGGCGTTCGCCTGGGGCGTGCCGGAGCTGGTGCACGAGATCAAGCCCGAAGAGATGGACATTCCCATCAAGAACAAGCGCTGAGTCCGGCGCTTCCCGCCACCTGAACGCGGCGCCGAGCGCCGCCCACCTTTTTCTTTCTCTTTCGCCCCGGATGGCCGCCGGGCGAAGCGCCAGCCTGCGTCCGCGCGGGCGGCGCGCTCCACGGCCGAGTCCTCGATCAGCCAAGCAGCGTTCTTACACCCATAACGGAAGGAGACAGCGATGCCAGCGATGAATTGGAACTGGAAGAGATCGGTCATGGCCGCGGCCATGGCGGTGGCCGCGCAGGGCGCGGCGGCGGCGGTGCCGCTGCCGGCGCTCGGCGCGAACCCGGCGGAGGTCAGCGTGTCGGGCCTGTCGGCCGGCGGCTTCATGGCGGTGCAACTGCACGTGGCCTATTCGGCCACCTTCAAGCGCGGCGCCGGCGTGGTGGCCGGCGGCCCGTACTACTGCGCCGAAGGCTCGGTGCTCAACGCCACCGGCCGCTGCATGACGCATGCGAGCAGCATCCCGGTGTCCACGCTCGTGAGCACCACCAACAGCTGGGCCGCCAGCGGCGCGATCGACCCGGTGTCGAACCTCACGGGATCGAAGGTCTACCTGTTCTCGGGCACCTCCGATAACACGGTCAAGCAGCCGGTGATGGACGACCTCAAGACCTACTACCAGAGCTTCGTGCCGGCGGCCAACACGGTCTACAAGAACAACCTCGGCGCGGGCCATGCGATGGTCACCGACGATTTCGGCGGCGCCTGCGCCACCACGGCCTCGCCCTACATCAACAACTGCGGCTTCGATCTCGCGGGCGAGATCCTCCAGCACCTCTACGGCCCGCTCAACGCGCGCAACAACGGCACGCTGGGCGGCAGCTTCACCGAGTTCAACCAGGGCGAGTTCTCGGGCGGCTCGGGCATGGCCGCCACCGGCTGGCTCTACACGCCCGCGGCCTGCGCGGCCGGCAGCGGCAACAGCTGCCGCGTGCACGTGGTGCTGCACGGCTGCAAGCAGAACTACACGGACGTGGGCGACCAGTACGTGAAGAAGACCGGCTACAACCGCTGGGCCGACACCAACAACATCGTGCTGGTCTATCCGCAGACCAGCACAGCGGCCACCAACAGCTGCTGGGACTGGTGGGGCTACGGCAGCGTCAACTACGCCAAGAAGTCCGGCCCGCAGATGGCGGCCGTCAAGGCCATGGTCGATCGCGTGACCGGCGGCGGGGGCGGCAGCGCGCTGCCCGCGCCCACCGGCGTGGGCACCTCGGGCGCGACCAGCAGCAGCATGGTCATCGGCTGGACCGCCGTGGCCGGCGCCAGCGGCTACAACGTCTACCGCGGCGGCAGCAAGGTCAACGCCTCGCCGGTGGCCGGCACCAGCTACACCGACACCGGCCTGGCACCCTCGACCAGCTACAGCTGGACCGTGACCGGCCTCACCGCGGCCAATGCCGAGGGCGCGATGTCGGCCGCGGCCACCGGCACCACCACGGGCGGCAGCGGAGGCGGCACCTGCTTCACAGCGAGCAACTACGCCCACACCGTGGCCGGCCGCGCCTATGCGCTGTGGGGCCTGACCTATGCCTACGGCTCGGGGCAATCGATGGGCCTGTGGAACATCTACGTGACCACCACGCTGAAGCAGACCGGCCCCAACTACTACGTGATCGGCAGCTGTTGAGGCCGGTCGACCTTCCTGGATTTTTCGTTTTCGCAATGACCAACGATGCTTGAGACCCGAGATCTGACCATCCGCTTCGGCGGGCACGTGGCCGTCAACGGCGTGAGCTGCGCATTCGCGCCGGGCACGCTGACGGCCATCGTCGGCCCGAACGGCGCGGGCAAGACCACCTACTTCAACCTGATCTCGGGCCAGCTCAAGGCGAGCGCGGGCACGGTGTCGCTCGACGGCCAGCCGCTGTCGGGGCTGTCGCCGTCGGCCCGCACCCGCGCCGGGCTGGGGCGGGCCTTCCAGCTCACCAACCTGTTCCCCAACCTCACGGTGCTGGAGAACGTGCGCCTCGCGGTGCAGGCCACGCGCGAGGGCGCGCACCGCCGCGGGCTCAACCTCTGGAGCATCTGGAGCGACCATGCGGCACTGACCGCGCGCGCCGACGAGCTGCTGGCGCAGACCAACCTCAAGTCGCGCGAGCACGCCACCGTGGCCAGCCTGCCGCACGGCGACCAGCGCAAGCTCGAGGTGGCGCTCTTGATGGCGCTCGAGCCCAAGGTCTTCATGTTCGACGAGCCCACGGCCGGCATGAACGCGGCCGAGGCGCCCGTGATCCTCGACCTGATCCGCCAGCTCAAGCAGGACCGCAGCAAGACCATCCTGCTGGTCGAGCACAAGATGGACGTGGTGCGCGAGCTCGCCGACCGCATCATCGTGCTGCACAACGGCACGCTGGTGGCCGACGGCGATCCGGCCACCGTGATCGCCTCGCCGGTGGTGCAGGAAGCCTATCTGGGCATCGCGAAGGAGGCCGCCACATGAGCACCAACCTGCTGAGCCTCGAGGGCGTGCACACGCACATCGGGGCCTATCACATCCTGCACGGCGTCGACCTCGCCGTGCCCAAGGGCCAGCTCACGATGCTGCTGGGCCGCAACGGCGCGGGCAAGACCACCACCCTGCGCACCGTCATGGGCCTGTGGCATGCGTCGCAGGGCAGGGTGCGCTTCGGCGAGCGCGACATCACGGCCCTGCGCACGCCGCAGATCGCCGAGCTGGGCATCGCCTACGTGCCCGAGAACATGGGCATCTTCTCCGACCTCACGGTGAAGGAGAACATGCTGCTGGCCGCGCGCGGCGCGAAGAACGCGCAGCAGATGGACGACACGCGTTTGCAGTGGATCTTCAAGCTGTTCCCCGCGGTCGAGAAGTTCTGGAACCACCCCGCGGGCAAGCTCTCGGGCGGCCAGAAGCAGATGCTGGCCGTGTCGCGCGCCATCGTCGAGCCGCGCGAGCTGCTGATCGTCGACGAGCCCAGCAAGGGCCTCGCGCCGGCCATCATCAACAACATGATCGACGCCTTCGACGAGCTCAAGCGCAGCGGCGTCACGATCCTGCTGGTGGAACAGAACATCAACTTCGCGCTGCGCCTCGGCGATGCGGTCGCGGTGATGGACAACGGCCGCGTGGTGCACAGCGGCTCGATGGCGGCCTTCGCGGCCGATGCGCAACTGCAGCAGTCGCTGTTGGGATTGGCTCTATGAAACTCGAATTCGACTGGAAGCCGCTGCTGCTGGTGCCCGTCCTCGCGCTGGTCGCGCTGCCGCTCACGGGCTCGTTCTCGACCTGGCTCACGCTCACGGTCGCGGGCCTCGCGATGGGCATGATCATCTTCATCATCGCCTCGGGCCTCACCCTGGTGTTCGGCCTGATGGACGTGCTGAACTTCGGCCACGGCGTGTTCATCGCGCTGGGCGCCTTCGTGGCCAGCAGCGTGCTCGGCCTGATGGGCGACTGGACCGGCTCGCAGGAGCTGTGGCGCAACCTGGTGGCGGTCTTCCCGGCCATGCTGGTCGCGATGGCGGTGGCCGGCGCGGTCGGCCTGGCCTTCGAGCGCTTCATCGTGCGGCCGGTCTACGGCCAGCACCTGAAGCAGATCCTCATCACGATGGGCGGCATGATCATCGGCGAGGAACTGATCAAGGTGATCTGGGGCCCGGCGCAGGTGCCGCTGCCGCTGCCCGAGGCGTTGCGCGGCTCGCTGCTGGTGGGCGACGCGGCGATCAGCAAGTACCGGCTGCTCGCGGTGGCGGTGGGCGTGGTGGTGTTCGGCCTGCTGGCCTGGACCCTGAGCCGCACCAAGATCGGCCTGCTGATCCGCGCCGGCGTGCAGGACCGCGAGATGGTCGAGTCGCTCGGCTACCGCATCGGCCGCCTGTTCGTCGGCGTGTTCGTGGTCGGCAGCGCGCTGGCCGGGCTGGGCGGCGTGATGTGGGGCCTGTTCCAGCAGAACCTGGTGCCGCAGATGGGCGCGCAGGTCAACGTGCTGATCTTCATCGTCATCATCATCGGCGGCCTCGGCTCCACCGGCGGCGCGCTGCTCGGTGCGCTGCTCGTCGGGCTGATGACCAACTACATCGGCTTCCTGCTGCCCACGCTCACGCAGTTCGCGAGCATCTTCCTGATGGTGGCGGTGCTGCTGTGGCGCCCGCAGGGCGTGTACCCGGTGGCGAACCGATGAACAGCCAATACGGACATCCGGACGCAGAGGACGCGAAGGTTTCGCGAAGGACGCAAAAGGAAATTCAAATCATTTTTCTGGCTGTTCTTTCGCGACCTTCGCGGAACCTTCGCGTCCTTCGCGTACGGACCCCGTTCCCGCTTTCAGGTGCCTTTCCATGCTGAGACGACTTCTTTCCAACGACATGCCCCGAAGCCGCCTGCTGGCCGTGCTGCTGGTGGCGCTGTTCCTCGCGCTGGCCTTCGCGCCCTTTCTCTTCCCGGGCGTGAAGGCGCTCAGCGTCGCGGCCAAGATCCTGGTGTTCGTGGTGCTGGTCGCGAGCTTCGACCTGCTGCTGGGCTACACCGGCATCGTGAGCTTCGCCCACACCATGTTCTTCGGCATCGGCGCTTACGGCATCGCGATCTCGGCCTCGCGGCTCGGGCCCGACTGGGGCGCGGTGCTGGTGGGCCTGGGCGCCTCGCTCGCGGTCTCTCTGGTGCTCTCGTTCGCCATCGGCCTGTTCTCGCTGCGGGTGCGCGCGATCTTCTTCGCGATGATCACGCTGGCCGTGGCCTCGGCCTTCCAGACCCTGGCTTCGCAGCTGTCGGACTTCACGGGCGGCGAGGACGGCCTGACCTTCAAGCTGCCCGAGCTGATCTTGCCGAGCTTCGAGTTCGCGGAGGAGCCCTTCCTCGGCGTCTCGCTCGACGGTCGTCTGCTGTGCTACTACCTGCTGTTCGTGGCCGCCGTGGTGCTGGTGCTGGCGATGCTGCGCATCGTCAACTCGCCCTTTGGCCGCGTGCTGCAGGCGATCCGCGAGAACGAGTTCCGCGCCGAGGCGATCGGCTACCGCGTGGTGGTCTACCGCACCACGGCCGCGGTGCTGTCGGCGCTGTTCGCCACGCTGGCCGGCGCCATGCTCGCGATCTGGCTGCGCTACAACGGCCCCGACACCTCGCTGAGCTTCGAGATCATGGTCGACGTGCTGCTGATCGTGGTGATCGGCGGCATGGGCACGATCTACGGCGCGGCCATCGGCGCGGTGCTGTTCGTGGTCGCGCAGAGCTATCTGCAGGATCTGCTGCGCATGGGCAGCGAGGCCGCGAGCGGCCTGCCGTGGCTGGCCGCGCTGCTGTCGCCCGACCGCTGGCTGCTGTGGCTCGGCGTGCTGTTCGTGCTGTCCGTCTATTACTTCCCCACCGGCATCGTCGGCAAGCTGCGGGCCCGCCGCGCGAATGCCGCGTGAGGCCGCGCGATGAGCGACTCCATGACTTCCCGCATCGTTCCTTCCTCCCACTACGCACGGCTCGCGGGCCGCGAGATCCACTGGCTCGACTGGCCCGCGGCCGGGCCCGATCCGCAGGTGCTGATCGCCTGGCACGGCCTGGCGCGCACCGGCCGCGACATGGACGAACTGGCCGAGCACTTCGCCGCGCGCGGCTTCCGCGTGATCTGCCCCGACACCATCGGCCGCGGCCTGAGCGAATGGAGCCCGCTGCCTGACGAGGAGTACCGGCTCGCCTTCTATGCGCAACTGGCCGAGGCGCTGTGCGACGAACTGAAGCTCGAGCGCGTGCACTGGGTCGGGACCTCGATGGGCGGCGCGATCGGCACGGTCTGCGCGGGTGGCCTGGTCGTGCCGCGCATGAAGGCGCGCATCGCGAGCCTGGTGCTCAACGACAACGCGCCCGAGCTCGCGCAGGCCGCGATCGAGCGCATCCGCGCCTATGCCGGCAACCCGCCGGCCTTCGACACGGTGAGCGAGCTCGAGACCTTCTTCCGCGGCGTCTACAAGCCCTATGGCTGGCTCAGCGACGCGCAGTGGCGCCGGCTCGCCGAGACCTCGACGCGCCGGCTGCCCGACGGCCGCGTCACGCCGCACTACGACCCGGCGATGGTTCGCCAGTTCAGCACGCGCGAGGACGACTACCTGATCTGGCCGCACTACGACGTCATCGAGGCGCCGGTGCTGTGCCTGCGCGGCGCCGAGTCCGACCTGGTGCTGCCCGAGGTGGTCGAGGCCATGCGGCATCGCGGCCCGGGCGCGGCGGGGCGGCTCGAGGTGGTCGAGATCCAGGGCTGCGGTCACGCGCCCGCGCTCAACGTGTCCGAACAACTGGAGTGCATCGAAGGGTTTATTCGCGCCGCCGGCCGCTGAGGGAACGGCGGCCTCCACAATCGCCGCCGGTCATCACCCCACAGCAACACACAGAGGCATTCGCACCATGGCGCTTTCGATGTACGACATTTCCGTGCCGGTCTTCACCCGCGGGCTGGCCCAGCTCCGCCACGTGCTCGGCAAGGGCCTGGCCCATGCGCAGGCCAACGGCATCGATCCCTCGACCCTGGTCGATGCGCGCCTCGCGCCCGACATGCTCACGCTGGCCGGCCAGGTGCAGCGCGCGAGCGATGCCTCCAAGCTCGGCACCGCGCGCATCGCGGGCGTGACCGCGCCCAGCTTCCCCGACGAGGAGAAGAGCTACGACGAACTGCTGGTGCGCATCGCGAAGACCGAGGAGTTCCTCCTGAGCGTGGACCGCGCGCAGATCGATGGCCACGAGGACCGCCCGGTGGTCGTCACCGCGCGCGGCACCGAGGTGCATTTCACCGCGCAGCGCTACCTGCTGCAGTTCGCGCTGCCCAACTTCTTCTTCCACGCCACCACCGCCTACGACGTGCTGCGCAATGCCGGCGTGCCCGTGGGCAAGATGGACTATCTCGGCAAGTTCTGAGGCCGCGAAGGGCGGCGGCCCTGACCCTGGTCTTCACGCCGCCGGGACAAACTTCAAATTGCCGTGACACCTGCGCACGCACGGCGCGTGCCGCGAACAATCGCGCCTGACCGCTGTCGGTCTGACATTCGAGCGAGGTTCGCGATCATGAACATGTTGTCCAGAAGGGCGTTCTCGGGGCTGGCCGCCGGCGCTTCCGCGTTCGTGGCGGCCGTGGGCGGCGGATGGCCGGTGCGCAGCGCGCTGGCCGTGTCGCCAGGCCTGCGCGACTACGGCAAGGCCCCCGAGTTCGCGGGCATCGACAAATGGCTCAACTCGGAGCCGCTCACTCTGCAGGGGCTGGCCGGCAAGGTGGTGCTGGTCGATTTCTGGACCTACTCCTGCA
Organism: Variovorax sp. FG153; assembly: GCF_057809595.1. Classification (NCBI taxonomy): domain Bacteria; kingdom Pseudomonadati; phylum Pseudomonadota; class Betaproteobacteria; order Burkholderiales; family Comamonadaceae; genus Variovorax; species Variovorax sp. FG153. Next base: position 65,128 of record NZ_JBMDKG010000036.1, read on the forward strand.
TCAACTGCATCCGCACCTTGCCGCACGTGGTGCGCTGGTACGAGAAGTACAAGGACCAGGGCTTCGTGGTGGTGGGCGTGCATTCGCCCGAGTTCGCCTACGAGAAGTCGACGCGCAACGTGCAGGACGCGATCGAGCGCTTCGGCATCCGCTACCCGGTGGCGCAGGACAACGGCTTCGCCACCTGGAAGGCCTACGACAACCAGTACTGGCCCGCGTTCTATCTGGTCGACGCCAAGGGGCAGGTGATGCGGCGGCATTTCGGCGAGGGCGAATACGCCGAGATGGAAGCCGCGATCGAGGCGCTGCTGGCGCGCAGGCAGCCGGCCTGAATCGGCAGCGCTACTTCGCCGATTCGAGGATGCGCCGCACCGCCGCCTTTCCCGCCGGCGTGAGCACCGGGCCGAGTTCGGCGTAGGGCACTTCGATCTCGATCGCGCAGCCGTCGCCGAAGTCGGGCTGCGCGAAGCGCATGCCCTTGGCTTCCAGCGTGAGGTCGTAGTAGGCGTCTTCCTTGTAGTTGGACTCGCAGTTCTCCTCCGCCTTCCCGGGATCGATGCCCTCGTGGCGGAACACGAAGCGGCGCAGCTTCGGCGTCATCGAGCCGCCGCTGGTGGCGACGACGGGGCCGGCTCCGGGGACGTGCAACGACTCCTTGCGGGAGCCGAACCATGTCCACAGGTCGACCTGCTTGCCGGTCTGAACGTCCCAGGTGCGATAGAACCAGGAGATGCCGGAGCGGCCCGTGCCCGCGGCCCAGGTGTAGTTGCGGATGCTGAGCCACTGCGAGGTCCAGTATTCGGGCTCCGTGGTGTTCTCGTCCTCTGCGGGCACGCCGACCCGGCCCAGAAACTCGCGGCGCTTGTCGAAATACTCCTTGATCGCGTCCTTGCCAGTGTCGAAGTCGCGGCGAAGCTCCCGGTTGATGGCCGCGAGCGTGGGTTCGGGGCCGAAGAGTTCGACGGTCGCCTGTCCCGCGAAACGCAGCGGGCGGAAGCTGCGGCCGGGGGCGAATTCCTTCTTCTTGCCGATCTCGATCTTCGGTGGGGCTTCGATCTGGCTTGTGTAACTCTCGCTGCCGCAAGCTCTTTTACTTTTGGAGGAGTCGACAAGGCTGAGACTGATCGGCAATTTGACAAGGGCATCCTTCACGCTGCTCCAAGTGCCGGAAAGCGTGGTGCCTTGGCCTGGATCGAGTAGCCACAGCCCTGTTCCGTTTGCCTCGTGCCACAGACCATCTTGCTCTTTGCGCGTCAGCTGAATTGGCTTCTTGTACTGCTTGTAGAAATAGCTCCCGCTCGGGTAGTCGAAGTTGAAGCAGGCCACGATGGCCTTGGTGCCGAGTGTGCCTTCCCATACACCTGGGGAAATAAAGACGAGCTCGGCGAAGGCGGGGGGAGTCATGAAGGGCAGCAGCAGGCCCCAGAAGAAACGGGCGCGAAGATTTTTCATGGCTTGCGTGCGCGGATCGAATACATCAGCGGAATACGTGGCATGCCCTCGGGCGGCGCCATGCGGCGGCCGCCGATGTCGCGCATGCCCTCGAAGGGCTTCCAGCCATTGGCGTAGGGGTACTCGTCGAGCCGCTCGATGACCAGCCCGGCCTGCGACAGCGCGGTCGTCACCTGGCCCAGGCCCCAGGTGAATTCGAAGCTCGGGTGCGGGTTGCTGAAGTTCTCCACGCCGCGCTCGTAGCCTTCGCGCACGAGGCCGTCGCCCGACGCGGCCACGTAGTCGCCCACGCCTTCCTCGGGCACGGGGGCGTCGTTGAAGTAGTCGTAGTGGAACTTCCAGGTCGGGTCGAACACCAGCGCGAACGGATGGAACTCGACGAAGACGAAGCGGCCGCCGGGCGCGAGCAGCTGCGCCACGCCGCGTGCCCAGGCCGCGATGTCGGAGAGCCAGCACAGCGTGCCGTAGGAGCAGAACACGATGTCGTGGCGCTCGCCACGTGCCTGCGCGTCGCGGAAGTAGTCATAGACGTCCGAGCGGACGAAGCGCGCCGCGATGCCCGACTGCTGCGAGAGCCGGGTGGCGAAGTCGATGGCCTCGTCGGAGATGTCGACGCCCGTCACCTCGGCGCCGAGGCGCGCGATGCTCAGGCTGTCCTGCCCGGCATTGCATTGCAGATGCAGCACCGACAGGCCCTTCACCTCGCCGAGCAGGCCGGTCTCCTCGGGGAACAGGGTGCTGCCGCCGTCGCGGAAGAAGGCCGCCTGGTCGCCCTTGTGGCTGTTGTGCGCGAGCGTGGCCGCGTTCCACGAGAGGCGGTTGGCCTCGTGCAGATCGGGCTTCATCGCGTGCTCCAGCCCGCCAGATGGCGCTCGGCGATGTCGGCGAGGGCGTCGATCCAGGCCGGGTCGTCGTTGAGGCAGGGGATGTAGCTGAACTGCTGGCCGCCCGCATGCAGGAAGGCCTCGCGGCCCTCCATCGCGATCTCCTCGAGCGTCTCGAGGCAGTCGGCCGGAAAGCCGGGGCAGGCTACGTCGACGCGCTTCACGCCCGCGGCGCCGAGTTCGCACAGCGTGGGTTCGGTATAGGGCTCGAGCCATTTGGCCTTGCCGAAGCGCGACTGGAAGGTCACGCGGTACTGCGCGGGTGCGAGGCCCAGGCGCGCGGCGAGCAGGCGCGCGGTCTCGAGGCACTGCGACTGGTAGGGATCGCCGAGCTCGATGTTGCGCGCGGGAATGCCGTGGAAGCTCAGCAGCAGCACCTCGCCGCGGCCCTGGTCCTGCCAGTGCGCCTCGATGCGCCGCGCGAGCGCCTCGATGTAGCCGGGGTCGTCGTGGAACTGGTTGACGAAGCGGAACTCGGGCACGCTGCGCTGCGCGCGGCTCCAGTCGTTGACGGCATCGATCACGCTCGCGGTGGTGGTGGCCGAGTACTGCGGGTAGCCCTGCAGCACGAGCACGCGTTCGACGCCTTCGGCCTGCAGCGCATCGAGCCGCGCGCCGATCGATGGATTGGCATAGCGCATCGCATCGCGCACCGCCACGCGGTGGCCGCGCCGGCCCAGCGTGTCGCCCAGGCGCTGTGCCTGCCGTTCGCTCCAGACCTTGAGCGGCGAGCCCTCGGGCAGCCAGATGCTCGCGTACTTGGCGGCCGACTTCGCGGGCCGCACGCGCAGGATGATGCCGTGCAGGATCGGCAGCCAGAGCAGGCGCGGGATCTCGACCACGCGCGGATCGCCGAGGAAGTCCGCGAGATAGCTGCGCACGGCGCTGGCGGTGGGGGCATCGGGCGAACCCAGGTTGCACCAGAGGACGGCGGTGCTGCGATGGTCGTTGCCGGGGGCGAGCGAGGGACTTGGAGGCATGCGATATTCTCGGGCATGACTTCCGACCCCACGGTCCCCGCGAGCAGCGCGCCGCTCGATCTCAAGCGCATCAGCGCCATCACCCTCGACCTCGACGACACCCTCTGGCCGATCTGGCCGACCATCGAACGCGCGGAGGCCGTGCTGCATGCCTGGCTGCTGCGCGAGGCGCCGAAGACGGCGGCCCTGCTGGTCACGCCGGGCGTGCTGCGCGAGCTGCGCGAAGCCACGGCCAAGGAGCGTTCCGATCTCGCGCACGACCTCAGCGCGCTGCGCCGTGAATCGATACGCACCGCGCTGCGCCGCGCGGGCGAGGACCCGGCGCTGGCCGATCCGGCTTTCGATGCCTTCTTCGCCGAACGCCAGCGCGTGACGCTCTACGACGACGCGCTGCCCGCGCTCAAGTGGCTCAGCGAACGCTATCCGCTGGTGGCGGTGTCGAACGGCAATGCCGACATCCACAAGACCGGGGTGGGGCGCTGGTTCCGCACCGCCTTCAATGCGCGCGCCTTCGGCAGCGGCAAGCCGCATGCACCGATCTTCCGCGCCGCCGCGGCCTCGGTCGGCCTGCTGCCCAAGGACGTGCTGCACGTGGGCGACGATGCCGAGCTCGACGTGGTGGGCGCGCTCGACGCCGGCATGCAGGCCGCCTGGCTGGTGCGCGACGAGCGCCCCTGGGTGCATGGCGCGCGGCCGCAGCTGATCGTGCCGAACCTGCACGCACTGTGCGTGGCGCTCGGCGCCTGAGCCTTACCCGAAGACCGGACGGAAGAAGCTGCGCTCGTAGCTGAGGATGCAGCGCGTTTCCTCGGCATAGCGGAAGGCGGCCTGGCAGTCGGCATCCTGCATCGAGTCGGCGCGGTACTGCTCGTAGGCCGCGAGGCTGGGAAAGCTGAACATCGCGAGTGCCACGTTGTTCGCGCCTTCCGAGGGCAGGAAGTAGCCGTGGTGCTTGCCGCCGAACTTCTCGACCAGCGGGATCCAGAGCTTGCCGTAGTGCTCGAACTCCCCGAGCTTGTAGGGGTCGACGATGTAGCGCAGGTAGCAGGTGACCATGGTGGGTGAAGGGAGAGGGTGGGCCGTGAGGGCAATTTCCGCCGCGGCTGCGGCGAACGGGTGGCCCGACTATAGTTTTGCTTCCCCGGCCTGCGGCGCGAGCGCGCCGCGCGAAAGCTCCCCATGCATCTGTCCAACTGGCTCCTCTTCTGCGGCGTGACCCTGCTCGTCGCCTTCACGCCCGGCCCCGCGGTGCTGCTGGCGGTGTCGAACTCGATGTCCGTGGGGCCGCGCCGCGCGATGATCAGCTCGCTGGGCAATGCGACCGGGCTCTTCATGGTGTCGGCCGCCGCGATGGCCGGGCTGGGCGTGGTGCTCTCGACCTCGGCCCATGCCTTCATGGTGCTGAAGCTGGCGGGCGCGGCCTACCTGATCTACCTCGGCATCAAGCAGTGGCGCAGCCAGGGCAGCGTGTTCGCCGACCTCCAGGGTGCCTCGGCGGCGGGCTCGCCGCGTTCGAGCTGGCGCCTGTTCGGCCATGGCCTGACGGTGGCGCTGACCAACCCGAAGAGCATCCTGTTCTTCTCGGCGCTGTTCCCGCAGTTCCTCACGCAGGACGCGCCGATCGCCACCCAGTTCGCGGTGCTGACCACCACCTTCGCGGCGGCCTCGGTGCTGTCGCACGCCTTCTACGTGCTGCTCGCTCGCCTGCTGCGCAAGCAGCTGTCGGACCCGCGCCGCACGCGGCTGTTCAACAAGGTCTCGGGTGGCGCCTTCGTGCTGCTGGGGCTGAGCTTGCTGCGGTTGCGCAACAAGACCGCCGCTTAATCGAGGCCGAAGCGCTCGCGCAGCGCGGCGCAGAAATCGGCCGTGCCGCTCAGCGAGAGGGCCAGGGTCTCGAAGCGCGCATCGTCGCGCGTGTGCTGCAGGTCATAGTCCCACACCGCTCCCTCGTCGAGCGCGCCGCGCGCATCGGGAAAGGCGGCCTCGGCCCAGGCCAGCACCCGGTCGATCTCGGCTTGCACCTCGCCCAGGCGCTCGGGCGCGACCGAGGCCATCGCATCGAAGCTGCCATGGCCGTCGGCGTCCTCGCTGTGGTCGAAGTCGAGGTAGCGCAACTCGCTGCTCATGCGGTCGCCCCTGCGGTCGTCCTTGCGGCGGCCAGGCCGCTGAGCACCGCGCCTTCGAGCGTGGCGGGGTAGGGGCCTGCCACATAGTCGCCGCAGGCCAGCAGGCCGGGCGCAATGGTCGCGGGCGGACGGGCCAGCCCGGGCGTGCAGGCGAAGGTCGCGCGCTTCTCGACCACGGTCTGCACCACCCGCAGGCCGGCCTGGCCCAGTTGCGCGGCGGCCTGCGCCAGCGCCTGCGTCTCGAGCAGCTCGCGCGGCGTCTCGTTGGCGCTCACGACCATCGCGAGCACGCCCGGCAGGCCGCAGAGCCGTTCCTTGTCGAACACGAACTGGGCCGGTGCCGTGGCCGGGTCGCTGCGCAGCGCGAGCATCGGTTCGGCCAGCGGCGTGGCGCCGCGCAGGTAGATCGTGGCGATGGCCTCGAAGCGCAGTGCCTCGGTGCTGGCGCACCAGGCCTCGGCCGGCAGGCCGCTGGCGCGAACCAGCCGGGCGGCATCCCAGGGCGCGCAGGCCAGCACCACGCGGTCGAAGGCTTCGCCGTCCACGCGCCAGGTCTTCGCCTCGGGCGCGATCGCGCGCACGCGCTGGCCGATGCGCAGGCTCGCGGCATGCGCGCGCAGCCAGGCGAGCGCCGCATCGGGCAGCAGCGCGCCGAGGTCGGCGCGCGGCAGCAGCAGGTCGGCGCCGCCGCTGCCGCTGAAGAGGGCATCGTGGAGCACGCGCAGGAAGACCTGGCCGCTCGATTGCGCAACGGGCGTGTTGAGCGCCGAGACGCACAGCGGCTCGATCAGCTCCTGCATCACGCGCGGCGTGAGGCTCGCGCAGAGCTCGGCCACGGAGGTAGAGGCGTCGCAGCGAAAACCCCTCAAGCGCCAGCCGATCGCGGTGCGCAGCAGCGCGGACTTGTCGCGCCAGGTCCAGCCGCGCGCCTGGAAGATGCCCGCCAGCAGGTCGAGCGGCGCGGGCAGGCGCGGCAGCTGCAGTCCGCCGCCATCGGCGAAGCGCAGCGACAGCGGCAGGCGCAGCAGCACGCGCTCGGGATCGACGCCGACATCGCGCATCAACTGCAGCGTGGCGCTGTAGGCGCCGATCAGGATGTGCTGGCCGTTGTCGAGCGCCATGCCGTGCATGTCGTCGACGCGGCGCGCGCGGCCGCCAGCGTTGGGCGCGGCCTCGAACACGGTGACCGCATGGCCCTGGCGCACGGCCTCGACCGCGCAGGCCAGGCCGGCCCAGCCCGCGCCGACGACCGCCAGCCTCACAGCCGGCCCAGCGCCTGCACCTTCCAGGCCAGCCACAGCTTGCGCACGGGCGTGAGGCTCACGCGCTGGTTCAGCACCTGGAAGTCGTCGCGCTCGATCTCGCGCAGCAGGGTGCGGTAGATGCTGGCCATCATCAGGCCGGGCTTCTGCGCGCGGCGGTCGGCCGCGGGCAGCAGCGCCAGCGCCTCGTCGTAGGCGGCATGGGCACGCTGGGCCTGGAACTTCATCAGCGCGACGAAGCGCTCGGAATGCACGCGGTTGAGGATCTCGTGCGCCTTGACCTCGTGCTTCTGCAGGTCGTTGACCGGCAGGTAGATGCGGCCGCGCAGGGCGTCCTCGCCCACGTCGCGAATGATGTTGGTGAGCTGCAGCGCGAGGCCGAGCTTGTGCGCGTAGGCGGTGGTCTGCGCCTCGGTCTGGCCGAAGATGCGCGCCGCCACCTCGCCCACCACGCCCGCCACCAGGTGGCAATAGCGCGCGAGGCCGGGGAAGTCGAGGTAGCGGGTCTGCTCGAGGTCCATCTGGCAGCCCTCGATGACCTGGTCGAGCTGGCGCGCCTCGATGCCGTAGGCCGCCACGTGCGGCATCAGCGCCTGCATCACCGGATGGCGCGGCGTGCCCGCGAAGGACTGGGCCACCTCGGTGCGCCACCAGGCCAGCTTGGTGGCGGCCACGCCGGGGTCGCTGACCTCGTCGACCACGTCGTCGACCTCGCGGCAGAAGGCGTAGAAGGCGGTGATGGCCGCGCGCCGCGGCTTGGGAAGGAACAGGAAGGCGTAATAGAAACTGCTGCCCGAGGCGGCGGCCTTGTCTTGCACGTATTGCTCGGGATTCATCGGGAGGGCGCTGCGTTCATGGGCCGTGATTGTCTCCGCATCCGCAGCGCCTTCCAGAGCAGGACCGGCGCATCGGCCTTGCCGATCGTGGGCCGCTGCGTGAAGCTGTCGAAGCCCTGGTCCTCGATCTTGTCGAGGATGCGCAGGCCGCCCTGCACGACCAGGCGCAGCTCCCAGCCGGCGCGTCCCGGCAGGCGGTGCACCAGCGGCGCGCCCTGCTGCATCAGCTCGCGGGCCCAGAACGACACCACCGAGATCAGGTTGATCGCCTCCTGCGGCGGCGGGTACGCGGGCGAGAGCGGCGCGAACACCTTGAAGTGCTGGCGCGTGAAGCCGCGCCGGGCGCAGTCGGTCAGCGGGAAGTAGAAGCGCCCGCGCGGCAGGTCCACGCTCGGGTCCTGCCAGAAATTGATCAGCTGCAGCGCGCTGCAGATGGCGTCGCTCTGCGCGAGCGAGGGCGCGTCGTGCACGCCGTACAGGTGCAGCAGCAGCCGGCCCACGGGGTTGGCCGAGCGGCGGCAGTAGTCGAGCAGTTCCTCGCGGTCGGCGTAGTCGCTGCCGTCGCGGGTCTTCACGATGTCCTGCATGAAGGCGTCGAGCAGGTCGGCCAGCAGCGTCTCGGGCAGGCCGAAGGCTTCGATGCTGTGGGCCAGCGGGCCGAACACCCCGGCCCAGGGCCCGGCCGGGTCGACCCGGCCCCGGGCCGCATCGGCCAGCGCGGCGCGGTAGGCATGCAGCTCGGCCAGGCGTTCCCCGGGCGTGGCCTGGCCCTCGTCGGCGATGTCGTCGGCGGTGCGCGCGAAGTGGTAGATGGCCGCGATCGGCGCGCGCAGCCGCGGCGGGCACAGCCACGAGGCCACGGGAAAATTCTCGTAGTGCGTCGGCGCGGCGGCGGCGTGGGGGGGAGGGGGCGTCTGGGACACGCTGCGATTGTCAACCAGCGCGGCTATGCTTCCGGCGTTCCCACTCTCGATTCTTGCCCCATGAATGCACCGGCCAGGACCTCCACCGCGCAAGGCGACGCGGCGCACCCGGCCGGCAAGGGCCTGGTCGTGATCGCGGCGCTCGGCGTCGTGTTCGGCGACATCGGCACCTCGCCGCTGTACGCCTTCAAGGAAACCCTGAATCCCGAGCACGGCGTGCCGTTCTCGCCCGACGCGGTGCTCGGGCTGCTGTCGCTGATCTTCTGGGGCCTGCTGTTCGTGGTGACGCTCAAGTACGTGGTGTTCGTGCTGCGCGCCGACCACGACGGCGAGGGCGGCATCCTGGCGCTGCAGGCGCTGGCGCGCAATGCGGCCTCGCGCATCGGTGCCAAGCCCTGGCTCGGCCACCTGATCGGGCTGCTGGGCCTGGTGGGCGCGGCCATGTTCTACGGCGACAGCCTGATCACGCCCGCGATCTCGGTGCTGTCGGCGGTCGAGGGGCTGGAGGTGCGCGCGCCGGTGCTCGAGCGCGCGGTGCTGCCGATCACGGTGGCGATCCTGATCGCGCTGTTCGCGGTGCAGAAGAAGGGCACCGGCGCGGTCGGCAAGGTGTTCGGGCCGGTGATGCTGCTGTGGTTCGTGGTGATCGGCGTGGCCGGGCTGATGCAGGTGCTGGCCCAGCCGCAGGTGCTGGCGGCGCTCGATCCGCGGCGCGCCGTGCTGTTCCTGGTCGAGCACCGGCTGCAGTCGCTGGCGGTGCTGGGCGCGGTGTTCCTGGCCTTCACCGGCGGCGAGGCGCTCTATGCCGACATGGGCCATTTCGGCGCGCGGCCGATCCGGCTCGCCTGGCTCTTCATCGCGCTGCCGGGGCTGGTGCTCAACTATTTCGGCCAGGGCGCGCTGGTGCTGGCCAATCCGCAGGCGATCGACAACCCCTTCTTCCGGCTCTTTCCGGCCTGGGGTGTGCTGCCGATGGTGCTGCTGGCCGCGATGGCGACGGTGATCGCCTCGCAGGCCGTGATCTCGGGCGCCTTCTCGCTCACGGCGCACGCGATGCGCATGGGCTACCTGCCGCGCATGCGCGTGATCCAGACCTCGGGCACGGCCATCGGCCAGATCTACGTGCCGACCGTCAACTGGCTGCTGATGGTGGGCGTGCTGCTGCTGGTGCTGGGCTTCCGCAGCTCGAGCGCGCTGTCGGCGGCCTACGGCATCGCGGTGTCGATCACCATGGTCACGACCACCCTGCTGGCCGGCATCGTGGCCTGGGGGCTGTGGCGCTGGAACAAGCCGGCGGTGGCACTGGGCGTGGCGGCCTTCGCGGCGGTCGACCTGACCTTCGTGGTCGCCAACAGCCTCAAGGTGGCAGAGGGCGGCTGGCTCACGCTGGCGGTGGCCGCGGGCGTGATGCTGCTGTTCACCACCTGGGCCAAGGGGCGGCGCCTGGGGCTGGAGGCGGCCGCGGCCGAGAGCCTGCCGCTGCGGCCCTTCTTCGAGTCGCTGGCCCACCACATGCCGCACCGGGTGCAGGGCACGGCGGTGTTCCTCAACGTCAACGTGACCTCGGTGCCGCATGCGCTGCTGCACAACCTCAAGCACAACCAGGTGCTGCACGAGCAGGTGATCGTGCTGCGCGTGCTGCCCTGCGACACGCCGCGCGTCGACGCGCGCCTGCGCATCGAAGCCGAGTCGCTGATGACCGGCATCTGGATCGTGACCGCGCGCCACGGCTTCATGGAGCGGCCCGACGTGCCCGAGTTCATCCGCATCCTGGCCTACCAGAAGACGCTCGCGATCGATTCGATGAAGACCTCGTACTTCGTCTCGCGCGCCTCGGTGGGCGAGGAGCACCTGCCGGGTCTCAACCCGATCCGGCGCGCGCTGTTCGGCTGGCTGCAGCGCAACGCGGGGCGTGCCTCCGACTACTTCGAGCTGCCCGACAACCGGCTGGTGGAAATGGGCCAGCGGACCTGAGCACGAGGCGGCTGCCGGCGCTACTGACCGGCGGGTAATTGACAGCGGTTCACGTTTACCCTAGATTACTAACCGGTGGGTCATTAAAGGCCCGGTTCGTTCCTTCCAGGGTGTCTCATGACCGCCTCCCAATCCATCTTCTCGCTCGACCGCGCGGCCGCCTGGCTGCTGGTTCCCGCCCTCGTGGCCCTGGCCGGCTGCTCGCCGTCCAAACCCGCGGAGGAACCGGTCCGCGCGGTCAAGCTGGTGACCGTGGGCACCAGTGCCTACGACGCCCAGCCCGAGTTCTCGGCCGAGGTGCGGGCGCGCGTCGAGTCGCGCCTGGGCTTCCGCGTGGCGGGCAAGATCACGCGCCGCCAGGCCGAGCTCGGCCAGCGCGTGCAGGCCGGCCAGGTGCTGGCCCAGCTCGATCCGCAGGACTACCGGCTGGCCGCCGAAGCCGCGCGCGCCCAGCAGGCCGCGGCGCTGACCAACCGTGACCTCGCCGCGGCCGACCTCAAGCGCTACCGCGAACTGCGCGAGCAGAACTTCATCAGCGGCGCCGAGCTCGAGCGCCGCGAATCGACCTGGAAGGCGGCGCAGGCGCAACTCGAGCAGGCCCAGGCCCAGCTCTCGTCGCAGGGCAACCAGGCCGCCTACACGACGCTGGTGGCCGACGTGGCCGGCGTCATCACCGCCATCGAGGCCGAACCGGGCCAGGTGGTGCAGGCCGGCACGCCGGTGGTGCGGATCGCGCAGGACGGCGCGCGCGACGTGGTGTTCGCGGTGCCGGAAGACCGCGCGGGCCTGATCAAGCCCGGCTCGGCGGTTGCGGTGCGCGGCTGGTCGGGCGGCGAGGAATTGCAGGGCCAGGTGCGCGAGGTGGCGGCCAGCGCCGATGCCGTGACGCGCACCTTCACCGTGAAGGTGGCGATCGATGCCGCGAGCGCGCCCGCGCTCGGCGCCACGGTCTATGCGCGGCCGCAGGCGCTCGCGCGCGGCGGCCCCGCCGTCGTCAAGCTGCCGACTAGCGCGCTGCGCCAGGAAGGCAATGGCACGGCCGTGTGGGTGCTCGACAAGCCGACCATGACCGTGCGCTCGCAGCCGGTGCAGGTGGCGACCGCCGACGGCAACGAGGCCGTGATCGGCGCCGGCGTCACGCCCGGCATGCAGGTGGTGGTGGCGGGCGTGCACGTGCTGTCGCCGGGCCAGAAGGTCACGATCTACCAGCCGCGCGAAGTGGCGGCGGGCGGGGCGGACGCGGGCGGTGCCACGCAGGGCGTCGCGCCCGTGGCCGCCAACAAGAAGGAGATCGCAGCGGGTGCCGGCAAATGAGCGGCGCTGACAAGGCGACGCACGGCACCGAGCCGGCCGGCCGCGCGGGCGGCTTCAATCTCTCGAAATGGGCGCTCGACCACGCGCCGCTCACGCGCTACCTGATGCTGGTGCTGATGGTGCTGGGTGCCTTCGCCTACTTCCAGCTTGGGCAGGACGAGGATCCGCCCTTCACCTTCCGCGCGATGGTGGTGCGCACCTACTGGCCCGGCGCCACCGCGCAGCAGGTGGCCGAGCAGGTCACCGACAAGCTCGAGCGCACGCTGCAGGAGGCGCCGTACGCCGACAAGATCCGCAGCTACTCGAAGCCCGGCGAGTCGCAGATCATCTTCCAGATCAAGGACTCCTCGAAGGCGAGCGAGGTCGCCAACGTCTGGTACACGGTACGCAAGAAGATCGGCGACATGCGCGGCACCCTGCCCGCGGGCGTGCAGGGGCCGTTCTTCAACGACGACTTCGGCGACGTCTACGGCGTGATCTACGCGCTCGAGAGCGAGGGCTTCAGCTATGCCGAGCTCAAGACCCTGGCCGACGACGTGCGCCAGCAGCTGCTGCGCGTGAAGGACGTGGCCAAGGTCGACCAGTTCGGCGTGCAGGACGAGAAGGTCTTCATCGAGATCTCGCAGAAGCGCCTGGCGCAGCTGGGCCTCGACTTCAACGCCGTGCTGCAGCAGCTCGGCTCGCAGAACGCCATCGAGAGCGCCGGCACGATCCAGTCGCCGCTCGACGTGGTGCAGGTGCGCGTGGGCGGCCAGTTCACCAGCGTCGACCAGCTGCGCGAGATGCCGATCCGCGGCAGCTCGGGCAACCAGCTCAAGCTCGGCGACATCGCCGAGATCCGCCGCGGCTACATCGACCCGCCCTCGGTCAAGGTGCACCACCAGGGCAAGGAAGTGATCGCGCTCGGCGTGTCGATGACCAAGGGCGGCGACATCATCGCGCTGGGCAAGGCGCTGCGCGCGGCCACCGCGGGCATCGACAAGCAGCTGCCGCTGGGCGTGAAGCTCGCGCAGGTGCAGGACCAGCCGGTCGCCGTGGCGAGCTCGGTCAACGAGTTCGTGCGCGTGCTGATCGAGGCCGTGGCCATCGTGCTGGCGGTCAGCATCATCTCGCTGGGCCTGCACAAGGGCGGGCGCTTCGGCTGGTACATCGACATGCGTCCCGGCCTGGTGGTGGCGATCACCATCCCGCTGGTGCTGGCCGTGACCTTCCTGGCGATGAACTACTTCGGCATCGGGCTGCACAAGATCTCGCTGGGCTCGCTGATCATCGCGCTGGGCCTGCTGGTGGACGACGCGATCATCGCGGTCGAGATGATGGTGCGGAAGATGGAGGAGGGCTACGACAAGGTCCGCGCCGCCACCTTCGCCTACGACGTGACGGCCAAGCCCATGCTCACCGGCACGCTGATCACCGCCGCGGGCTTCCTGCCGATCGGCATCGCCAAGTCGGTGACCGGCGAATACACCTTCGCGATCTTCGCCGTGACGGTGATCGCGCTGGTGCTGTCGTGGATCGTCTCGGTGTACTTCGTGCCTTACCTGGGCACGCTGTTGCTCAAGGTCAAGCCGCACGACCCCGATGCGCCGCCGCACGAGCTGTTCGACACGCCGTTCTACAACGCCTTCCGCCGCGCGGTGAACTGGTGCGTGCAGCACCGCTGGCTGACCATCGGCGCCACCGTGCTGATCTTCGCGCTCGGCATCGTCGGCATGGGCAAGGTGCAGCAGCAGTTCTTCCCCGACTCGAGCCGGCCCGAGATCCTGGTCGACATCTGGTTCCCCGAGGGCACCTCGTTCCAGGCCAACGAGGAGGTGGCGAAGCGGGTCGAGCAGCGCATCCTCAAGGAAGCCGGCGTGAAGACCGTCAGCACCTGGATCGGCTCGGGCGTGCCGCGCTTCTACCTGCCGCTGGACCAGGTGTTCCCGCAGTCCAATGTCTCGCAGCTGATCGTGCTGGCGAGCGACCTCAAGGTGCGCGAGACGCTGCGGCTGTCGCTGCCCGGCCTGCTGGCGCAGGAATTCCCCGAGGTGCGCGGCCGCGTGAAGCTGCTGCCCAACGGGCCGCCGGTGCCGTACCCGGTGCAGTTCCGCGTGATCGGCACCGACCCGACGCAGCTGCGCGCGCGCGCCGACGAGGTCAAGGCCGTGCTGCGCGAGAACGCCAACATGCGCGGCGTGAACGACAACTGGAACGAGTCGGTGAAGGTGATCCGCCTCGAGGTCGACCAGGCCAAGGCGCGCGCGCTCGGCGTGACCAGCCAGGCCATCGCGCAGGCCTCGCGCACCATGTTCAGCGGCACCACCGTGGGCCAGTACCGCGAGAACGACCTGCTGATCGACATCGTGCTGCGCCAGTCGGCCGACGAGCGCGAAGCGATCTCCGACATCGGCAACGCCTACCTGCCGACGGCCTCGGGCCGCTCGATCCCGCTGACGCAGATCGCCAAGCCGGTGTTCACCTGGGAGCCGGGCGTGATGTGGCGCGAGAACCGCGACTACGCGATCACCGTGCAGGGCGACGTGACCGAGGGCCTGCAGGGCGCGACCGTGACCGACCAGTTGCTGCCGAAGCTGCGCGAACTCGAGGCCGGCTGGCATGCGGCCGGGCAGGGCGCCTATCGCATCGAGGTGGCGGGTGCGGTGGAGGAGAGCAGCAAGGGCTCGGCCTCCATCGTGGCCGGCGTGCCGATCATGCTGTTCCTGGTGTTCACGCTGCTGATGCTGCAGCTGCACAGCTTCAGCCGCTCGCTGCTGGTGTTCATCACCGGCCCGATGGGCATCGCCGGCGTGGCCGGTGCGCTGCTGGTGCTGAACCGGCCCTTCGGCTTCGTCGCGCTGCTCGGCGTGATCGCACTGATGGGGATGATCCAGCGCAACGCCGTGATCCTGATCGACCAGATCGAGCACGACCGCGCGGCCGGCGTGCCGGCCTGGGATGCCATCGTCGAGTCGGCCGTGCGCCGCCTGCGCCCGATCGTGTTGACCGCCGCGGCCGCCGTGCTGGCGATGATCCCGCTCTCGCGCAGCGTGTTCTGGGGGCCGATGGCGGTCGCCATCATGGGCGGGCTGATCGTGGCGACGGTGCTGACCTTGCTGGCGCTGCCGGCGATGTACGCGGCGGCGTTCCGCGTGAAGCGCGACGAGGCGCCGCCGCCGGCACCGCAGGGCAACGGCGCCTTGCCGGGCCCCCAGGCGGCCTGAGCGCGCGGAATGCAGGGTTTGTCCCGCCCCGCGAGGCCACGAACTCCGCATGCAGGTCGAGCCGGGAGCCTCCCGGTTTCGACTAAAATGCGCGGTTGACCGATTTCGAGCGGACGGTCTTGGACTGCCGGGTTCTCCCCGGCGCCCAGGCCGTCCGCTTTTGCATTCACCTGAAAAAGGCAAAAGCGCGGGTGGCGAAATTGGTAGACGCACCAGGTTTAGGTCCTGACGTTCGCAAGAACGTGCCGGTTCGAGTCCGGCCCCGCGCACCAGCCAATCCCTCATTAGGAAGAAGTTCATGACCGTGACCGTTGAAACCCTCGAGAAGCTCGAACGCAAGATCACGCTGACCCTGCCGGTCGGCATCATCCAGTCCGAAGTCGATTCGCGCCTCAAGAAGCTCGCGCGCACCGTCAAGATGGACGGCTTCCGTCCCGGCAAGGTGCCGATGAACGTCGTGGCCCAGCGCTATGGCTACTCGGTGCAGTACGAGGTCATGAACGACAAGGTCGGCGAGGCCTTCTCGCAGGCCGCCAACGAAGCCAAGCTGCGCGTCGCCGGCCAGCCCCGCATCACCGAGAAGGAAGGCGCGCCCGAGGGCGAGCTGTCCTTCGACGCCGTGTTCGAGGTGTTCCCCGAAGTCAAGATCAACGACCTGTCGGGCGCCGAAGTCGAGAAGCTGTCGGCCGAAGTGGGCGACGACGCGATCGACAAGACGCTGGACATCCTGCGCAAGCAGCGCCGCACCTTCGCACAGCGCGCGCAGGATGCCGTGGCCCAGGACGACGACCGCGTGACCGTCGACTTCGAAGGCAAGATCGACGGCGAACCCTTCCAGGGCGGCAAGGCCGAGGACTTCCAGTTCGTGGTCGGCGAAGGCCAGATGCTCAAGGAATTCGAAGACGCCGTGCGCGGCATGAAGGCCGGCGACAGCCGCACCTTCCCGCTGTCGTTCCCGGCCGACTACCACGGCCAGGACGTGGCCGGCAAGCAGGCCGACTTCCTCGTCACGCTGAAGAAGATCGAGGCCTCGCACCTGCCCGAAGTCAACGAGCAGCTCGCCAAGTCGCTCGGCATCGCCGACGCCACGGTCGAAGGCCTGCGCGCCGACATCAAGAAGAACCTCGAGCGCGAGGTCAAGTTCCGCCTGCTGGCGCGCAACAAGAACGCCGTGATGGATGCGCTGGTGGCCAACGCCGAGCTCGACCTGCCCAACGCCAGCGTGCAGTCCGAAGTCAACCGCATGATCGAAGGCGCGCGCGCCGAGCTCAAGCAGCGCGGCATCAAGGACGCCGACAAGGCACCGATCCCCGAGGAAGTGTTCCGTCCCCAGGCCGAGCGCCGCGTGCGCCTGGGCCTGGTGGTCGCCGAGCTGGTGCGCGCCAACAACCTGCAGGCCAAGCCCGAGCAGATCAAGGCCCACATCGACGAGCTCGCCTCGAGCTACGAGAAGCCGGCCGACGTGGTGCGCTGGTACTTCAGCGACAACAACCGCCTGGCCGAAGTCGAGGCCGTGGTGATCGAGAACAACGTGACCGATTTCGTGCTCGGCAAGGCCAAGGTCGCCGAGAAGTCGGTGTCGTTCGACGAACTGATGGCGCAGCAGCAACAGGCCTGATCGCCGCCTCGGCCCGGGACGCCATGGGGCTTGTGCTTTGCGGCACGAGCCCCATTTCACTCAGGCGTACAGTTCAGATTGACGACAGCGAACGAACCCTTCTCCGGAGCAAATTCATGAGCGCACAGGAAATCCAAGGCCTCGGCATGGTCCCGATGGTCATCGAGCAATCGGGCCGTGGCGAACGGTCCTACGACATCTACTCGCGGCTCCTCAAGGAGCGCATCATCTTCCTGGTGGGCGAGGTCAACGACCAGACCGCCAACCTCGTGGTGGCCCAGCTGCTGTTCCTGGAGAGCGAGAACCCCGACAAGGACATCTCGTTCTACATCAACTCCCCGGGCGGCAGCGTCACGGCCGGCATGGCGATCTACGACACCATGCAGTTCATCAAGCCCGAGGTCTCGACCCTGTGCGTGGGCTTCGCGGCCAGCATGGGCGCGTTCCTGCTCGCGGCCGGTGCCAAGGGCAAGCGCTTCTCGCTGCCCAACTCCAAGATCATGATCCACCAGGTGCTCGGCGGCGCCCGCGGCCAGGCCACCGACATCGAGATCCATGCGCGCGACATCCTGCGCACCAAGGACCAGATGAACCGCATCCTGGCCGAGCGCACCGGCCAGCCGCTGGACAAGGTCAAGGCCGATACCGAGCGCGACTACTTCCTGACGGCCGACGAGGCCAAGGATTACGGCCTGGTCGACCAGGTGATCGCCAAGCGCCCCTGAGCAGGGGCCCGGCGCCCTGGCGTCACGACGCCGGCGGCGCCAAAAAGGCAACAACGGCGTTTTCCACACGGGAAACGCCGTTTTTGTTTCGTTATCATTGTCCAAACCCGTTACGAGGCACCTGTCCATGGCCGAGAAAAAAGGCACTTCCAGCGAAAAAACGCTCTACTGCTCGTTCTGCGGCAAAAGCCAGCACGAGGTGAAGAAGCTGATCGCGGGTCCTTCGGTCTTCATCTGCGACGAGTGCATCGATCTCTGCAACGAGATCATCCGCGACGAACTGCCCGCCGGAGAAGAAGCGCGCGATGCGCGCAACGACCTGCCGACGCCGCTCGAGATCAAGACCAACCTCGACAACTACGTGATCGGCCAGGAGCCGGCCAAGCGCATGCTGTCGGTGGCCGTCTACAACCACTACAAGCGCCTGCGCCACAAGGAAAAGGCCAAGGGCGAGGACGTGGAGCTCAGCAAGAGCAACATCCTGCTGATCGGCCCCACGGGCTCGGGCAAGACGCTCTTGGCGCAGACGCTGGCGCGCCAGCTCGACGTGCCCTTCGTGATGGCCGACGCCACCACGCTGACCGAGGCCGGCTATGTCGGCGAGGACGTCGAGAACATCATCCAGAAGCTGCTGCAGAGTTGCAATTACGAAGTCGAACGCGCGCAGCGCGGCATCGTCTACATCGACGAGATCGACAAGATCTCGCGCAAGTCCGACAACCCCTCGATCACGCGCGACGTGTCGGGCGAGGGCGTGCAGCAGGCGCTGCTCAAGCTCATCGAAGGCACCATGGCCAGCGTGCCGCCCCAGGGCGGGCGCAAGCACCCGAACCAGGACTTCCTGCAGATCGACACGACCAACATCCTGTTCATCTGCGGCGGAGCCTTCGCGGGCCTCGAGAAGGTGATCGAGAACCGCACCGAGGCCTCGGGCATCGGTTTCGGCGCCAGCGTCAAGAGCAAGGCCCAGCGCAGCCTCACCGAGGTGTTCCGCGACGTCGAGCCCGAGGACCTGATCAAGTTCGGCCTGATCCCCGAGCTCGTGGGCCGCATGCCCGTGGTGGCCTCGCTGGCCGAGCTCAGCGAGGACGCGCTGGTGCAGATCCTCACCGAGCCCAAGAACGCCGTGGTCAAGCAGTTCACCAAGCTGCTGCAGATGGAGGGCGTGGACCTCGAGATCCGTCCCGCCGCCCTCAAGGCGATCGCGCGCAAGGCGCTGGCCCGCAAGACCGGCGCGCGCGGCCTGCGTTCGATCCTCGAACAGTCGCTGATCGACACGATGTTCGAGCTGCCCAATGCCACCAATGTCGACAAGGTCGTGGTCGAGGAATCGACCATCGACGAGAACAAGCCCCCGCTGCTCGTGTACCGCGAGGCAGCCAAGAAGGCCTGAGTGACTCCCGCGCCGGCTCTTCCCCCCGAGATGCCCGGCGTCTTCGACAAAGACTGCGGCCGCGGGCTTGAAATGCCCGTGTCGCCGTCCATCTTTGCTTGATCAATCAAAGGATATCCATGTCCGGTCATACCCCTCTGCCCGCCGACGCCATCGACCTGCCGCTGCTGCCGCTGCGCGATGTCGTCGTGTTCCCCCATATGGTGATCCCGCTGTTCGTGGGGCGCCCCAAGAGCATCAAGGCGCTCGAGCTGGCCATGGAGGCCGAGCGCCGCATCATGCTGGTGGCCCAGAAGGCCGCCGCCAAGGACGAGCCCTCGGTCGAGGACATGTTCGAGGTCGGCTGCGTCTCCACCATCCTGCAGATGCTCAAGCTGCCGGACGGCACGGTGAAGGTGCTGGTCGAGGGCCAGCAACGCGCCCGCGTGAACCGCATCGATGACGGCGAGACCCACTTCTCGGCCAACGTGACGCCGGTGGCGGCGCCCGAGGGCGGCGAGAAGGGCACCGAGGTCGAAGCGCTGCGCCGCGCGGTGATGCAGCAGTTCGACCAGTACGTGAAGCTCAACAAGAAGATTCCGCCCGAGATCCTGACCTCGATCTCGAGCATCGACGATCCGGGCCGCCTGGCCGACACGATCGCCGCGCACCTGCCGCTCAAGCTCGACAACAAGCAGGCGGTGCTCGATCTCGACGACACCAAGGCACGGCTGGAGAACCTGTTCGGACAGCTCGAGCGCGAAGTCGACATCCTCAACGTCGACAAGAAGATCCGTGGCCGCGTGAAGCGCCAGATGGAGAAGAACCAGCGCGACTTCTACCTCAACGAGCAGGTCAAGGCGATCCAGAAGGAGCTCGGCGAAGGCGAGGAGGGCGCGGACATCGAGGAGATCGAGAAGAAGATCAAGCTCGCCAAGATGCCCAAGGACGCGCTCAAGAAGGCTGAGGGCGAGCTCAAGAAGCTCAAGTTGATGTCGCCGATGTCGGCCGAAGCCACCGTGGTGCGCAACTACATCGACGTGCTGGTGGGCCTGCCCTGGGCCAAGCGGACCAAGATCAAGCACGACCTCGCGAACGCCGAGGCGGTGCTCAACGCCGACCACTACGGCCTCGAGAAAGTCAAGGACCGCATCCTCGAATACCTCGCGGTGCAGCAGCGTGTCGACAAGGTCAAGGCGCCGATCCTGTGCCTCGTGGGCCCGCCGGGCGTGGGCAAGACCTCGCTCGGGCAGTCGATCGCCAAGGCGACCGGCCGCAAGTACACCCGCATGGCGCTCGGCGGCATGCGCGACGAGGCCGAGATCCGCGGCCACCGCCGCACCTACATCGGCGCGCTGCCGGGCAAGGTGCTGCAGGGGCTGAGCAAGATCGGTACGCGCAATCCGCTGTTCCTGCTCGACGAGATCGACAAGCTGGGCACCGACTTCCGCGGCGACCCGTCGAGCGCACTGCTCGAGGTGCTCGACCCCGAGCAGAACCACACCTTCGGCGACCACTACGTGGAAGTCGACTTCGACCTGAGCGACGTCATGTTCGTCGCCACCTCGAACTCGATGAACATCCCGCCGGCGCTGCTGGACCGCATGGAAGTCATCCGCCTCTCGGGCTACACCGAGGACGAGAAGACCAATATCGCGATCAAGTACCTGCTGCCCAAGCAGCTGAAGAACAACGGCGTGAAGGAAGAGGAACTGCTCGTCACCGAGGAGGCCGTGCGCGACATCGTGCGCTACTACACGCGCGAAGCCGGCGTGCGTTCGCTCGAGCGCGAGCTCTCGAAGATCTGCCGCAAGGTGGTCAAGGGCCTGCTGCTCAAGCAGATGACGCCCCAGGTCGTGGTCACGGGCGAGAACCTCAACGACTTCCTCGGCGTGCGCAAGTTCACCTTCGGCCTGGCCGAGAAGCAGAACCAGGTCGGCCAGGTGGTCGGCCTCGCATGGACCGAGGTCGGCGGCGATCTGCTGACGATCGAGGCCGTGACCATGCCCGGCAAGGGCGTGATCAGCCGCACCGGTTCGCTGGGCGACGTGATGAAGGAATCGGTCGAGGCCGCGCGCACCGTGGTGCGCAGCCGCTCGCGCCGCCTGGGCATCAAGGACGAGGTGTTCGAGAAGCGCGACATCCACATCCATGTGCCCGACGGCGCCACGCCCAAGGACGGCCCGAGCGCGGGCGCTGCGATGACCACGGCCTTCGTGTCGGCGCTCACGGGCATCCCGGTGCGCGCCGACGTGGCGATGACCGGCGAGATCACGCTGCGCGGCGAGGTCACGGCGATCGGCGGCCTGAAGGAAAAGCTGCTGGCGGCCCTGCGCGGCGGCATCAAGACGGTGCTGATCCCCGAGGAGAACGCCAAGGACCTGCAGGACATTCCCGAGAACGTGAAGAACGGCCTCGAGATCGTGCCGGTCAAGTGGATCGACAAGGTGCTCGAGATCGCGCTCGAGAAGCAGCCTACGCCGCTGTCCGACGAAGAGGTCGCGGCCTCGGCGGCGGCCGTGGCCGAGATCGCGAAGCAGCGCGAGTCGCAGGCATCGGAAGGCTCGGTCAAGCATTGAACGACACGATCATGAAATTCGGGGGCTCGCCTTGCGAAACCCCGAAAATCTGGTCTATAATTCAAGGCTCGAAACGCGGGAATAGCTCAGTTGGTAGAGCGCAACCTTGCCAAGGTTGAGGTCGAGAGTTCGAGACTCTTTTCCCGCTCCAGTTTTGAAAAAGGGAAGCAACAGCTTCCCTTTTTTTCGCTAGTTCGATTTCGTTTTTCTGCGTGGCGCGATAGCAAAGCGGTTATGCAACGGATTGCAAATCCGTCTAGTCCGGTTCGACTCCGGATCGCGCCTCCACACTTCTCCCGTTGAACAGCTTCGAAGATCCCAGGCCCCGCCAACCGACGTTGACGGGGCTGTTTTCATTTGGGGTATCGTCGTCATTCAACCCGGGGCCCGGATGGTGAAATTGGTAGACACATCGGACTTAAAATCCGCCGCTTCCTTAATCGGGGCATACGGGTTCGACCCCCGTTCCGGGCACCACATCTAACAAGGGAGCATTCAATGCCTCGCTACAACGCTCCATTCGAAATTCATGTGCATGGCGACGTGGCCCTGCGTTCGGACGTCGGTTTCGACCAGATCCAGGAAGCGCTGAAGCCGCTGTGGAAATACGCGGGCGCCAAGTCGCTCGCCGACGGTGCCGCCAGCTCCTACGAGGAAGAACCCGGCATCCGTTTCGAGCCCAAGGACCACATGCTCCAGATGTGCTGGACCGTGGCCGGCGACGAGGACTTCCGCCAGGCGCTCGACGAGATGTGCATGGCGCTCAACGAACTGTCCGAACGCGGCGCGGCCATCGAAGTCACCTTCTACGACACCGATTTCGACGAGGAAGAGGGCGACCCCGACGAGGAGTCGCGCGACGACTTCGTGATGCTGTTCGTGGGCCCGAATCCGGCCGCGATCATGCAGGTGCAGCGCGACCTGCTGGTCGAGGACGTGGTGAACCTGATGGAGCGCCACTTCGACGGCGCCGAGCTCGGCGGCGTGGTGGCCGAGATCGACCGCCTGTTCAGCGACCGCTTCGATGCACTGGTGAACTCGCTCGAGATCGGCAAGCGCCCGCGCGGCACCGGCGGTACCGGTGGCGGCGGCGGCAGCGGCCATGGCGGCGGACGCCGCCCGCGCCACCTGCACTGAGCGCCATACGCCTGCCACGCGGCGCCACCACCATCCGCCGCATGGCAGCGCTCTTTCCTTCCTCCGCCCTCAACGCCGGCGTGCGCAAGCGCGAGGTGTTCGGCTGGGCCATGTACGACTTCGCCAACTCGGGCTACACGACCGTGGTCATCACGGCCGTGTTCGCCGCCTATTTCGTGGGCGGCATCGCCAAGGGCGCGCCCTGGGGCCCGTTCGCCTGGACGGTGGCGCTCAGCATCTCCTACGCGATCGTGATGTTCACGATGCCGGCCATCGGTGCCTGGGCCGACCTGCGCGCGGCCAAGAAGCGGCTGCTGGTCATCACGACCGTGGGCTGCGTCATCGGCACCGCGGCGCTGGCGCTCTCGCCGCGCTTCTCGGGCGCCACGGGCGTGGCCGTCGCGATGCTGCTGATCGTGGTGTCGAACACCTTCTACTCCTACGGCGAGTCGCTGACCGGCGCCTTCCTGCCCGAGCTCGCGACGCCCGAAGGCATGGGCAAGGTCAGCGGCTGGGGCTGGGCCTTCGGCTATGTCGGCGGCATGCTGGCGCTGGGCTTGTGCCTGGCCTACGTGCTGTGGTCGCAGGCGCGGGGCCTGCCGGCCTCGCACTTCGTGCCGGTGACGATGCTGATCACCGCCGCGATCTACGGCACGGCCGCCTGCGCCACCTTCGTGCTGCTGCCCGAGCGCGCCAGGCCCAGTGCGCAGGCCCTCGGCGACGCCAGGGCGCCCAGCGCCTGGCAACAGCTGCGCTCCACCTTCCGCCAGGCGCGCGCCTACCGCGACTTCATGACCCTGCTGGCCTGCACCGTCTGCTACCAGGGCGGCGTGGCGGTGGCGATCACGCTGGCCGCGATCTATGCCGAGCAGGTGATCGGTTTCGTCGCGAGCGAGACCATGGTGCTGATCTTCGTGCTCAACATCGCGGCCGCGCTCGGTGCCTTCGGTTTCGGCTACGTGCAGGACCGCATCGGCCACAAGACCTCGCTGGCCGTCACGCTGGTGGCCTGGGTCGCGGTCTGCGTGATCGCCGCGGTGGTCACGACCAAGGGCGGCTTCTGGTGGGCCGCGGCCATCGCGGGCCTCGCGATGGGTTCGAGCCAGTCGGCCGGCCGCGCGATGACCGGCTACTTCGCGCCGCCGGCCCAGATGGCCGAGTTCTTCGGCCTCTGGTCCTTCGCCACGCGGCTCGCGAGCATCGTCGGCCCGCTGGCCTACGGCGCGGTCACCTGGCTCACGGCCGGCAACCAGCGCATCGCGATCCTGTCGACCGCCGTGCTCTTCGTCGCCGGCCTGCTGCTGCTGTGGCCGATCGACGTGCGGCGCGGCCGCGAGGCCGCGCTGCGAGGGCAGGGGTAGGTCTCAGGAGCCGCCGAACAGGCTGCCGTTGGTGATCGGCCAGGCCGCCTTGACCTGCGTCTTCCAGTTGGCCGTGTTCTTCACGTTGGCCGCGAAGCTCGCGATGTCGGCCGGCGTCGGCGAGGCCGGCAGCATCGGGCCGTTGTAGAGCACGTCGAACCTGTCGGGGAAGTTGATCGCGGCGCCCGCCGCCGTCAGCGTCGCCGGGATGCTGCCGGCGCCCGTGGCCGGTCCCACCGTGATGCTCGCCAGGTAGTTGCCCACGCCGCTGATCGCACCGGCCGCGCCGTCGCCCAGGCCCGCGATGGTGCCGCCGACGAAGGCGTAGACCGTCTCGTTGGTGGCGCTGAGGCCGCCGCCCGCGCCCTGCGTGGTGCCGATGTTGGCGAGTGGGTTGGTGCCCTTGCTCACGTCCGGCTGGATCGTCACGATGGTGCCCACCGCGAGGTCGCGGTCGGCGGTCCAGACGTAGGCGCTCTCGTTGGTGACCCCGTCGAACTCCTTGTCGGCGGTGCGGTCGCGGTCGGTGAAGATGATGCGCGTGCCGCTGTCCATCGGCTTGAGCAGCACGAAGGCGAAGGCATCGGGGCTGTCGGCGTTCAGGCCCAGGAACAGGATGTCGCCGGGGCCGTACGAAGGCGGCGCGCTGGTGGTGAAGGCGATGGTGCTCGCGTCCGACACGCCCGCGAAGGCGTTGCCCTTGGCATCGAGGACCGCGTTGGCGTCGACCGTCACGTAGTAGCTGGTGGACGCGGCGAGCGGCTGGCTCGGCGTGAAGGTCAGCACGTTGAAGGCACGCTGCACGCGCGCGGCCGGGCTCGTGGCCGAGAAGGTCTCGACCACGCTGCCGTCGGCCTTGTGCAACACGATGTTGCCGGCGCCGAGGCGCACGCCTTCGTTGAAGTTCAGCGTGATCTTCGAGTTCACGCCCACGCTGCCGTCGTTGCCCTTGGGCGAAGCGCTCTTGAGCACCGGCGCCGCGGTGTCGACCCAGGGCTGGCCCAGGCGCACGACGAAGCCCTGGAACTTCTGGTCGGCCGGCGCCAGGTCCTTCGAGGCCTTGGTCTGGCCCGGCCACACGGTGTCGCCGTTGTCGAGCAGCAGCTGCACCTGCGTGCCGGCCGCGACCGGTCCGGGCACTTCCACGGCCGATTCGAAGCTGCCGCCGGTTTCCTTGCGCAGCGCATCGAGGTCGTTCGAGAGCTCGACCGGCGCTTCGGCCGCGTTGCCGCTCCACGCGAACAGCGCGAAGTTGCGGTCCACGTCGGCGCTGGCCGGGCCCGCCGGGCCGGCAGTGATCAGGTAGCGGCCATCGGTGCCCTTGTCGATCGAGCGGATGCCGCGGCCGCCGAGGTCGATCTCGATCGGCGCGCCGAAGCTGGCCTGCGTGGCGGTCTTGTTCACCAGCGCGGCGTAGTTCTGCACCGGAACGATCAGTGCCTTGGTGCGCGTGGCGGTGTCGGTCTGCGGGGCGCGGAAGCCCAGCCACAGCGCGGTGTCGCCCGGCGAGGAGGCCATGCCCTCGATCGAGAAGCCGTTGACCTGCTCGGGGATCACGCCCTTGGCGGCCGAGACGGCGAAGCCGAAGTGGTTGGCGCCCAGGCCGTGGCCGTTGGCCGTGTCCCAGGCCACGAGCTGGCTCTCGAGCTGCGCGAACTCGCCGACGTAGTCGAAGGTGGTGGCGGCACCGGTGCCGCTGACCTTGACCGCGAGCAGGTGCGAGCGCGCGGGCGCGTCCGAGCCGTCCTTCTTGTTGCTGTTGGAGCCGGTGAGATACAGCGTGTCGCCGATGCGCACGCCGGCCTCGAGGTCGAGCTCGTCGGTCAGCTTGGGACCGTTGTCCTGGTAGCTCCATTCCTTGACCGCGGCGCCGCCGGCACGCGGATACACGCGCAGCACGTTGGCCTCGTCGTCGGCCACGATCATGAAGCCGTCGGGCAGCGCGAAGGCGGTCGAGGCGTCGGAGGAGCCGACCTTGGTGCCGGCATTGGGCGTGAAGGTCGCGCTCGAGACGAGCTGGTCCTGCGGCGCCGGCGGGGGCGCGGGCGGTGCCGTGTTCGTGGGCGGCGGCAGGAAGCCGATGAAACCGCCGTCGCTACCGCCGCCACCGCAGGCGGCCAGCATCAGCGAGAGGGCGCTGGCGAGCAGCATGGGCTTGAAGGGAATGCGGGTCGAACGAAGCGGAGTGGGCGTTGTCATGGTGCGCGTTGGTTGTTCTGAACAAACCGCGCATGCTGGTACTTTGGAATGACATTTCCGTGAAACACCGGGGTGCTCAACGGTAAAGACGCGATGTCAGAACGAAGACTGCCGCAGCGACTTCGGCACCTTGTAGCGCTCGCCGTCGTAGCGCAGCGTCACCGCGCTGAAACGCGCGGGCAGCGCCTTCTCGACGCAGCCCTGGTCCTCCGACGGCTGCGCGCGGCTTTGCACCACGGTGCGCGACAGCATCAGGTCGGCATAGCCGTTGCTCGCGGCCTTGCCCACCGAGAGCATGGTGCGCAGCTTCTCGAAATGCCCGGCGCAGGCCGAGGCATCCCATTCGCCGCTCTCGCGGTCGAGCTCGATCTCCTGCAGCACCTGGCGCAGCTTCGCCCCCTGCTGCACGTACAGGCGCAGCGTCTCGCTCGCAGCGCTGGCCGCGCCGATGTCGCGGTAGCGCACGCGCAGGCCGAAGGCGCGGGTGTCGCTCGCGAGCACGTAGCGCGAGGTGTCGATGCGCACGTCCTGGATCAGGTTGCGGCGGTCTTCGTCGAGCGCCTCGGCCTGGAAGATCCGGCCGATGACGGTGTCGCGCTCGGTGTTGCCGTTGTCGGGCCGCTGGATCAGCAGCACCTCGAGGTCGTAGACCTTGGCGCCGTTGTCGCTGGTCTCGCGCGGCATCGGCAGCACGACGATGCTGCGGCCCGGATAGGCCGGCCAGGGCTTGCAGGCGGCCAGCCGCTCGTCGAGCGGGCGCTGCGGATGCAGCTTGGCGTGCATGCGCTCGGCCAGGCCGCTCTCGCAGGCCGCATGGCCCGCGCCGGCCGCGAGCAGGCCGGCGAGCAGGAGGGCGAGATGGCGCAGCGGGCGCATGGAATGGGGCGGCCGTTCAGGCCGTGCTCGCCTGCGGCCGATCGGGCAGCAGGTCGGAAGGACGCAGGCCCAGCCAGCGCGCGGCAGCGCTCTGGAGCACCGCGGCATCGCCGCTGCTGCGCAGCGCCACCCAGGCGTCCTCCAGGGGCCTCGCGTGCTCTTGCAGCAGGCCCGCGGCGGCGAGCAGCCGCCGCGTCTGCAGCGCCACCGGCACGCCCGAATCGAGGAAGCGGACGGCCGAGGGCGCATGCCGCCGCAGCCGGTCCTGCAGCAGCGGATAGTGGGTACAGCCGAGCACCACGGTGTCGGTCTCGTCGGCGTCGCCGCCGAAGGGGCCGGCCAGCGCCATGTAGTGGGCGCAGAGCTGGTCGATGGCGAGCTCGTCGAGCCGCTCGATCGCCGCCACGAGGCCGTCGCAGGGCACCGAGCGGATGCGCTCGGGATGGGGGAAGGTATGGCGCAGCGCCGCGTACTTGGCGCTCGCCAGCGTGCCGCGCGTCGCCAGCACCGAGACATGGCCGGTGGCGCTGCCCGCCACCGCGGGCTTGATCGCGGGCTCCAGGCCGACGATCGGCAGCTCGGGGTTCTCGGCACGCATCACGTGGATCGCGGCCGTGGTGGCGGTGTTGCAGGCCACCACCAGCGCCTTGATGCCGTGCTCGCGCACCAGGGTATCGACCACGTGCCGCGAATGCTCGGTCACGTAGGCGTCGCCGCGCTCGCCGTAGGGGGCATGCGCGGTGTCGGCGAAGTAGACGAAGCGCTCGCGCGGCAGCTCGGCGCGCAGCGCACCCAGCACGCTCAGCCCGCCCACGCCGCTGTCGAACACGCCGACGGGCGAAG
>NZ_JBMDKG010000037.1:0-92412 GCF_057809595.1 Variovorax sp. FG153
GTTTCAGGTACTAGCGAGTAACATCGTGGAGGTTCGAGTCCTCTTCTGGGCACCAAGTTTAAATAGACTCTCACCGAGTCCTTCGATTCAAGCCACCGGTCTCCGGTGGCTTTTTTCTTGCCCGCTCCGATCATGGTCGTCATCGACGTCGGCGCGCGCGCGGTCAGTCCGCGCATCGATGCCTGTGTCGTGAACGCATCATCGTGCGCACAAAATTGCGAGCCCGCGAAAAAATCGTTTTTGATTTGATATACTCGTAGGCTTTCCTGAAATGCCCAGATGGCGGAATTGGTAGACGCACTAGTTTCAGGTACTAGCGAGTAACATCGTGGAGGTTCGAGTCCTCTTCTGGGCACCAGATCCAAGAGCAGCTTCAAAAGGTTCTTGAGATTCTTCGAATGAAGCCACCGTTTCACGGTGGCTTTTTTCTCGTCCGTTCGAATCATCAAACGGGCAGCGCGATCAGGTCGTGCCCCTCGGCGCCCACGATGCGCGCGCGCGTGAACTCCCCCACCTTGAGCGTCTTGCTGATCTTCTCGGGCGGCAGCAGCCGCACGGTGCCGTCGATCTCGGGCGCGTCGGCGTAGGTGCGTCCCACGCCACCCTTGCGGCCCAGCGCCGGCGCGGAATCGACCAGCACCTGCATCGTCGCGCCGACACGCTCCTGCAGCTTGGCGATCGACACCGCCTCGGCCACTTCCATGAAGCGCGCGCGGCGTGCCTCGCGCTCGGCCTCGGGCAGCATGCCGGGGATGTCGTTGGCGGTGGCGCCCTCGACCGGGCTGTAGGCAAAGCAGCCCGCGCGATCGATGCGCGCTTCGCGGATGAAGTCGAGCAGATGCTCGAACTCCTCTTCCGTCTCGCCCGGGAAACCGGCGATGAAGGTACTGCGGATCACGAGCTCCGGGCACACTTCGCGCCAGCGCGCGATGCGCTCGAGGTTCTTCTCACCGCTGGCAGGACGCTTCATGCGGCGCAGCACATCGGGGTGGCTGTGCTGCAGCGGCACGTCGAGGTAAGGCAGCACCTTGCCGCTGGCCATCAGCGGAATGACCTCGTCCACGCTCGGATAGGGGTAGACGTAGTGCAGCCGCACCCAGGCGCCATAGGGCTCGGCGATCTCGCCGAGCGTGCGCACCAGCTCGAGCATGCGGGTCTTGACCGGCTTGCCGTCCCAGAACCCGGTGCGGTACTTGACGTCCACGCCATAGGCCGAGGTGTCCTGGCTGATCACCAGCAGCTCCTTCACGCCACCCTCGAACAGCGCCTTCGCCTCGCTCAGCACGTCGCCCACGGGCCGCGACACGAGGTCGCCGCGCATCGAGGGAATGATGCAGAAGGTGCAGCGATGGTTGCAGCCCTCGCTGATCTTCAGATAGGCATAGTGGCGCGGCGTGAGCTTGAGGCCCGCCACGCCGAAGCTGTTGGGCACCAGGTCGACGAAGGGATCGTGCGGCTTGGGCAGGTTGGCATGCACCGCATCCATCACCTCCTGCGTGGCATGCGGGCCCGTGACGGCCAGCACGCTGGGGTGCATCTGCTTGACCAGATTGCCGCCCTGGTCGCCGGTCTTGGCACCCAGGCAACCGGTGACGATCACCCGGCCGTTCTCGGCCAGCGCCTCGCCGATGGTGTCGAGGCTTTCCCGGACGGCATCGTCGATGAAGCCGCAGGTATTGACGATCACCAGGTCGGCGCCCTCGAAGGACTTGGCGGTCTGGTAGCCCTCGGCGCTCAGCTGCGTGAGGATCAATTCGGAATCTGTCAGGGCCTTGGGACAGCCCAGGCTCACGAAGCCGACCTTGGGGGCGGCCATCGTGGCTGTTTTTTCGTGGGAGGCAACTTCGCTCATAGCCTCCTATTGTCCCAGCTATCCGGGGCCACCGGTATTTCAGGGACGCTTGATGCCAAAGGCGCCCAATACCTGCTCGGTGCTTTTCTGCATCTGCTCCTGCATCTGCAGGAAGACGTTCTTCGATTGCTCCACGTAGTTGCCCATCAGGCCCTGCAGCATCGGCGACTGCATGCTCATGAAGCGCGACCACATCTCGGGCGTCAGGCCCTCGGCCTTCTCGGCGAGCTGTGCCTGCACCTCGGTCATGGCCTGGATGTTCTTCTCGAGGTAGGGCGCCATGTAGCTCTGCATGGCCTGGCCGTAGAAGCGGATGATGTTGGCCAGCACCTGCTCGGTGAACATCGGCGCACCGCCCGCCTCTTCTTCGAGAATGATCTGCAGCAGGATGCTGCGCGTGAGGTCGTCGCCGGTCTTGGCGTCGCGCACCACGAACTGGGCGCGCTCGATCACCAGCTGCTTGACCTCGGTGAGCGTGATGTAGGTGGACGTCTCGGTGTCGTAGAGCCTTCGGTTCGGGTACTTCTTGATCACACGCTGTACCGGCTTGACCCCGGACTTCTTGCTCTGCACTGCGGACTCCTTCACATGGACGCCCATGTCATCGGATGATTCTAGGGAGCGGTTTTGCTGCATCGCGACAAGGTTTACCCTGACCGCGTGCGCCCGCCGGCCGCGCGCTCACTCGGCGGCGGTGGCGTATTCCGCGCCGCAAGCCGCGCAGGCGGCCGATTCGGGCCGCTCCGCCGCCTCCTCGCGGAAGCGCAAGGGGCTCTTGTGACCATAGACGACCCAGCAACGCGGGCAGTGCTCATGGCCCGCCGTCGGCAGGTAGGCACGGGCGCGCTGCTCGGCGCGCTCCTGCGTGACCGGCATGCCCTGCCGCGCCGCGCGCTCGACCTCGCGTGCCGCCATGGTGTCGAGGCGGCCGCTCGCACGATCGTTGATGCCGTAGACGGCCCGCGCGAACTCGATCGGCGCCTGCTTCATCAACGCGGCCAGGCGTGCCTGCGCGCGCTCGCGATCCATCGCGATCGATCGCGCGTTCATCGGGCGATCCCCAGGGAGAAATGAAAAGAAAAAAGGCTCTGCACGACAGCCAAGTTAGCACAAGAAAATGGCCCGGCGGTGGCCCGCGGCGGACATCCAAATGGACGATTGCCACCACGGGAATCCGGCCGAAGGTCAGGCCGCCAATCCAGCGGACGGCCGATCGGGGAATGGCGCCCGGACGAGGCCCGGACAGATCGATGGAAATAATTCTACCCACGGGTAGGATCATCCTTCCCTCTCGCAAAGCCGGTCGCCTGGAGGCGACGCATCGGCGTCACGCCACACCAGAATCACCGGTTGGATGAAGAGACAGGAGACGAAGCTTCGAGCTTCATTGCAAGGGAGAGGAATCTCCCCGAAATCTCCCGTTGGGCCTGAAGACTGGTCTTCTTCAGAGGGAGATTTGGTAGGCGCGATTGGACTCGAACCAACGACCCCCACCATGTCAAGGTGGTGCTCTAACCAGCTGAGCTACGCGCCTGCGATTGTTTCGAGAAGCTGAAAGTATAGCAGGAGAAATGGCGGTTTTCGGGGCGGCCGCCCCTTTTTCATCGGCGTCGCGCGGATCGCACGCCGGCCACCGCCGTGACCACGCCCAGTACCTGCGCGAGACGCGCCGCATCGGCGATCTCCACGGTGAAGGTCATCCAGGCCGTGCCCTTGACCGACTGCGTCTGCACGCCGATCACATTCATCTTCTCGCGCGCGAAGACATCGGAGATGTCGCGCAGCAGGCCCTGCCGGTCGGCAGCCTCCACGGCGACGTCGACCGCGTAGACCGGCGCCTCGCCCTTGGTCGCGCCCCACTCCACGTCGATCACGCGCTCGCCGTCGCGCGCGGCCATCGTGCGGAAGTTGCTGCAGTCCACGCGGTGCACGCTCACGCCATGGCCGCGCGTGACGAAGCCCGCGATGGCATCGGGCGGCGCCGGTTTGCAGCACTTCGCGAGTTGCGTCATGAGCGAGGACACGCCGACCACCAGCACGCCGCCCTTGCCCGACTTCTCGCTGGCGCGCGGCCTCTTGATCTGCACGCCGTCGTCGGGATTCGCCGGCGGCTCGGGCGGACGCAGCAGCGTCTCGATGTTGCGCAGCGAGAACTCGTCCTTGCCGACCACTTCGAACAGCTGGTCCGCCGACTTGAAACCCAGTTGCGATGCGAGGTCCTCGAGCCGCATGGCCGTGCGGCCTTCGCGCTGCAGCAGCTTCTCGACCGCCTCGCGGCCACGCGCCACCGTCTCGTGCGTGATCTGCGCATTGAACCAGGCGCGCACCTTGGCGCGCGCCCGATGGCTCGCGAGGTAGCCGAGCTCCGCATTGAGCCAGTCGCGCGAGGGGCCGCCCTCCTTGGCCGCGATGACTTCCACCGTCTGTCCGTTCGACAGCGGCGTGTTGAGCGGCACCATCGCGCCGTCGACGCGCGCGCCACGGCAGCGGTGGCCCAGCGTGGTGTGCACCGTGTAGGCGAAGTCGACCGGCGTTGCGCCCTGCGGCAGCTCGACGATCGCCGCGTCGGGCGTCAGCACGTAGATGCGGTCATCGAACAGGCCCTGGCCCTGCAGGCCGCCCGACAGGTCGCGCTCCCAGGCCAGCAGCTGGCGCAGCACCGCGATCTTGGCGTCGTACTCGCCGCTGGCCCACACGCCCGCGTAGCCCTTGTGGCCGGCTTCCTTGTAGGCCCAGTGCGCCGCCACGCCGTGCTCGGCGTGGTCGTGCATTTCCTCGGTACGGATCTGGATCTCGATCGGCTTGCCGACCTGGCCGTCGACCAGTGCGCGCACCACCGTGTGCAGCGACTGGTAGCCGTTGGGCTTGGGCCGCGCGATGTAGTCGTCGAACTCCTCGTCGATCGGCTGGAAGTGCGAATGCACCCAGGCCAGCGCGGCGTAGCAGTCCTTCACGTCGGGCACCACCACGCGCAGCGCGAGGATGTCGAACACCTGCGCGAAATCGAGCGACTTGCCGCGCATCTTCTTGACGATGCTGTAGATGTTCTTCGGCCGCCCCTGCACGGTCGCGCCGATGCCCTCGGCATGCAGCTCGCGCTCCAGCCGCGAGCGCAACTGCTCGACGTAGCTCTCGCGCTCGATGCGTTTCTCGTCGAGCAGGCGCGCGATCAGCTTGTAGGTCTCGGGCTCGAGGAAACGGAACGAGAGGTCCTCGATCTCCCACTTGACCTGCCAGATGCCGAGCCGGTTCGCGAGCGGCGCGAACACCTGCAGCGATTCGCGCGCCACGCCCTCGGGCACCGGCTTCTTGCTCGCGGCCGCGTAGCGCAGCGTCTGCAGGCGCGAGGCCAGGCGCAGCATCACCACGCGCAGGTCGCGCGAGAACGCCAGCAGCATCTTGCGCACGTTCTCGGTCTGCGCGCCGGCACCTTCGTTCTGGTGCGCGCGCGCCGCCGCGCGAGCCTGTTCCTGCACGCGCACGAGCTTGGTGGTCTCCACCGCCAGCGCCGCGAAGTTGTCGCCGAAGACCTTGGCGATGACTTCCTGCGGACGGTTGAGGTGCGAACAGGCGTAGACCAGGTAGCTCGCGCCCTGCATGGCCTCGGAGCCGCCCATCTTCTTGACGATGGCGGCCACCGCATCGGCATGCGCCAGCGCGTTCTCGCCGGTGTCGAGCAGTTCGTCGGCGATCAGCGGCTCGGCGAAGGCGCGCGCCCGCGCGAGCATGTTCTCCATCACCGGCGAGCGCTCGGCGGTGGCGGCCGACAGCGGATAGTCGACGACGATGCCGTCCGAAGCCGGCATCCCCTGGAGGCTGGAAGACTCGCGCTTCACGGCGCCCTCAATCGAACAGAAAGTCCGCGACCACCGCGGCCTGCGCGGGATCGACGAAGGTCGGCGCATGACCAACGCCTTCGAACTCGACCAGCGTGGCGCGCGGGCCGCGCTGAGTCATCGCGGTGGCGGTCTCGCGCGACAGCAGGTCGGACTGGGCGCCGCGCGTGACGAGCACGCGCGCCGTGATCGCGTCGTAGAGGCCCCACATGATGGCGCCGCCCTGTGCCGCGGCGTCGGGCGTGATGGCGCGCAGGCCGACCGCGAGCGCCGGGTCGTAATGCAGCATCCACGGACCGTCCGTGCTGGCCGGCGCATCGACCTTGTCCATGCCATCGGCGCTGCGCTGCGAGGCCGGTACCACCATGGGCCGCGTCAGTTCGAGCCACTGTTCGGGCGTGTGCGGACCGAAGCTGGTGGAGATCGTCCACAACGCGTCGGCCGCCTGCTGCAGGCTGTCGTAGCGGCCGCCCTGCCCCACGTAAGCCGCGATGCGCTGGATCGCCGCCGCCTCGATGGTCGGACCGACGTCGTTGACGACGAAGCGCCGCACCGGTGCAGGCAGCGGCAATTCCTTGTGCCCGGCCAGCACGAAGCCGATCAGGCCGCCCATGCTGGTGCCCACGTAGTCGAGCGTCTGGATCGGATGCTGCTGCTGGAGCTGCGCGAGCAGCGCCACCATGTCGCCCGCGTACTGCGGCACCTGGTAGGCCACCGGATCTCGCAGCCAGTCGCTGGCGCCGCGGCCGGCCACGTCGGGGCAGACCACCCGCACCCGGCCTTCGGCGCGCGCCACGAGCCCACGGGCCAGCGCGTCGAAATCGCGGCCTTGCCGGGTCAGACCGTGCACGCAGAGCACCAGGTGCGGGCTGCCCGCGTCGCCCCACTGCCAATAGGCCATGCGGTGGCCGCCGTGGGTGTCGTTGCACGCCACGTGGTGAAGCGTCGGTTCGGTCATGGAAACAGGGCCGTTCTGGTGCGGATAATCTTCTCGTCGCATCCTAATTCATCCGGAGATTCATCTTCATGCTCAAAGGCAAAACCGCTCTTGTCACGGGGTCCACCAGCGGCATCGGGCTCGCCATCGCCACGTCCCTCGCCCAGCAGGGCGCCGACATCGTGCTCAACGGCTTCGGCGACGCCGAGGCGCCCAAGGCGCAGATCGCGGCGCTCGGGGTGCGCGCCGAGTACCACGGCGCCGACATGAGCAAGCCCGACCAGATCGAGGACATGATGAAGTTCGCGGCCGACAAGTTCGGGCGCGTCGACATCCTGGTCAACAACGCCGGCATCCAGCACGTGGCCAAGGTCGAGGACTTCCCGCCCGAACGTTGGGACGCGATCATCGCAATCAACCTCACGAGCGCCTTCCACACCACGCGGCTGGCGATTCCCGCGATGCGCGAAGCCAACTGGGGCCGCGTCATCAACATCGCCTCGGCCCACGGGCTGGTGGCATCGGCCCAGAAATCGGCCTACGTGGCGGCCAAGCACGGCATCGTCGGCTTCACGAAGTCGGTGGCGCTCGAGACCGCAACCACCGGCATCACGAGCAACGCGATCTGCCCGGGCTGGGTGCTGACGCAGCTGGTGCAAAAGCAGATCGACGACCGCGCGGCCCGCGAAGGCATCAGCCCCACGCAGGCGCAGAACGACCTGCTGGGCGAGAAGCAGCCCTCGTTGCAGTTCACCACGGTGGAACAGCTCGGCGGGCTCGCCGTGTTCCTGTGCTCGCCCGCGGCCGACCAGGTGCGCGGCGTGGCCTGGCAGATGGACGGCGGCTGGACCGCTCAATAAGAAGAATGCATGGGCGAGGCGCGCCAGGCGCCCCGCCCCGCGGCCCTTTTACTTGAGCTGCACCGATCCCGAGACGTTGACCACCACGCTGGTCTTGCCCGCCTCGATCGGCACCTGCGCGTCGGCCGAGAAGGACTTGGCCGCGGCCGCCATCATGCGCGGGCGGATCGGTCCGCCGTCGTTCGCGTTCACCGACACCTCGCGCAGCGTGTAGCCCGCGAAGCCGAAGTTCTTCGAGAGCTCGGTCGCCTTCTGCTTGAAGGCGTCGATCGCGAGGGTCTGCGCCTCCGCCTCGGTCTTGGCGCGCTGCTCGCGGCTCAGGCCGAAGCCCACGTTGCCGACGGTCAGCGTCGTGATGCGGCCGGCCGTCTGGGCGATGCGCGGGAAGTCGCGACCCTCCAGCACGAGCTCGGCCGTGCCCTGCCAGCCGTTGATCTTGCCTTCGCGCGTGTAGCGCGGCGACAGGCTGAAGTTGCCGGTGCGCACGTCGAGTTGGCCGGCCTGCGCGTTCTTGCGCGCCTCGGTCAACGCCGCGTCGAGCGCGGCCTTCAGCTGCGTCTGCACGCTGCCGGCATCGGTGCCGTCGCGCGTGGTCACGAGCGTCATGCTCAGCAGGTCCTGCTGCACCTCGACGGTTCCGTTGGCGCTGAGTTGCAGCACGTTCTGCGGCGGCGCCATGACGGCGTTCTGCGCCATGGCCGTGCCGGCCAGGCCGGCCCAGGCGGCGCACGCCGCGATCAAGGTGATGGTTCTTTTCAAGATGGCTCTCCCAGGTTGTAGGTACGTCGACGACGTACGAGAAGAAGACGGGTGCTCGGTGCACCCGCCCTCGCGGCGCGAGCCGTGGCTCGCGCACTGCGCTCAAGGTCGCTGGCTGCGCGGCGCGGGCAGGAGCCGCGCGGCCGGCATCGGTGCCGGCACGATGCGCTCGGCCGGCTGCGATTCTGCCGAATGCGCGGAGATGCCCGGCGCGGTCCACTGCCCGCGCACCTGCTGCCGCAATTCGTAGAGCTCGGCCGGCGTGAGGCGCCGCCCCGCGATGGCTTCGCCGCGGCGCATCTCGTCGCGCTGCGCGGCGCGGTGCGCGGCCACCGCGGACCGCAGGTCGTAGCGGCGCCCATCGGCCACGCGAAGGAATTCGGCCGCCGAGATCGACGGCACACAGGCACACGCGAGCAGAAGCAGGGGTGCGGCGGATGAATGAAGTCTCTGCGCAAAAGTCATAGGGCAGAGGCACTGTGCCACCGCCACGCTTACATCGGATGACTGGACCGCGAGCGGTCGCAAGTTTTGTAACTTAGTGTCAAGGTCAAAGCAAATCCGGCTCAACCGGCTTCCAACGCCTTCAGAATCGGCGCTGTTACAAATTCGATGTTGTTGAAATGACTCAAGTTCCCGCTCGCACCGACAAGATCGTGATCGTCGACGACGACGCCCGCATCCGCGACCTGCTTCGCCGCTACCTGACCCAGGAAGGCTTCGAGGTGATCGTGGCCGAGGACGGCAAGGCGCTCAACCGCATCCTGTTGCGCGACACGGTCGACCTGATCGTGCTCGACCTCATGATGCCCGGCGAGGACGGCCTGTCCATCTGCCGCCGCCTGCGTGCCGCCAACGACCGCACGCCGATCATCATGCTCACCGCCAAGGGGGAGGACGTCGACCGCATCGTCGGCCTCGAGGTCGGCGCCGACGACTACCTCGGCAAGCCCTTCAACCCGCGCGAACTGCTGGCCCGTGTGCACGCCGTGTTGCGCCGCCGTCCGCCGCTCGAGGCGCCCGGCGCGCCCTCGACCGAGAACGAGACCGTCACCTTCGGTCCCTTCGCCTTCGACCTCGGCTCGCGCACGCTCAAGAAGGACGGCGAGGAGCTCTCGCTGACCACCGGCGAGTTCGCGATGCTCAAGGCGCTGGTGCGCCATCCGCGCCAGCCGCTGTCGCGCGAGAAGCTGGCCCAGCTCGCGCGCGGCCGCGAGTTCGAGCCCTTCGACCGCAGCCTCGACGTGCAGATCTCGCGCCTGCGCAAGCTGGTCGAGTCCGACGCCGCGGCGCCGCGCTACATCCAGACGGTGTGGGGCGTGGGCTACGTCTTCGTGCCGGACGGCACGGCCTGACGCGGCACCAGCGGTGGCCATCGGCCTCCCCACCGGAAGAGAAGTCCCCCAGGAGGACGGCGCCCAGGTCACGATGCCCAGCCCGCTCGAGGGCGCGGCGCAGCGCGACCGGCGCCCCGGGCTCAAGCTCGGCTTCAGCCTGTTCTGGCGCACCTTCTTCCTGCTCGCCCTCCTGCTGATCGGCTGCACCGTCGCCTGGCTGCAGACCTTCCGCTCGCTCGAATACGAACCGCGCGCGATCCAGACCGCGCACCAGATCGCCTCGCTCGTGAACCTCACGCGCGCGGCGCTGGTGTACTCGGACGCGATCACACGCGTGTCGCTGATCAAGACGCTGGCCGACCAGGAAGGCGTGCGCATCCTGCCGCGCGAACCCAACGACCGCGTGCAGCCCTACACCAGCGGCGCGCTCGACCAGCGCGTGACCGAGGAGCTGATCGACCAGCTCGGCGCCGGCACCACGGTGGCCAGCCGCGTCAACGACGAGGCCGGCCTGTGGATCGGCTTCACGATCGAGAGCGACACCTACTGGCTGCTGCTCGACCCCACGCGCTTCAGCCGCGTGGGCGGGCGCACCTGGCTGGTCTGGCTCAGCACCGCCATGGCGCTGTCGCTCGCGGGCGCGGCGCTGATCACGCGGCTCATCAACCTGCCGCTCAAGCAGCTCTCGCGCGCCACCATGCAGGTGCGCGAGGGCGAGTACGAGGCGCACCGGCTCGACGAGCGCGCGCGCACCAACGAGATCCGCGCGGTCAACATCGGCTTCAACCGCATGGCCGACCAGCTCGCCAAGATCGAGCAGGACCGCGCGATCATGCTGGCCGGCATCTCGCACGACCTGCGCACGCCGCTCGCGCGGCTGCGCCTCGAAACCGAGATGAGCGTGGCCGATGAAGACGCACGCGACCACATGGCGGCCGACATCGCGCAGCTCGACGCGATCATCGACAAGTTCCTCGACTATGCGCGGCCCGACCATGTCGACCCCAAGCCGATCCTGCTGCGCGACGTGGTCGACTCCTGCACCTACGCCGTGCAGGACTACGAGGAGATGAGCATCACGGTCGACGTGCCGCCCGACCTGCGCGTGATGGGCGACGAGGTCGAGCTCACGCGCGTGATCTCCAACCTGGTCGAGAACGCGCGCCGCTACGGCAAGACGCCCGCCACCGGCATCGCCGACGTGGTGATCCAGGCACAGGCGAGCAACGACGCGGTGCTGATCAAGGTGCGCGACCGCGGCGCCGGCGTGGAGCCAGCCCAGCTCGCGCAGCTCACCAAGCCCTTCTTCCGCGGCGACGCGGCGCGCACATCGGCCGCCGGCGCGGGCCTGGGCCTGTCGATCGTGGCGAAGAACATCGAACGCATGGGCGGCACCTTCGCGCTCACCAGCACGCCGGGACGCGGCCTCGCGGCGCACATCCGCATGCCGCGCGCGATGCCGGCGCCGCCGCGGCCCGCACAGCCGCCGGTCCGCAAGCTCTGAAAGAAAAGAACCGCGCGCTCAGCGGTGCAGCAGCACCACGGCGCGCGCTTCCATCGCGCGGCCCTCGCCCACCGGGCCCAGCTTCTCGGCCGTCTTGGCCTTCACGTTGACCTGCTCGCCCGCGATGCCCAGCGTCTGCGCGATGCGCTCGCGCATGGCGGGGATGTGCGGCGCCAGCTTCGGCGCTTGCGCGATCACGGTGCTGTCGACGTTGCCGATCTGCCAGCCCTCGGCGCGCACGCGGCGCGCCGCTTCGGCCAGCAGCACGGCCGAGTCGGCGCCACGGAACTGCGCGTCGGTGTCCGGAAAATGCCGGCCGATGTCGCCCAGGCCCGCGCCGCCGAGCAGCGCGTCGGTGATCGCATGCAGCAGCACGTCGGCATCGGAATGACCGAGCAGGCCCGTGACGTGCGGCACCTCGACGCCGCCGAGGATCAGCTTGCGCCCCGCCACCAGCTGATGAACGTCCCAGCCCTCGCCGACGCGGATGTTGAAGGCACCGCTCATTGAAGTACCTTCGTGCTTCGCATTGCGGTGCGAGCTTGCTTGGGGCGGCCCGGCGCGGCGCTCATGCGACCGCCTTCTTGCGCGCCAGCAGCAGCGCCTCGGCCAGCGCGAAGTCCTCGGGATAGGTGACCTTGAAGTTCTGCGCGCTGCCGGGCACCAGCAGCGGCGTCAGCCCGACCGCCTCGATCGCGCCGGCCTCGTCGGTCACCGCGTCGCCGGCACGCTCGAGCGCGTCGAGCAGCATGCCGATGCGGAACATCTGCGGCGTCTGCGCGAGCCATTTGTCGGCGCGCGGCAGGGTCTGCGCCACGCGGCTGTCGGCGGTCGACACCTTGAGCGTGTCGGCCAGCCGGTGCGCCAGCAGGCCGCCGACGGCATCGTGCTCGCAGGCCGCGACCAGCGCCTCGATCTGGCTCGGCGTCACGAGGCAGCGCGCCGCGTCGTGCACCAGCACCCAGTCGTGCGCGCCCGCGCCCTTCTGCCGCAGCGCCAGCAGGCCGTTGCGCACCGAGGCCGCGCGCGTCACGCCGCCCACGCGCAGCAGGTGCTCGTCCTGCTGCGGGAAGAGCGGCAGCGCGGCGTCCACGTCGCGGTCCTCGGGCGCCACCACCAGCGCGATACCGGCGAAGCGCCCGTTCAGCGCGCGGAAGGCCTCCAGCGTGTGCGCCACCATCGGCGCCCCGGCCAGCCGCCGGTACTGCTTCGGCTGCGGGGACTGCGCATGGCCGGCACGGTGGCCGGAACCGGCGCACGGGATCAGCACGAAGAGGCGGGAGGAAGACATGGCGAAGCGGACGGTCGGCCGGTGCGCCGACAAGCAGAAGAAGGGCCGCCATTCTAGAATCGACCCCATTGCACACCCCTCGCCAGCCGGCGCGGGGTGTTGTGCATTTCCAGCAAGCCTTTCATGGACCTCCCCCACCTCACGGCGGGCAAGCGCTTCACGCTGCCGCGCCCCCCGCTGTCGGCCGACGCGCTGCTGCTGGCCCAGCTCGCGCGGCGCGAAAAGGCCGCCGGCCGCGCCACGGCCATGTTCACGGCCGACGCCAACGATGCCCAGCGCCTGATCGACGAGATCGCCTTCTTCGCGCCCGAGCTGCGCTGCGCCCTGTTCCCCGACTGGGAGACGCTGCCCTACGACAGCTTCTCGCCGCACCAGGACCTGATCAGCGAGCGCCTGGCCACGCTGTGGCGCATCAG
Source organism: Variovorax sp. FG153 (assembly GCF_057809595.1). Lineage (NCBI taxonomy): Bacteria > Pseudomonadati > Pseudomonadota > Betaproteobacteria > Burkholderiales > Comamonadaceae > Variovorax > Variovorax sp. FG153. The sequence goes on from NZ_JBMDKG010000037.1 coordinate 12,793, forward strand.
CCAGAAGGAAGCCGACGTGGTGCTGGTGCCCGCCACCACCGCGCTCTACCGGCTCGCGCCGCCGTCCTTCCTCGCGGGCTACACCTTCCATTTCAAGACCAGGCAGAAGCTGCAGGACGCCAAGCTCAAGGCGCAGCTCACGCTGGCCGGCTACACCCACGTCACGCAGGTGGTGAGCCCGGGCGAGTACGCGGTGCGCGGCGGCCTGATCGACCTGTTCCCGATGGGCTCGCCGGTGCCCTACCGCGTCGACCTGTTCGACGACGAGATCGATTCGATCCGCACCTTCGACCCCGACACCCAGCGCAGCCTCTATCCGGTGCCCGAGGTACGGCTGCTGCCGGGCCGCGAGTTCCCGATGGACGACGACGCGCGCGCGCGCTTTCGCGGCCGCTGGCGCGAGCTGCTCGAGGGCGACCCGACCAAGAGCCGCATCTACAAGGACATGGGCAACGGCGTGGCCACCGCCGGCATCGAGTACTACCTGCCGCTGTTCTTCGACGAGACGGCGACCGTGTTCGATTACCTGGGCGAGGACACCACCGTCGTGCTGCACGGCGAGCTCGAGCCCGCGTTCCAGCACTTCTGGCAGGACACCGGCGAGCGCTACCGCCTGGTGCGCGGCGATCCCGAGCGCCCGGCGCTGCCGCCCGAGGCGCTGTTCCTCAACGCCGAGCAGTTCTACCAGCGCGTGAAGCCGCATGCGCAGCTGTCGATCCGATCGACCGCCGACGCCGCGCCCTTCGCGGAGTTCGACACCCTGCCCGCCTTCTCGGTGGTGCGCGGCGCCGACGATCCGCTGGTGCGGCTCAAGGCCCACATCGCCGCCACGCCGCACCGCGTGCTGATGATCGCGGAGAGCGACGGCCGGCGCGAGAGCCTGCTCGATTTCCTGCGCGCCAGCGGCGTGAGCCCGCCGGCCTTCGATTCGCTGGCCGAGTTCGAGGCCGCGGCCGACGAGAAGATCGGCATCGCCACCGCCGCGCTGGCGGCCGGCTTCGCCTGGCGCGAACAGGGCATCGACTTCGTCACCGAGACCGAGCTGTTCGCCACCGGCAGCACCGGCCGGCGCCGCAACAAGAAGCAGGAGCAGGTCAGCGACGTCGAGGCGCTGATCAAGGACCTGTCGGAGCTCAACGTGGGCGACCCGGTGGTGCACTCCGCGCACGGCATCGGCCGCTACCGCGGCCTGATCCACATGGACCTGGGCCAGGGCAGCGATGCCGAGGGCAAGCCGCTGCTGCAGGAAATGCTGCACCTGGAGTACGCCGACAAGGCCACGCTCTACGTGCCCGTGAGCCAGCTGCACCTGGTGAGCCGCTACACCGGCGTCAGCGCCGACGAGGCGCCGCTGCACAAGCTGGGCTCGGGCCAGTGGGACAAGGCCAAGCGCAAGGCCGCCGAGCAGGTGCGCGACTCGGCCGCCGAGCTGCTCAACATCTACGCGCGCCGCGCCGCGCGCGAGGGCCATGCCTTCCGCTACTCGCCGGCCGACTACGAGGTCTTCGCCAACGACTTCGGCTTCCAGGAAACCGCCGACCAGAAGGCCGCGATCCATGCCGTGGTGCAGGACATGATCTCGCCGCAGCCGATGGATCGACTGGTCTGCGGCGACGTCGGCTTCGGCAAGACCGAGGTCGCGCTGCGCGCCGCCTTCATCGCGGTCACCGGCGGCAAGCAGGTGGCCTTCCTCGCGCCCACCACGCTGCTGGCCGAGCAGCACTACCAGACCCTGGTCGACCGCTTCGCCAAGTGGCCGGTGAAGGTGGCCGAGATGAGCCGCTTCCGCTCGGCCAAGGAAGTCTCGACCGCCGCCAAGGGCCTGGCCGAGGGCACCGTCGACATCGTGGTCGGCACCCACAAGCTGCTCTCGGAATCGGTCAAGTTCAAGAACCTCGGGCTCTTGATCATCGACGAGGAGCACCGCTTCGGCGTGCGCCACAAAGAGGCCATGAAGGCGCTGCGCGCCGAGGTCGACGTGCTCACGCTCACCGCCACGCCGATCCCCCGCACGCTGGGCATGGCGCTCGAGGGCCTGCGCGACCTCAGCGTGATCGCCACCGCGCCGCAGCGCCGGCTCGCGATCAAGACCTTCGTTCGCAACGAGGGCACCGGCGTGATCCGCGAGGCGGTGCTGCGCGAGCTCAAGCGCGGCGGCCAGGTCTACTTCCTGCACAACGAGGTCGAGACCATCGAGAACCGGCGCCAGAAGCTCGAGGAGATCCTGCCCGAGGCGCGCATCGCCGTCGCCCACGGCCAGATGCCCGAGCGCGAGCTCGAGCGCGTGATGCGCGACTTCGTGGCCCAGCGCTACAACCTCCTGCTGTGCTCGACCATCATCGAGACCGGCATCGACGTGCCGACCGCCAACACCATCGTGATGAGCCGCGCCGACAAGTTCGGTCTGGCGCAACTGCACCAGCTGCGCGGCCGCGTCGGCCGCTCGCATCACCAAGCCTATGCCTACCTGATGGTGCCCGACACCGAGGGCCTGACCAAGCAGGCGGCGCAGCGGCTCGACGCGATCCAGCAGATGGAGGAGCTGGGCTCGGGCTTCTACCTCGCGATGCACGACCTCGAGATCCGCGGCACCGGCGAGGTGCTCGGCGAGAACCAGAGCGGCAACATGATGGAGATCGGCTTTCAGCTCTACAACGAGATGCTCAGCGAGGCCGTGCGCTCGCTCAAGGCCGGGCAGGAGCCCGACCTGCTGTCGCCGCTGTCGGTCACGACCGAGATCAACCTGCACGCCCCCGCCCTGCTGCCCGACGACTACTGCGGCGACGTGCACCTGCGGCTGTCGTTCTACAAGAAGCTCGCCACCGCGAAGAACCCCGACCAGATCGACACCCTGCTGGAGGAGATCGTCGACCGCTTCGGCAAGCTGCCGCCGCAGGCCCAGACCCTGATCGACACCCACCGCCTGCGCGTGCTCGCGCGGCCCTACGGCGTGGTCAAGGTCGATGCGGCGCCCGGCGTCATCAACATCACCTTCAAGAAGGATCCGCCGGTCGATTCGATGGCGATCATCCACCTGATCCAGAAGAACAAGCACATCAAGCTGGCCGGCAACGAGAAGCTGCGCATCGAGCGCGAGCTCAAGGAGCCGAAGGAGCGTGCGCAGATGGTGCGCGATGTGTTGCGCAGCCTGGGCCAACCCACCACCAAGGAAAGCATTCCCGCATGAGCGCCGTCGCAGAAATCTCCCCTGGCCTCGTCCTGCAGCGTTTTTCGCCGCCGCTCGCCCTCCAGGACTTCAAGCTCATCGCCTTCGACATGGACTCGACGCTGATCAGCATCGAGTGCATCGACGAGATCGCCGACGCGGTCGGCAAGAAGGCCGAGGTGGCAGCGATCACCGAGGCCACGATGCGTGGCGAGATCAAGGACTTCAAGGAAAGCCTGCGTCGCCGCGTCGCGCTGCTGAAGGGCGTGCCGGTCGGCGCGCTGCAGCAGGTCTACGACGAGCGGCTGAAGCTCAACCCCGGCGCGGCCGAACTGGTGGCCGCCTGCAAGGCGGCGGGCCTCAAGGTGCTGCTGGTCTCGGGCGGCTTCACCTTCTTTGCCAACCGCGTGAAGGAGCGCCTGGGCATCGACTTCGCGCGCTCCAACCTGCTCGACGAGGCCGACGGCCTGCTCACGGGCCAGGTCGCGATGCAGAGCTGGGGCGACATCTGCGACGGCGCCGAGAAGCGCCGCACCCTGCTCGAGGTGGCCTCGCTGATGGGCATCTCGGCGCAGGAATGCATCGCGGTGGGCGACGGCGCCAACGACCTGCCGATGATGGGCGAGGCCGGGCTGTCGGTGGCCTATCACGCCAAGCCCAAGGTGCGCGAGCAGGCGATGGTGGCGATCGACGAAGGCGGGCTCGACCGCCTGCTCGAGGTCGTCCGGCCCTGACCGGTCAGGCCGGGCTGCCGGCCGCCGGCGACCTGGCCGCGGTGCCCAGAAGCCGCTCGCGCATCGACGGCACCACGGTGTCGGCCGCGCGCTCGAGCTGCTCCACCAGGCCGCCCACGCCGACCGCGAAGCGCGCGCCCGAGGCGCTCGAGGCCGAGCCCAGCGCGATGATGCCGATGCCCTCGGTGACCACGCCGCGCGAGAACGCATAGCCGCGCTCGCGCGTCTCCTGCACGCGCGCCTTCACGTAGTCGGCATCGACGTCCTGCCCGCCGGGCTTGAGGCGCGCGTTGCTGCGATGGATGGTGCGCGCCACGTGGTCGTCGCTGCTGGCCGCGAGCAGCGCCCAGCCCGTGCCCGACATGCACAGCAGCCGGCGCGTGCCGGGCTGCACGTTGAACTGGATCGCGCGGCTGCCGAAGATCACGTGCACGTACTGCGCGTAGATGTCGTTCTCGACCGCGAGGATGGCGGTGAAGCCGGTCTCGCGCGCGATGTCGCCGAGCACGGTGAGCAGTTGCCCGCCCTGGAACATCGAGTCCATCACCCAGTCGCCGATCGAGGCCAGGCGCGGCGTGGCGAGGTAGGCGCGCAGCGAGGAGTCGTAGCGCAGGTAGCCCAGCGTGGCGACGCTCTTGAGCAGCACCTGCGCGCTCGACAGCGGGTAGCCGAGCCGCTCGGAGATCTCGCGCACCGTCACCGGCCGCCGCACCTCCCGCAGGTACTCGAGCACCTGAAACACCCGCCCCGCCGTCTTGATGACCGATTGCTCCACTTCATGTTCTCCGCGGTCCCAGCCGGCATGTTGCGCGCTCGACCGCCCGGGCCGGACCGCGCGCGATGCTACTGCAACTCGATGCCGGTGATGCCCACCAGCCGCTTCCAGCGCTCGATCTCCTCGGCCTGGTAGCGGCGCAGTTCGGGCGCCGAGGACATGATCAGTTCGGTGCCCTGCTTGCGGTAGTAGGCCTGGATCTCGGGCGTCTGCGCGGCCTTCGCGAACAGCGCGCCGAGCTGCTCGAGCGCGGCCGGCGGCGCCTTCGAACTCACGGCGGCCGCGACCCAGTTGAACGCGAGGTAGTCGGGATAGCCGGCCTCCCCGACGGTGGGCACCTCGGGCAGCACGATCGAGCGCCTGGGGGCGGTGAAGGCCAGCGGCCGCACGCGGCCCGAGCGCGCGAGCTCGTTGGCGCCGGTGGCGTCGACCACCGCGAAATCGACCTCGCCCGTGAGCACCGCGTTGACGGCCTCGCCCGCTCCCTTGTAGTTGATGCCGGCCGTCTTGATCTTCGCCATCTCGTTGAACCACTCGGAGTAGAGCGTGTACGACATGGAGCCGCTCGCGTAGTTGAGCTTGCCCGGCCGCTTGCGCGCATCGGCCACGAGGTCGGCCAGCGAACGGTGGGCCGAGGCCGCCGGCACGATGACCAGGCAGGCGCCGCGCGACAGCAGCGTGATCGGCGCGAAGTCGGCGATCGGGTCGTAGGGCAGCTTGCGGAAGGTGGCGGCATTGGTGGTCAGCGTCGAGTTGCTGCCGATGAACACCGTGTGGCCGTCGTGCGGCGGATTCAGCGCCGTCTGCACGCCGATGAAGCCGTTGCCGCCGGGCTTGTTCTCCACCGTCACCGCCTGGCCCGAGAGGTCGCCGATGCTCTTGGCGAACAGGCGCGCCGTGATGTCGGTGCCGCTGCCGGGCGGGAACGGCACGATGAAGCGCATGGCGTGCGAGGGAAAGGCCTGCGCCTGCGCGAGGGTGGGCAAGCTCGCGGCACCGGCCAGCGCCGCGCCAGTGCCGAGCAGCAGCCGGCGGCGGTCGCGAGAGAAATCACTCATGGGGTCGTCTCCTGGTTTCCTGTCTTCAGCGCCGCGAGCCCAAGAGCTCGCGCGCCACCACCCAGCGGTGCACCTCGCTGGGTCCTTCGTAGATGCGCATCAGCCGGGTCTCGTTGGCCATCTGCTGCAGCGGCATTTCCTTGGTCATGCCCATGGCGCCGAAGACCTGCATCGCCATGTCGATCACGTCCCAGGCCATCTCGGTGGCGTAGACCTTGATCATCGAGACCTGCGAACGCGCCTCCTCGCCGCGGTCGATGCGCGCGGCGGCCTCGTAGGTCATGAGGCGGCAGGCATGGATGCGCGTGGCGGCATCGGCCACGCCCCACTGCACGCTCTGGCGGTCGGACAGCAGCGCGCCGAAGGTCTTTCGCATCGGCGCGTACTCGCAGACCATGTCGAGCGCGCGCTGGGCGCGGCCGATGCACCAGGCCGCCATCTGCACGCGCCGGCTCGACAGCCGCGCCTGCATCGGCGCGAAGCCCTGCCCTTCCTTGCCCAGCAGCTGGCCGGCGCCGACGCGGCAGTCCTGCAGCACCACCTCGTAGGTCGACACGCCGCCGAGCATCGGGATGCGGCGCTCGACGATGAAGCCCGGCGTGTCCTTGTCGACGATGAAGGCCGAGATGCCGCCGCGCGAACCGAGCGCCTTGTCGGTCACGGCCATCACGATGGTCCAGTCGGCGCGCGCGGCGCGGCTGATCCAGATCTTGCGGCCGTTGAGCACCCAGTTGCCCTGCGCGTCGCGCTCGGCGCGCGTGCCCATCGCCGACGGATCGGCGCCCGCGCCGGGCTCGGAGATGGCGATCGCCGAGACCGTCTCGCCGCGTGCATAGGGCGCGAGGTAGCGCTCGGTCTGCGCAGCGTCGGCCGTCTTCAGCAGCATGCGCAGGTTCGGCGAATCGGGCGGCAGGTCGTAGGGCACGACGGTCTTGCCGAGCTCCTCGTTGACGCCAACCATCGCCGTCACCGGCAGGTCGGAGCCGCCGAGTTCGGCCGGTGCATCGAGCCCCCAGAGGCCGAGTTCGCGCGAGAGCGCATCGAGCCGCTCGTGCTCCTCGGGCATGAGCATCAGCTGCCCGCCCTCGGCTTCGCGTTTCAGCACCGCCGGCTCCAGCGGCAGCAGTTCGTCGCGCACGAAGCGCGCGACCAGGTCCTTGAGCATGCGGTGCTCGTCGTCGAGTTCGAAGTTCATGCCCCGCCCCCTCACTCGCCGGCCACCGCACGGCCGGCCTTGAGCCGCGCGATGGCTTCCTCGCCGAGGCCGGCCTCGCGCAGGATCTCGCTGGTGTGCTGCCCCACCGTGGGCGCCTGGCGGTACACGCGCGTCGGCGTGGCCGAGAAGCGCGCCGTGGGCCGCAGCTGGCGGATCGGTCCTTCGGTCGGATGCTGCGCGTCCTCGAACAGGCCCACGGCCTTCAGGTGCGGATGCGCGGGCAGGTCGTCGAGCGCATAGATCGGCGTGGCCGGGATGTCGAGCTTCTCGCACAGCGCCATCCACTCGGCGGTGGTCTTCAGCGGCGACAGCTCGCGCAGGTGGCCGTAGAGCGCGCGCACCTGCGCGTTGCGCTCCTGCCGGTTGGCGATGCTGTAGCGCTCGGCCAGCTCGGGCTGGCCGACCTCGACGAAGAAGGCCTGCCAGTGGCGTTCCGTGTAGGGCAGCATGCTGATCCAGCCGTCGCGCGTGCGCGCCGGCTTGCGCCCGCCCTCGAGCAGCCGCGGATAGCCGGCCTTCACCGCCGAGCCCTGGAAGGTCATGCCGCCCATGTGCTCGGCCAGCACGAAGGCCGCCATGGTCTCCAGCATCGGCACTTCGACGTACTGGCCCTGCCCGCTGCGCTCGCGGTGCAGCAGCGCCGCCAGCACCGCGTTGCAGACCGCGAGGCCGGTGGTCTTGTCGGCGATCAGGCTGGGCGTGTAGTCGGGCTGCTCGCGCCCCACCGAGCCCACGCCCACCAGCCCGCAGGCGGCCTGGATGATGTCGTCGAAGGCCGGCTTGTCGCGGTGCGGGCCGTCCTGGCCGAAGCCGGTGGCGGCGCAATACACCACCTTGGGATTGAGCTTCGCCACCGCCTCGTAGCCGAGCCCGAGGCGCTCGACCGCGGCCACGCGCATGTTGTGCACCACCACGTCCACCTGCGGGATCAGCGCGCGCAGCGCGGCCACGCCCTCGGGCGACTTGAGGTCGACCGCGAGCGAACGCTTGTTGCGGTTCACGGCCAGGAAGATCGAGCTCATGCCCGGGTGCTGCGAGATGCCGTTGGCGCGCATCATGTCGCCCTCGGGCGGCTCGACCTTGATCACGTCGGCGCCGTAGTCGGCCAGCATCTGGGTGGCCAGCGGGCCGAGCACCACGGCCGTGAGGTCGAGCACCCGGATGCCCTTGAGGGGGCCCGAGGGCGCATTGGAAGTCGTATCGGTCATAGGGAAAAAAGAAGAGGGATTCAGTTGGGCAGGCCCACGAGATGCCGCGCCATCACCACGCGCTGGATCTGGCCGGTGCCCTCGACGATGTCGAGCGCCTTCACGTCGCGGAACAGCTTCTCGATCAGGTGGTCGCCGCGGCCGCCCGCGAGGCCCAGCACCTCCATCGCGAAGCTCGTGGCCTCGAAGGCGGCCGGCGGCGCGAGCGCCTTCGAGGCCGAGGCCTCGAGCATGTTGGACTGGCGCCGGTCGGCCAGCCAGGCCGCGCGCAGCGCCATCAGCAGCGCGGCCTTGAGCTTGCGGCGCGAGCGCTCGAGCCGGTCGCGCAGCCGCGGGTCGGAGCCCAGGCCCTGGGCCTGCATGAAGGCCGCGGCCTCGTCGAGCGCGGCGCGGCCGATGCCCACCGCCATGCCGGCGATGGCCGGGCGGCCCGCGTTGAAGGTGTTCATCGCGCCCTTGAAGCCGCCCGAGCGCTGCTCGTAGTAGGCCTCGCCGCCGAGCAGGTTGGCCGCGGGCACGCGGCAGCCCGAGAGGAAGAAGGAGGTCGACTCGTAGGCCTTCAGGCCCATCTTCTTCTCGATGCGGAAGTCGCCGAAGCCCGGCGTGCCGCGCTCGACCACGAAGGCGCGGTGGCCCGCGCGGCCCAGCGCCGGATCGATGGTGGCGAACACCACGGTCCATTCGGCGCGGCCCGAGTTGCCCGAGAAGGACTTGGCGCCGTCGAGCACCCAGTGGTCGCCGTCGCGCCGCGCGCGGGTCTTGATGTTGGCCACGTCGGAACCGCCCGAGGGCTCGGTCATCGCGAAGGCGCCCCAGATCGGGCGCTGCGGATTCACGAAGGGCGAGAGAAAGCGCTGCTTCTGCTCGGGCGTGCCCATCGAGAGGATCGGCGGCTCGCCCAGGCCCGGGCCCGGCAGCGCGACGCCGATGCCGCGGTCCCAGTAGGCGCCCTCCTCGGCCAGCAGCACCTGGGCCACGGCCGAGCCGGCCTTGTTGGGCGCGGGCGCGTCCGCGCCGTCGGGTGCCGCGTCGGCCGCGCGCCAGCGCGTGCGGCCGAAGCCCTCGGCCAGCATGCGCACGAAGAAGGGGTCGTCCACCGGCAGCGGCGCGCCCGCGCGGTCGGCGCGCCAGCCCGCGGGCCGCATCTCGTCGCGCCCGAGGCGGCGCAGGGTCTGCAGGCGGGCCTGGTCGTCCGCGCTGATCGAAAAATCCATCTCAGGCTCCCTGGGTCGTTGGGTCGGTGGTGGCAAGAAAGTCGATCGGCGCGGCGATCGCGGCCGGCAGCGCGTCGTCGCGCGCGGCATCCGCGCCGCCGAGCAGCAGGCCCAGCGCGCGCAGCTCGCGCAGCTGCTTCTCGACCGGGTAGTCGCGCATGAAGCCCGCGCCGCCGAGGATCTGCACCGCGTTGGCGCCGATGAAGACCGCGTTCTCGATCGCCTCGATCAGCGCCGTGGCCGCTGCCTCGCGCGCGGGCCGGCCGGCATCGAGCCGCCAGGCGGCCTCGTGCAGCAACTGGCGCGCGGCATCGACCGCGCTGTGCATGTCGACGATCAGGAAGGCCAATGCCTGGTGGTGCGCGATCGGCTTGCCGAAGGCGACACGCTCCAGCGCGTAGCGGCGCGAATAGTCGGCCGCCGCATGCATCTGGCCGACCAGCAGCGCCGCGAGCTGCACGCGCGCATGGGCCAGCGCGAGCGCGGCGGCCGCGGGGTCGGTCCACGCGGCCTCGACCGGCGCGCGGTCCAGGCGCAGCTCGCTCGCGCCCGCGGCATGCAGGCCGGCACCGGGCAGTTCGGCGAGCGCGATGCCCTGCGTGACCAGGCGCAGCCCGTCGCGGCTCAGCACCGCGAGCAGGTCGACGCGGTCGGTCGGCAGCCAGGCCGCATGGCCGCTCAGCGCATCGCCGTCGCTCGTCCATTGGCCGCGCGCATCGAACACCAGCGCCGCGCGCGCATCGGGCCGCGCCAGCAGCGGCTGCAGATGGCGCTGCAGCGCCGCCTCGCCGCCGAAGGCCCGCAGCGCCTGCGCGACCGCGCCGATCGGCTGCAGCGCCAGCGCCGCGCCGGGGCAGCCGGCCGCGAGCCGCTCGGTCACCAGCACCCGCGCAAGAGCGCCGAGGCCGGCACCGCCCGCGGACTCGGGCCAGTCGATGCGATCGAAGCCGATCTGGGCCGCCTCGCGCCGCAGGGCCTCGGGCAGCGCGCGCTGCGCTTCGAAGGCGCGCTGCGAGGGCAGCAACTGTTCGTCGGAGAAACGCTGGGCCGTCTCGGCCACCAGCGCGAGTTCCTCATCGAGTGCGAAATCGATCATGGCGTGCTCCGCGCTCAGTGGCGTCCGAAGACGGGATCGCGGCGCTGCGCCATCGCGGCCACGCCCTCGCGGAAGTCCTGGGTCTGGAAGTGCTGGCGCTGCTCGCCGGCCTCGCGCTCGACCGCGGCGCGCACCGCCTCGACCAGCCCGGCGCGCAGGCTCGCGCGCGTCGACTCGACCGCGATCGGCGCCGAGATCGCGATCTCCTCGGCCAATGCCTGGGCGCGCTCGCGCACCTGGTCCTGCGGCGCCAGCTCGTCGACCAGGCCGATGCGCAGCGCCTCGGCACCGTCGATGCGGCGGCCGGTGTAGAGCAGCAGCGCGGCCTGCTGCGCGCCGACCAGGCGCGGCAGCGTGTGGCTCAGCGCGAAGCCCGGGTGGAAGCCCAGGCGCGCGAAGTTGGCGCTGAAGCGCGCCTCGGCGCAGGCGACGCGGAAATCGGCCACCAGCGCGAGCCCCAGCCCGCCACCCACCGCCGGGCCCTGCACCGCCGCGATCACCGGCTTGGTCACGGCGAACAGCCGGATCGCCTGCCGGTAGAGCTCGCCCGGGTCGCGCCGCTCGCCGGCGGCGGGTGTGGGCGACGAGAAATCGGCCCCCGCGCAGAAGGAGCGCCCCTGCGCCGCCAGCACGATGGCGCGGCATGCCGGGTCGGCCTGCAGCGATTCGAAGGCCTCGGCCAGCGCCGAGATCAGCGCGAGGTCGAAGAAGTTGTGGGGCGGCCGGCACATCTCCACCGTGGCCGTGTGGCCGGCGCGGTGGATCGAGAGGTCGGACGGATTCGCTGCTGTGCTCATGGGACTCCTGTCTGGCTGTTCTTTTTCAACGATATAACAGATACATGTTTTTTAAAAGCACATATGTATTATTATTTGGCCAGCCCGAAGCCCGGGCAGGTCGGCGAACGACCGGTTCAGTCACGAACTCAGGAGCAAAAAAGATGGAGACAAGCAGGCGCCGGCTGTTGCTGGCATTGGCGGGTACCGCGGGCGCGGCGGTGGCGGGACCGGCCTTCGCGCAGGGCACGGCCTTCCCGACGCGACCGATCAAGATCGTGGTGCCGTTCACGCCCGGCAGCGGCTCGGACAACTCGGCGCGCTACTTCGGCGACCAACTCGCCGCGCAGCTCGGCCAGGCGGTGGTGGTCGAGAACAAGCCCGGCGCCAACGGCATCATCGCGCTGCAGCAGGTGAAGAACGCGCCGGCCGACGGCTACATGCTGCTGCTGGCGAGCAACTCGCCGATGGCCGTGAACCCGCTGACCATCAAGGACCTGGGTTACGACTCGGTGAAGGACTACAAGCCGGTGTCGGGCCTGACGCGCGGCATGAACGTGGTGGTGGTCTCGAACGATTCGCCGTTCGCGAGCATCGAGGCGCTGCTGGCCGCCAGCAGGAGCAAGTCGCTCACCGTCGGCACCTACTCCGCGGGCTACCAGCTCGCGGCGGCCTGGCTCGCCAACGTGGCCGGCGGCGACTTCACCAACGTGCCCTACAAGGGACAGGCGCCGATCATGACCGACGTGATCGGCAACCAGCTCGACTTCGCGCTGGTCGACCTCGGCGGCGCGATGCCGCTGATCAAGGGCGGCAAGCTGCGCCCGCTCGCGGTCTCGGGCGAGGCGCGCAACCCCGACCTGCCCAACGTGCCGACGATCCGCGAGAAGGGCTTCAACGAGTACGTGCAGTACAGCTGGGTGTCGTTCTACGTGCGCTCGCAAACGCCCGACGACGTCACCGCCAAACTCGCCGAGGCCCTGCAGAAGACGCTGGCCACCGAGGACGCGCGCGCCTTCGTGCGCAAGTCGGGCGCCGAGCTCATGCCCTATCCGCCCGAGAAGATGCAGCGCTTCCACCTCGAGGAGATCGCGCGCTTCCGCAAGATCGCGGCCATCGCCAACATCAAGCCCGAGTGACCCAGAATGGCGGCATGAACCAAGCCGCCTCCTTGTCCGAAGCCCCCCTCTACAACGCGCCGGCGCTGGTCGCCTATGCCGATGCCCTGCTGCAGAAGTGCGGCCTCGCCGCGCCGATGGCCGCGAGCGTGGCGCGCACGCTGGTCGAGGGCGACCTGCTGGGCCACGACACCCACGGCCTCGCGCTGCTCGCCGGCTATGCGAAGGAGCTCGAGGCGGGCGGCATGGCGCGCGAGGGCGCGCCCGAGGTGCTGTCGGACCGCCCCGCCGCCGTGCTGTGGGACGCCCGGCGCCTGCCCGGCCCCTGGCTCATGGAACAGGGCCTCGACCTGCTGGTCCCGCGCGCCCGCGAACTCGGCACCGCCTCGCTGGTGATCCGCCGCAGCCACCACATCGCCTGCCTCGCGGTCTACATGCTGCGCGCGCTGAGGGAGGACATGCTGATGCTGCTGGCCTGCTCCGACCCCAACACCGCGAGCGTCGCGCCCTTCGGCGGCACGCAGGCGGTGTTCACGCCCAACCCGCTGGCGCTGGGCTTCGGGCTCTCGCAGGGCGGCGTGATGGTCGACATCTCGGCCTCGATCACCACCAACGGCATGAGCAACCGCAAGCGCGCGGCCGGCGAGACCTTCGCCGAGCAGTGGCTGATCGATGCGCAGGGCCGGCCCTCGAACGACCCGCAGGTGCTGTTCGACAGCCCGCCCGGCACCCTGCTGCCGGTGGGCGGCCTGAGCCATGGCCACAAGGGCTACGGCATGGCGCTGCTGGTGGAGGCGCTGACCGGCGGCCTCGCGGGCCATGGCCGCGCCGACCCGCCCGAGGGCTGGGGCGCGACCGTGCACGTCACGCTGCACGACCTGCATGCCTTCGGCGGCAAGGCGGCCTTCCTGCGGCAGATGGACGAGGTCGCCGAACGCTGCCGCGGCAATGCGCCCATCGACCCGGCGAAGCCGGTGCGGCTGCCGGGCGAAGGCGGATTGAAGCGTCGGGAGGCGCAATCGAGGGACGGGGTGCGGCTGCACCCGTCGATCGCGCGTTCGCTCCAGGAAGTGGAGCAGCGGCACGGCCTGCGGCTGGCGCAGGCGCTGGCCTGATCAGTTGTCCTGGTCGTCGCCGTCCTCGTCGGACGGGGCGGCCTCGCCCGCGGGCCGCGGCTTGCGCGTCGCGGGCCGCGCGAGGATCTCGAGGTAGAACTGCTTGCCGCCCTCGGCCACCACGTGGTCGATGCTGGCGGTGATGGCCGACAGGTGGATCGTCTGGGCGTTGTCGGCGCTGCTGCCGAAGCGGCAATCGAAGTCCCAGAAATCGGCGCCGGCCGGCAGTGCATGGCCTCGCTCGCGCTTGATGTACTTGCGGATTTCGTGCTTGGTGGCTTCGAGGAGGCGGTCGGGGTGCTTGCCCTCGACCTGAAGCTGGAAGGTTTTTCTCATGGGTGATGGTAACCAATGCCCCGCCGCGCCACTGTGTACAGTCGGCGGCTCAACGGAAAGCAGGTGAAAGACATGGCGCGCGCGAACGACTGGGCAAGCAAGGTGATGGCATTGATCAACGGCGGCAATCCCACCGCGGCCATCGCGCAGATCAAGGTCGCGCCCTCGGTCAAGGACCTGAAGGCGCTGCAGACCATCATGACGCTCTCGAAGATGAAAGGCCGCTATCCGAACGTGGATGCGGCCATCGCGGACAACCTGGCGCTGCTCGCGGCGCCCCGGCTGCACCGCGCGCCCTGACGGCCGGCCTTACAGCGCCTGGCCGAGGCGCTTGACGCCCTCTTCGATCTTCGCCACGTCGGCGGTCGCGAAGCTCAGGCGCAGAGTCGCCACGTCGGGGTTCTCGGCATAGAACGGCGCGCCGGGCACGAAGGCAACCAGCTTCTCGATCGCGCGCTTGGCCAGTTCGTTGGCATTGGCCAGCTTGCCGTTGGCGCCCGTGAGGCGGGCCCAGAAGAACAGGCCGCCATTGGGCTGGGTGAAGCTCACCGCGTCGCCGAGCTCGCGCTGCAGCGCCTGGCCCATGGCCTTGGCGCGCTGGCCGTAGACCTCGCGCACATGCGCCAGCGTGGCCGGCATGCGGCCGCTCTTGAGGTACTGGGCCGCGGTGGCCTGCGAGAAGGTGCTGGTGTGGGCGTCGCTGAACTGCTTGCACATGGTGGCCTTGGCCAGGAGCTCGGCCGGGGCGATCATCCAGCCGATGCGCAGGCCCGGGCTCAGCACCTTGCTGAGGCTGCCGCAGTGCGCGAGCAATTCGCGGCTGCCGGGCACGTCCTTGCTCAGGGCCATGATCGACGGGGGCGGCGCCTCGCCGAAATAGAGGTCGCCATAGGGGTCGTCCTCGACGATCAGCGTCTGGTACTTCACGGCCAGCTCGAGCACCTTCTTGCGGCGCTCCAGGCTCAGCATTGCGCCGCTGGGGTTGCCGAAGGTGGGGATCAGGTAGACGAACTTGGGCTTGTGCTCGGCGATCAGCTTCTCGAGCTCGTCGGTCTTCACGCCGTTGGCGTCGATCGGCGCGCTGATGAGCTGGGCGCCGTAGAGGCGGAAGCACTGGATGGTGGCCAGGAAAGTCGGGCCCTCGACGATCACCTTGTCGCCGGGCGAGATCATGGTCTTGCCCAGCAGATCGAGCGCCTGCTGGCTGCCGGTGGTGACGATCAGGCCGCTGGGGTCGACCTCGACGCCCTTGGTCTTCATGAAGGCGCTGAGCTGCGCGCGCAGCGGCTCGTAGCCTTCGGTGGCGCCGTACTGCAGCGCGCCGCCCGCCTCCTCGGTGAGTGCCTTCTGGCTCGCCTCCTTGAGACCCTCGACGTCGAACATCGCGCTGTCGGGGAAGCCGCCCGCGAAGCTGATGATGCCGGGCTTGCCCAGCAGCTTGAAGAGTTCGCGGATGGCGGAGGTTTCGACGTTGTCGAGGCGGGAGGCGAATTGCATGGTCAGTCTCACTTTCTGGCCGCCATTGTGGCGAAAGCCGCGGGAAATTAAGTTGCGTAGGTCATTCCCGTTTCAGCGATATATTGCGCCTGCCTTTGTCCCGCCCCATGAAAAAAGAAAACATCGCGCCCTTCTTCGCCGTCCTGCAGGCCGCCAACCCCACGCCCGAGACCGAACTCGAATACGACACGCCCTTCGAGCTGCTGGCCGCCGTGCTGCTGTCGGCGCAGGCCACCGACGTGGGCGTGAACAAGGCGACGCGCAAGCTGTTCCCCGTGGCCAACACGCCGCAGGCGATCCTCGACCTCGGCGTCGAGGGCCTGGAGGGCTACATCAAGACCATCGGCCTGTACCGCAGCAAGGCCAAGCACCTGATCGAGGCCTGCCGCATGCTGGTCGAGCAGCACGGCGGCGAGGTGCCGCGCACGCGCGCCGAGCTCGAGGCCCTGCCCGGCGTGGGCCGCAAGACCGCCAACGTGGTGCTCAACGTGGCTTTCGGCGAAGCCACGATCGCGGTCGACACCCACATCTTCCGCGTCGGCAACCGCACCGGGCTGGCGCCGGGCAAGACGCCGCTCGAGGTCGAGCTCAAGCTCGAGAAGCGCGTGCCGGTCGAATACCGGCTGCATGCGCACCACTGGCTGATCCTGCACGGGCGCTATGTCTGCGTGGCGCGCACGCCGCGCTGCTGGGACTGCGCGGTGTCGACCTACTGCGACTACAAGCCGAAGACGCCGGCACCCAAGCGCTGAGCCTGCATCAGGCCGGCCGAAGCTCGACCACCTGCCAGCCGCCGAAGGGCAGCGGCGTCGACGGCCACTCGGTGGCGTCGCGCGGACAGCGCGTGCCCGCGTGCAGCAGCGACACGGCGCGCAGCACGCCCGCATGCACGACCCACAGCGCATCGCCCTGCCCGGCCTGCCACTCGTCGTAGGCGCCGGCCACGCGTGCCATGAAGACACGCACGCTCTCGCCATGCGCGCCGGCGCGGGTGTCGGCGAAGTCCGCGGTCCAGGCATCGAGCTCGGCGCGCGCGATGGCCGACCAGGACTGCCCTTCCCAGGCGCCGAAATCCATCTCGGCGATGCGCGCATCGTGCTGCACGGCGAGATCGGGCCGCAGCGCGGCAATCGCGCCGGCCAGCGTGGCACAGCGCCGCAGCGGGGACGACAGCACGGCGAGCCCCGGCGGCAACTCTCGAGCGATGCGCTCGGCGGCCGCGTGCGTGGCCTCGGCCTCGGCCTCGAGATCGCTCGCGCCGTAGCACAGCCCCGCCTCGGCGATCACCGGCGCATGCCGCAGCAGCCAGAGCCTGCGCATGCTCATGCCCGCCACGCCAGCGCGAGGTAGATCGCGATCTCGCAGACCTGCTGCGTGGCACCCAGCCCGTCGCCCGTGAAGCCCTGCAGCCGGCGCCGGAAGATCCGCGCCATCCACAGCGCCGCCAGCGCCGTCGCGAGCAGCGCCGCCAGCGCATGGGCCGCACCGTGCGACAGCGCGAGCAACGCCAGCGCGGGCAGCGTCCACAGCACGCCGATCGCGAGCGCGCCGCCGCTGATCGCATCGGCCAGAGGCTTGGCCTTGCTCGCGCCGCTGTCGCCCACATAGGGCAGCCAGCGGATCAAACCGAGCGGCGCGAGCCGCGACAGCACATGCGCGCCGACGATGGCAGCAGCCACCGCGTGCAGCCCGCCGCCGGCCAGCACTGCGATCAGCGCGCACTTGAGGCCCAGCGCCAGCACCAGCGCGATCGCGCCGAAGGCACCGATGCGCGAGTCCTTCATGATCTCGAGCGCCCGCGCCCTGTCGGCCGAACCGCCCAGGCCATCGGCCACGTCGGCCAGGCCGTCCTCGTGGAAGGCGCCGGTCAGCAGCACGGTCGCGACCGTGCTCAGCACCGCAGCCGCGAATGCGCCCGCCAGGCTCGGCAGCCCCATCGCCACGCCCACGAACACCAGCGCCGCCACGCCGCCGGCCAGCCAGCCGATGCCCGGCAGGTGCGCCGCGCTCGCGCGCAGCATCTGCGGGCTGTAGCCGACCCAGGCCGCGAGCCGACCCGTGACCGGCACGCGGGTGAAGAACTGCAGCGCGAGCAGGAAATGCCGCAGGCCGCGCATCGGGCTCAGGCGTCCTTGCGCGAGACGCCGGCCGACTCGAAGCTCGCCATCTCGCGCACGATGCGGCAGGCCGATTCGAGCAGCGGCCAGGCCAGCGCGCCACCCGAGCCCTCGCCCAGGCGCAGGCCCAGGTTCAGCAGCGGCTCGAGCCGCAGCCGCTCGAGCAGCAGCGCATGGCCCGGCTCGGCCGAGACATGGGCCGCCACGCAGCGCTGCGCCACCTGCGGTCGCAGCGCCTGCGCCACCAGCACGGCGGCGCTCGCGATGAAGCCGTCGAGCACGATCACGCGCCGTTCCTCGGCCGCCTGCAGCACCGCGCCGACCAGGGTCGCGATCTCGAAGCCGCCGAGCGCGGCCAGCGCGTCGAGCGGCGCGGTGGCATCCGCATGCAGCGCCAGCACCTCGCGCAGCACGGCGCGCTTGCGCGCCAGCCCGTCGGCGTCGAGCCCGGTGCCGGCACCGGTGCAGCGGTCGATGTCGATATCGGTCAGGCGCGCCAGCAGCAGCGCGGCGGCCGAGCTGTTGCCGATGCCCATCTCGCCGAGCAGCAGCGCATTGCCCGGCAGCGCGCGCACGATCTCGCGGCCGTTGGCGATGGCCTGCGCGCATTGGGCGGCGCTCATCGCCGGGCCGGCCGAGGCATCGGCGGTGCCGGCCGCGATGCGCCGCTGCACCAGGCCGGGCCGCGGCTGGAAGTCGCGCCGCACGCCGCAGTCGGCTACGGTCAGCGCCAGGCCGTGCTGGCGTGCGAGCACGCTGACGGCGGCGCCGCCGGCCAGGAAGTTCTCGACCATCTGCCAGGTCACGTCGCTCGGATAGGCCGAGACGCCGCGCGCCGCCAGCCCGTGGTCGGCCGCGCAGACCAGCATCTGCGGCGCCTCGAGCACCGGCGATTCGGTGCCGAGGATGGTGCCCAGGCGCAGCGCCAGCGCCTCGAGCCGGCCGAGCGCGCCCAGCGGCTTGGTCTTGTTGTCGAGCGCGGCCTGCAGCCGGGCCGCGAGCGCGGCGTCGGCGATGTCGGGCACCGCGGGAAGAAGGTCGTCGTGGGTCATGCGATCAGGCCGGCGAGCACGCCGGCGTCGAAGTGGTTGTCGATGAAGTCGGCCAGGCCGTCGAAGGTGGCGTCGAGCGTGGGCGCCGCGACACCGAACATCGCCTGCAGCGCCGCGGGGTCCTCGAACAGCCCGTGCAGATAGAGGCCGAGCACATTGCCGCGCGCGTTCTGCCAGGCCAGCCCCTCGGGCATCACCGCGCCGCCGTCGCCGGCCATCTGCGGATGGGCCGCGGTCTGGCCGTGGTGAATCTCGTAGCCGGCCACCGCCACGTTCGACAGCGCGGCCCATGCACCGGCCAGCGTGCCGAAGGCGGCCTCGCGGCGGCGCACGGTCTTGTCGCGCTCGAACACCGTCACCAGCGGCAGCAGGCCCAGGCCGGGCGCGTTGCCGTCGATGCCATGCGGATCGACCAGCGCCTCGCCGAGCATCTGCAGACCGCCGCAGACGCCGAGCACCGCGCCGCCGCGCGCCGCGTGCTCGGCCACCGCGCGGTCGAGCCCCTGCGCGCGCAGCCAGGCCAGGTCGCCGCTGGTGTGCTTGGAGCCGGGCAGCACGATCCAGTCGGCGCCCGCCACGTCGGCCGGCGCGCGGGCCCAGACCAGGCGCACGCCGGGCACGTTCTTCAGCGGCTGGAATTCGTCGAGGTTGCTGATGCGCGGATAGGCGATCACGGCGACGGTGCGCGTCACCGCGCCCGAGGACCGGCTGCGGTCGTCGAACACGCCGTCCTCCTCGGGCAGGCCGTGCTGCCACCACATCGGCAGGGTCGCGACCACGGGCACGCCGGTCATCTCGCGCAGTTGCTCGGGCGCGGGCGCGAGCAGCGAGGCATCGCCCCGGAACTTGTTGAGCACGAAACCCGCGAGCAGCGCGCGGTCGGCCTCGGGCAGCAGCGCCCAGGTGCCGTAGAGATGGGCGAAGGCGCCGCCGCGGTCGATGTCGGTGGCCAGCAGGCAGCGCGCCCGGGCATGGCGCGCGATGCGCAGGTTGACGATGTCGCTGGCCATCAGGTTGATCTCGGCCGGCGAGCCGGCACCCTCGATCACGACCACGTCGTTCTCGGCGCGCAGCTCGTCGAGCGCGCGCGCGAGCTGCGGCCACACGCGCTCGCTGCGTCCGCGCCACGGCAGCGCCGACAGGGTCTCGTCGACCTGCCCCATCAGCACCACCTGGCTGTGGGTGTCGCGCTCGGGCTTGAGCAGCAGCGGGTTCATGCGCACCTCGGGCCGCGCCCGGGCCGCGAGCGCCTGGAAGTACTGAGCGCTGCCGATCTCGCCGCCCTCGACCACACGCGCGTTGTTGCTCATGTTCTGCGCCTTGTAGGGCGCCACCTTGAGGCCCTGGCGCGCGTACCAGCGGCACAGCGCGGTCGCGATCCAGCTCTTGCCGGCCCCGCTGGTCGTGCCCAGCACCATCACGCAACGCGCCCCGCCGGTGTGCTCTCGCGCGCTCGCCGGCGCCGCCGCTGCCTGGAAATTCATGGCGGGATTGTCGTTGAGCGCGCGCGGGTGCCCGAAACGCAACGCCGGAATGCGGCTTCCG
Organism: Variovorax sp. FG153; assembly: GCF_057809595.1. Classification (NCBI taxonomy): domain Bacteria; kingdom Pseudomonadati; phylum Pseudomonadota; class Betaproteobacteria; order Burkholderiales; family Comamonadaceae; genus Variovorax; species Variovorax sp. FG153. The sequence goes on from NZ_JBMDKG010000037.1 coordinate 32,816, forward strand.
TCACGCAACCGGCCCGGTGAACCCACGGGCTGCATCCGGTTCGGCGAATCCTCCGTATACAGGGCTTCCCCGTCACAGCGCCCCGCGACCCCGCCTCATGCCCGCCCTCAACGACCTGGCCCTCACCGTCGAAGAACCCGAACCGGACCGTTTCCACTGGGTCCTGCTCGAGGCGCTGGACAGCGGCAAGGCCGAGGTGCTCGACTACCGCGTCTACCGCCGCGCGGCGCGCGCCGAGGCCAGCTACTCGAATGCGCTGGTGATGGGCGTGGCGGAGCTGCAGAGGATCAGCGCCGCGCGGCCGTCCGATCCCGACGCCTGAATGCGCGCGTTCAGGGCGCGAAGCCCGAGCGCCGCACCACCGGCTCCCACTGCTGCCGGTAGGCCTTGAGCATCTGCACCGTCTCGGCGTTGCTGCTGACCACCGGCGTGATGTAGAGCGCATCGGCCGCCTTCTGCAACCCCGGGTCCTGCATCACCTCGCGGATCTTCGCGGCCAGCAGCTGCACCTTGGCCGGCGGCATGCTGCTCGGCGCGAAGAAGGTGTTCCAGCCGTCGGCATCGATCTTCATGCCGGCCTCGCGGAAGGTCGGCAGCGAGGGCGCGAAGCTCGCGCGCTTCTTGCCCGACACGGCCAGGATGCGGATCTTGCCGGCCACGTGCTGCGCATAGAGCGAATCCAGCGTGTCGATGGCGATCGGCAGCGAGCCGCCGGTCAGGTCGGCGGCCAGCGGCGCCGAGCCGCCATAGCCCTTGATCTGCGGCTGCACGCTCAGCGCATCGCCGACCATCAGGCCGAAGAAGTGCGGCAGGCTGCCGGTGGCCGGCACGCCGAAGACCGCCTCCTCGGGATGGGCCCAGAGCCGGCCCACGAGGAACATGGCGCGGTCGAGCTGCAGCTTCTGCCCCACGGCCAGCGCGAAGTCGTAGCTGCTGACCTGGGTGACGGGCACGAAGTCCTTGTCGGGGTCGTAGCCCGCGTCCTTGATCACCAGCGGCGCCACCACCATCACGGCGGGGTTGCCGAGCATCAGCACGTTCTCGGTCGCGGCCGCGCGGCGCAGTTGCTTGGCCGCGAGCCGGCCGCCCTCGCCCGCGCGGTTCTCGACCGTGACGGCCACGCCGAGCTTGGAGCCGAGCCGCTCGGCGATCAGGCGCGCGATGCGGTCGGTGCTGCCGCCGGGCGCGTAGCCCACCACCAGCGTGAGCGGGCTCTCGAGGTTCTGCGCCTGCGCGGGCGCCAGGATGCCGCCGATCGCGAGCGCGAGGCAGCAGGCGGCGAGTCGTCGCCGGGAGGGAAAAAAGGGCACGGGGGGATCTCCTCTCGCCGGCGGCTGGTGGCCGGCTTTTGTTACGCTGTTTATATGCAGGTAACAAATAGTTGATCTAATCCATCATCGGGCGTCGCGGCGGCGCCGCCACACACCCGCATCCTTCGTGAGTTCTTCCCCTCCTGCCTTTCCCGACGCGGCCGCGCTGCTCGCGCCCCGCTGCCTCGACGACCTGCTGCTGTATCGGCTCGCACGCGCCGCGCGCACCGGCGGCGGCATGGCCACGCGCCTGGTCGAGGGCGGTTTCGGCATCACGCGCCGCGAGTGGGGCATGGTCGCGATGCTCGCGCAGACCGGCGAGATCACGCCCTCGGCGCTGTCGGACTGCCTGAGCCTGGACCGCGTGCGCACCTCGCGCGGGCTGCGCAGCCTGGTCGAGAAGCAGCTGGTGGAACGGCGCCGCGACGACGAGGACCGGCGCGAGGTCCATGTGCGGCTGAGCGCCGCGGGGCTGCAGCTGTTCGACGAGCTGTTCCCGCGCATCGCCGAGCTCAACACCGGGCTGCTCGACGGCCTGCCGGCGGGGCATGTCGAGATCTTCCTGCAATGCCTGCGGCGGCTCGAGCAGCGCGGCAGCGCGCTGAGCGCGCAGGGCGTGGTGCCCGAGAAGGCCGACCGCCGCTCGGGCGGCACGCGCCACCGCTGGCCGAAGCGGGGCGCGTAGGGCCTCAGCTTTGCGGGCCGCGCGGTGCGCTGTCGCCAGACGCCACCGCGCCCGGCACGTCCCAGCCGCCGCCGATCGCGCGGATCAGCCCCACGGCCGCCTGGTACTGCGCCGACTTCACCTGCAGCGCCTGGCGCCGGTTGCGCAGCTCGCTGCGGCGCGCGTCGAGCAGGTCGAGCTGGCTGATGTAGCCGTTGCGGTAGCGCGTGTCCGACAGGCTGGTCGCGCGCGCGGCCGAGGCCACGGCCGTGGCCTGCACGCCCGACTGCTCCTGCAGGATGCGGATCGACGCCAGCTGGTCCTCGACCTCCTGGAAGGCCACCAGCACCTGGTTGCGGTAGCTCGCCAGCGCGCCGTCGAGCTGCGCGTTGGCGCTCTGCAGCCCGGCCTCGCGGCGGCCGCCGTCGAAGATCGGCAGCGACAGCAGCGCGCCCACGCCCCACGAGCGGGCCGACCACTTGAACAGGTCGCCGACCTCGGGCGAGGCATAGCCGGCGGCGCCGGTCAGCGAGATGTCGGGGAACCACGCGGCCTGCGCCACGCCCACGCGCGACTGGGCCGCGAACACCGCGTTCTGCGCGGCCGACACGTCGGGCCGGCGCGTCAGCACCGTGGCCGGCACGCCGGGCGGGATCGCCGGCAGCGCGGTGGTCCAGTCGGCCGGCCGCACGCCGAAGCTCGAGGCCGAGTCGCCCACCAGCACCGCGAGCGCATGCTCGACCTGGGCCCGCTGGCGGTCGATCGCCAGTGCATCCGACTCGGTCGACGAGACCTCGGTCTGCACGCGCGCCACGTCGAGCTCGGCGATGTCGCCGGCCTGCTGGCGGCGCTGCGACAGGCGCAGCGTGTCGCGGTAGGCCTCGACCTGCTCGCGCACCAGCACGCGCTCGGCATCGAGGGCACGCAGCGTGAGGTAGGTCTGCGCCACCTCGGCCTGCACCGCCAGCCGCGTGCTCTGCAGCAGCGCCTCGCGGCCGGCCGCGTCGAGCCGCGCCGCGTCGCTGGCGCGCGAGAGGCGCCCGAACAGGTCGAGCTCGTACGAGAAGGTGGCGCCGGCATTGGTCATGGTGGCCGGCGAGGTGCTGGCCGTGGCCTTGTCGAGCCCGGCGCCGCGGTTGGCGCCGGCGTTCAGGCCCACCTGCGGCAGCCGGTCTGCGTTGACGCTGCGCGCGATGGCGCGGGCCTCGGCCAGCCGCGCCGCTGCGCCCTGGATGTTGTTGTTGCTGACCTCGGCCTTGGCGATGAGCTCGTTCAGGACCGGATCGTTGAAGGCCTGCCACCAGGCACCGCGCGCGGCGCCCTCGGAAGGCACGGCGCGGGTCCAGCCGGCGGGCGGCGTGGCGCCCTGCTCCTTGAACTGGGCCGCGGCCGGGGTCTCGGGCAGGCCCGAGGGCACGCTCGCGCAGCCGGCCAGGGCCAGCGCCGCCACCAGGGGCAGCACGGCCGCGCGCAGCGGCGCCGAGAGGGATGAGAGCTTGAAGTTCATGATCGACCTTCCTTCTTGTTCTGTGGTTCGTTCGTCATTCATGCGAGGTCCGCGGCGAGGCCGGCACCGGATGCAGGCCGCCGCCATGGCCGCCGCCCGATCCACCGTGCGAACCGCCCGAGGCCGGCGCCGGATGGTCGGCCGACACGAAGTCCTCGCCATGCGGCACCTCGCCGTGCAGCTTCAGCGGCCGGTTGCCCGCGATGCGGCGCATCAGCACGTAGAACACCGGCGTCAGGAACAGGCCGAAGGCCGTCACGCCGATCATCCCGGCGAACACCGCCACGCCCATCGCCTTGCGCATCTCCGAGCCCGCGCCGGTCGACAGCACCAGGGGCAGCACGCCCATGACGAAGGCCAGCGAGGTCATCAGGATCGGGCGCAGGCGCAGCCGGCTGGCCTCGATCGCGGCCTGGATCGGCGTGCGCCCGGCGAACTCGAGTTCGCGCGCGAACTCCACGATCAGGATCGCGTTCTTCGCGCTGAGCCCCACCAGCACGATCAGCCCGATCTGCGTGAAGACGTTGTTGTCGCCTCCCGAGATCCACACGCCCGCCATCGCGGCCATGATGCCCATCGGCACGATCAGGATGATCGCGATCGGCAGCGTCAGGCTTTCGTACTGCGCGGCCAGCACCAGGAACACCAGCAGGATCGCCAGCGGGAACACGAGGAAGGCGGAGTTGCCGGCCAGGATCTCCTGGTAGGTCAGCTCGGTCCACTCGAAGCTCACGCCCTTGGGCAGCGTCTCGGCCGCGATCTTGGTGATCGCGTCCTGCGCCTGGCCCGACGAATAGCCGGGTGCCGGGCCGCCGTTGATGTCGGCGGCCAGGTAGCCGTTGTAGCGCATGGCGCGTTCCGGACCGAAGGTCGAGTTGACCTTCATCAGCGCGGCCAGCGGCACCATCTCGCCTGAGGTCGAGCGCACCTTCAGCAGGCCCACGTCCTCGGCCCGCGCGCGGTAAGGCGCATCGGCCTGGACGCGCACGCTGTACGTGCGGCCGAACTTGTTGAAGTCGTTGGCGTACAGGCTGCCCAGGTAGATCTGCATCGTGTCGAAGATGTCGGTCACCGGCACGCCGAGCTGTCGCGCCTTGGTGCGGTCGATGTCGGCATACAGCTGCGGCACGTTGACCTGCCAGCTCGTGAACATGCCCGTGAGCTCGGGCGCCGCATAGGCCTTGGCCATGAAGGCCTTGACCGCCGCGTCCATCTGGTCGTAGCCGACCGAGGCCCGGTCCTCGATCTGCAGCTTGAAGCCGCCCGTGGTGCCCAGGCCCGCCACCGGCGGCGGCGGGAACATCACGATGAACGCGTCCTGGATGCTGCCGAAGGCCTGGTTGAGCTGGCCCGCCACCGCACCGCCGCTCTGGTCGGCGCGCTTGCGCTGGTCGAAGGGCTTGAGCGTGGCGAACACGATGCCCGAGTTCGAGCTGTTGGTGAAGCCGTTGATCGACAGGCCCGGGAAGGCGATCGCGTCCTCCACGTTCGGGTTCTTCTTCATGATCTCGCCCATGCGCTGGATCACTTCGTCGGTGCGGTCGAGCGTGGCGCCGTCGGGCAGCTGCGCGAAGCCGATCAGGTACTGCTTGTCCTGCGCCGGCACGAAGCCGCTGGGCACGGCCTTGAACAGGCCGAAGGTCACGCCGACCAGCGCGAGGTAGATCACCAGCATCAGCGTCTTGCGCGAGATCACGCGCTTGACGCCGCCGCTGTAGGCCTCGGAGCCGCGATGGAAGAACTTGTTGAAGCCGCGGAACAGCCAGCCGAAGGCCCGGTCCATGCCGCGCGTCAGCGCGTCCTTCGGCTGGTCATGGCCGCGCAGCAGCAAGGCGGCGAGCGCGGGCGACAGGGTCAGCGAGTTGATCGCCGAGATCACGGTCGAGATCGCGATGGTCACCGCGAACTGGCGGTAGAACTGGCCCGTGAGGCCACTGATGAAGGCCAGCGGCACGAACACGGCCACCAGCACCAGCGCGATCGCGATGATGGGCCCGGACACCTCGCGCATCGCACGGTAGGTCGCTTCACGTGGCGTCAATCCCGCCTCGATGTTGCGCTCGACGTTCTCCACCACCACGATGGCGTCGTCCACCACGATGCCGATCGCCAGCACCAGCCCGAACAGGCTCAGCGCGTTGATCGAGAAGCCGAGCACGTGCAGCACGGCGAAGGTACCGATCACCGACACCGGCACGGCCAGCAGCGGAATGATCGACGCGCGCCAGGTCTGCAGGAACAGGATCACGACCAGCACCACCAGCATGATGGCTTCGAGCAGCGTGTGGATCACCGATTCGATGGACGCGCGCACGAACTGCGTCGGGTCGTAGGCGATGCGGTATTCCAGGCCTTCCGGCATGTTCTTGTTGAGCTCGGCCATGGTCTTGCGCACGTTCGCCGAGATGTCGAGCGCGTTCGAGCCCGGGGCCTGGAACACGCCCATGCCGACGGCCGGGTCGTTGTTCAGCAGCGAGCGCAGCGAGTAGTCGGCGGCGCCCATCTCGAGGCGGCCGATGTCGCGAAGGCGCGTGACGGCGCCGTCGGTGCCGCTCTTGACGATGATGTCGCCGAACTCTTCCTCGCTCTGCAGGCGCCCCTGCGCATTGATCGAGAGCTGCATGTCCACGCCCGACAGGCCCGGCGAAGCCCCGACCACGCCGGCCGCGGCCTGCACGTTCTGGCCGCGGATGGCGGCCACCACGTCGGAGGCCGAGAGGCCGCGCTGCGCCACCTTCTGCGGGTCGAGCCAGACGCGCATCGAGTAGTCGCCGCCGCCGAAGATCTGAACCTGGCCCACGCCTTCGATGCGCGCCAGCGGGTCCTTCACGTTCAGCACCGCGTAGTTGCGCAGGTAGTTGATGTCGTAGCGGCCGTTGGGCGACACGAGGTGGACCACCATCGTGAGGTCGGGCGCGCTCTTCACCGTGGTGATGCCGAGCCGGCGCACTTCCTCGGGCAGCCGCGGCTCGGCTTGCGAGACGCGGTTCTGCACCAGCTGCTGGGCCTTGTCGGGGTCCGTGCCGAGGCGGAAGGTCACCGTCAGCGTCATCACGCCGTCGGTGGTGGCCTGGCTGCCCATGTAGAGCATGCCCTCGACGCCGTTGATCTGCTCCTCCAGCGGGGTCGCCACGGTCTCGGCGATCACCTTCGGGTTGGCACCCGGGTACTGGGCGCGCACCACCACCGAGGGAGGCGCGACTTCCGGGTACTCGGAGATCGGCAGACCGCGCAACGCGATCAGGCCGGCTATCAGCATCAAGAGCGACAGCACGCCGGCAAAGATCGGCCGGTCGATGAAGAATTTAGAGAGATTCATTTCGTTGGCTCCATCGCGCGGACAGCGCGATCCACGCCGCTTCGAAAAAGACGAGCGGCATCCAGGTGGCTCCCATCAAGGAACTTCGAGTAACGCTGGCGAGCCGGCCGGTGCCGCTGTCGCCGTTGTCGGTGTCCCGGGTTTCCCGGCGCGCCGGCCTGTGCTCAGGCTGGCGCGCGGGGCCCGGTGTCGTTCAGGACTTCGCGGCCTGCGCCACTTGTTCCGTCGGTTGTTGCGCCTTGCCGTCGGCCTTGGCGTCCATGGTCACGGTCTGCGGCGCCACCAGCGCACCCGGGCGGATGTGCTGCAGGCCGTTGACCACCACGCGGTCGCCCGCCTTCAGGCCCTTGCTCACGACGCGCAGGCCGTTGATCGAGGCGCCGAGCGCGACTTCGCGGTAGACCGCCTTGTTGTCCTCGCCCACGACCATCACGAACTTCTTGTTCTGGTCGGTGCCGATGGCGCGTTCGCTGACCAGCAGCGCGGTGTCGTTGCGGGCCTGGCCCATGCGGATGCGGGCGAACTGGCCGGGGATCAGGGCACCGTCCTTGTTGTCGAAGGAGGCGCGCACGCGCACCGTGCCGCTGCGGGCGTCGACCTGGTTGTCGATCAGCTGCAGCTTGCCGACGAAGGGCGTGCCCTCCAGGCCGGCCGTGCCCATCTGCACCGGGATCGATTCGATCTGGCCGCGCGCGCTGGAGCCGCTCGGCAGGTCCTTCAGGGCCCGCGTGATCACCTGCTCGTCGGCATCGAAGCTCGCGTAGATCGGGCTCACCGAGACCAGCGTGGTCAGCACCGGGGCGCCAGGACCGGCCGCCACCAGGTTGCCCACCGTGACCTCGATCTTGCCGATGCGGCCCGAGACCGGGGCCCGCACCTGGGTGTAGCCCAGGTTCAGGCGCGCCGACTGCAGCGAGGCCTGGGCCGCGCGCAGGTTGGCCTCGGCTTCGCGGCCGGCGTTCACGCGCTCGTCGTATTCGCGCTGGGCGATCGCCTGCTCGTCCCACAGGCGCTTGGCGCGCTCCTGCTCGCTGCGGCTGAAGGACTGGCGGGCCTGCGCCGATGCCACCTGCGCCTCGGCGCGCTCGACCTCGGCCGCGTACGGCGCGGGGTCGATGGTCACCAGCAGGTCGCCCTGCCTGACCAGCGCGCCTTCGCGGAAATGCACCGACTGCACGGCACCCGCGACGCGGGAGCGCACGTCGACGCGTTCGACCGCTTCGAGGCGGCCCGAGAACTCGTCCCAGGCATTGATCTCGCTCGGCGCCACCGCCGCGACCGAGACCGGAATGGCTTGCGGCGCGCCCGCGGCCGGCGCGTTGGCCTCGGCCTTGAAGCTGTGCATGCCCAGCACCGCGGCGGCCACCGCCAGCAAGGCGGTGACGCCGGTCACGGCGGGCCACAGGCCCTTGCGGGCCGCGGAGGAAAACGTTGGCTTGTTGTTCGACATGGTGATTCGTCCTTCTCTCAGATGACTCAAATGACTCGGATGACTTTTCGGGATGCAACAGTCCGTCCTGGCGCCCTCGCACCAAGAAAAACGGAAATTTCGGAAAAAGGCCGGCCGCACCGGGTGCCCCCGGTGGCTCGTCGCTAGCGGCTGGCTCTGCGGCTGGCGGCGCTGGCTAACTGGGCTTCGGGGTCGCCCCGGGGGGCGGTGTGGTGGCCGCGAAGAATTCGCGGAAGTGCTGCTGCACGGTCGCCTCGCAGACCTTGCACCCCATGCACTCGGCGTCGTAGAGCGCCTTGGGCCATTCGGCCGCGTTGCTCAGCACCGCGCTCGTGACCTCGATGCCGGCCGAACGCAGCCGGCCCGCGAAGGTCAGCGCTTCGTCGCGCATCGCGTCGTCCTCGCCCACCAGCACCAGGGCCGGGGCCAGGGCCGAGAGGCGCAGCGAACCGCTGGGCACCGCATAGGGGTGCGTGGCGTTCGACGGGCAGCTCAGGTACTTCTCCCAGCCCGTGGCCCAGCGGCATTCGGGCGAGTCGTTGGTCGCCTTGCGCAGCGAGGCCGTGCCGGCGCAGGGATCGAGCATCGGCGACAGCAGGATCTGGCCCGCCAGCGGCGGATGGGCGCGGTCGCGCGAGATCAGCGCCACCGCCGCCGCCAGGTTGCCGCCGGCTTCCTCGCCGGCCAGGTAGACCTGGGCGCCGCGGCCGCCGAGCTTGACGCGCTGCTTGTAGAGCCATTCGAGCGCCGCGTAGCCGACCTCGATCGGCTCTGGAAACGGCGACTCGGGAGCCAGCGGGTAGTCGAGCGAGACCACCACCGCACCGGAGCCGGCCAGGAGGCGCGCCACGTTGCGGCCGTTGTCGAGGCCGCCGCAGATGAAGGTGCCGCCATGGAAGTGCAGCACCAGCGGCACCGTTTCGCCCTTGGGGCGCTGGCCGTAGACACGGGCGCCCACCGGATCGCGGCCGGGCAGCTCGATCGACAGATCGGCTTCCGCGCCTTGCCCCGCGGCGAGCGCGGCTGCTTCGGCGGAGCGGGACGATGGACGGGGTGACATGGGACGACCTCGGGAAATGGGCGATGGTTGAAATATAAGGCGCCGACTGTCGCGTTAAACAGGGATGCAAGCCCTACTCTGTTTCCAAACTACGAACAATCGGACCGGGTCACCAAAGGGTTATGGCCTTGTGTGAGAATCCGCACCCCCCGGCGAGGGCCGGGTCTAGAGAACAGGCATTCGATGGATCAGATCCAGGCCATGCGGATCTTCGTCCGCGTCGTGGAAGCCGGCACCTTCACCCGCGCGGCGGACTCGCTCGCCCTGCCCAAGGGCACCGTCACCAAGCAGATCCAGGCCCTGGAATCGCGGCTGCGCGTGAAGCTCCTGAACCGTACCACCCGCCGGGTGACGGTCACGCCGGACGGCGCCGCGTATTTCGAACGCGCGGCGCGCCTGCTCAACGACTTCGACGACATGGAGGCCAGCATGACGAATGCGCAGTCCAGCCCCACGGGCCGGTTGCGCATCGACGTCGGGACCTCGGTCGCGCGGCTGGTGATCCTGCCGGCCCTGGCCACCTTCTGCGACCGCTACCCCGAGATCCAGGTCGACCTCGGCGTCAGCGACCGCACGGTGGACCTGATCAGCGACAACGTCGACTGCGTGATCCGCGCCGGCGACCTCGCCGACCAGTCGCTGGTGGCGCGGCGCATCGGCACCCTGCATTTCGTGACCGTGGCCTCGCCGGCCTACATCAAGCGCTATGGTGCGCCGCAGCATCCGAACGACATCGAGAAGCGCCACCACGTGGTGAGCTACTTCTCGGGCACCACGCGGCGCGTCTATCCGCACGAGTTCAAGAAGGGCGACGAGCACATCGAGCTCAACGGACCCTACCGCGTGTCGGTCAACGAGAGCAACGCCCACATGGCGGCCGTGCTCGGCGGCTTCGGCATCTCGCAGTGCATCACCTTCATGGCCGAACCGCATCTGGAGAGCGGCGAGCTGATCGAGGTGCTGTCCGACTGGCAGCGCGACCCGCTGCCGATCCACGTGGTCTACCCGCCGAACCGCCACCTGAGCGCCAAGGTGCGCGCCTTCGTGGACTGGGCCGCCGAGCTGTTCGCGAAGAATCCGCGGCTGCAGCGGCGCTGAGCGCGATGCTGTTCTCGCCCGAGCGCCACGAGCCCCTGCGGACCGACGCCTGGGACGAGGGCCGCGCGCGCGAGGCCATCGAGCGCATCGTGCGCGACACCGAGGCGCGCTTCACGCCCGAGGGCCTGTGGCCCATGCATCCGGACGATGCATCGAATCCCGACCCGCAGTACCTGCTGTACTGGGGCGCGAGCGGCGTGATCTGGGCGCTGCACCATCTGCAGGAGCGCGGCGCCGCGCGGCTGGCGCGCGACTACGCGCCGGTCGTGCCGGGCCTGATCGCCGCCAACCGCGCGGCCATGGGCCGCCCTGCCGATGCCGGCTTCGCGGCCTACCTGATGGGCGACACCGGCATCCGGCTGCTCGAGCACCGGCTGCGGCCCTCCGACACCGTCGCCGACGAACTCGCGCGGCTGTGCGGCGGCCACCTCGACGACCCCACGCTCGAACTGATGTGGGGCACGCCCGGCACCATGCTCGCGGCGCTGTTCATGCACGAGCGCACGGGCGAGCAACGCTGGGCCGGCATCTACCGCGACACCGCGCGGCGGTTGTGGTCGCAGCTCGAATGGTCGGAGGACTTCGGCTGCCATTTCTGGACCCAGCAGCTCTACGGCCAGCGTTCGACCTACATCGATGCGGTGCACGGCTTCGTCGCCACCGCCGTGCCGCTGGTCCATGGCCGCCACCTGCTCGGCGACGCCGAATGGAACGCCTGGCGCGACTGCATCGCCAACACCGTGCAGCGCACCGCCGACCGCGAAGGCGCGCAGGCGAACTGGCGCCCGCGCCTGTTCCCGCTGCCCGATGCCTCGCGGCCGAAACTCGTGCAGATGTGCCATGGCGCACCGGGCTTCGTGATCTGCCTCGCGGATTTTCCGGACGGCACGCTCGACGAGCTGCTGCTCGCCGCCGGCGAAACCACCTGGCAGGCCGGCCCGCTCCACAAGGGCTCGAACCTCTGCCACGGCACCGGCGGCAACGGCTATGCCTTCCTCAAGCTGCACCGCCGCTTCGGCGACGCCGCCTGGCTGGACCGGGCGCGCGCCTTCGCCATGCACGGCATCGCGCAGACCGAGGCCGAGCTGGCGGAACACGGCCACCTGCGCTATTCGCTGTGGACCGGCGACCCCGGCTTCGCGATCTACCTGTGGGATTGCATCGAGGGCACGGACCGCTTCCCGACCCTCGACTGTTTCTTCTAGGCCGGCGGCCGCCGCGCGCGCAGCTCGCCGGCCGTCGTCGCCCAGGCCTTGCCCAGCATGCGCGTGAGATAGGCCCCCGAGGCCCAGCCGACCTGCTGCGCCACCGACAGCACCGATTCGTCGGTGCTCTGCAGCAGGTGGCGCGCGCGCTCGAGGCGCCGCTGCTGCTGGAATTCGAGCGGCGACAGCCCGTAGGCCGCGCGGAACAGCCGCTCGACCTGCCGGCGCGAGAGCCGGTGCCGCGCCGCGAAGGCCTCGAGCGGCAGCGTCGCCGCGAGCTCGGCCTCGATGTCGCTGGCCAGCAGCGCGGCGATCACCGCGCCGGGCGTGCCGCGGCCATCGGGATGCACCAGCGGATTGGCCATGAGCCGCGCCGCCTCCATCACCAGCGCGCCGCAATGGGCCACGTGCGCCATCGAGGGCTCGGGCGATGCCGGCGTGCCGGCCATCTCGAGCAGCCGGTGCGACAGCAGGTTCAGCGCGCCGCTGCCCGCGCGCAGGCCCTGGGCCGGCTTCGCGATGCCGTGCGCGCGCAGCGCCGTGTCCCAGAACTCCGAATCGACATAGACCGCGAGGTGCGTCTGGCGCAGGGTCATCGCGCTGGTGGCATGGGCGGCGCCGGCCGCGAACCAGAGGAAGTGGCCGGGCGAGGACTGCAGCGCGTCGCCGCGCGGATCGATCACGTCGAAGCGCCCCGCCAGCGGCACGAACAGCATGTCGCAATCGTGCGCATGCGGCGTCGTGGCGTAGCCGTCGAGCGTGCTCGCCACCGGCGTCGCCTTGTGGGCGAGGCGGTCGGAGAACGCGGAGATCCGCGGTCCGGCTGGGGCGGCTGGGGACGGCATGGGGCCGATTGTGTGGTCAATCGCGCGGCCGATGTCGCATTCGTGCGCGCGGGCGTCGCGAGCGGAGGCACGCGCGGATCGATCGGCAGGAAGACTAGGACCTCCCCTCCACCCGTTCCGCCAAGGACTTCCATGACCGCCAGCCTCCGCCCGCCACGGCGCCTCGCCCTGATGGCCGCCGCCGCCCTGCTCGCCGCCGCTTGCGGTGCCGCGGCCGCCGCCGACACCTATCCGGCCAAGCCGATCACCATCGTCGTGCCCTTCCCGGCCGGCGGCGGCACCGACGTGATCTTCCGCGCGGTGCAGGTCAGGCTGCAGGCCGAGCTCGGCGTGCCGGTGATCATCGACAACCGCGCGGGCGCCGGCGGCACCGTGGGCACCGGCTATGCCTCCAAGGCCGCACCCGACGGCTACACGCTGGTGGCCGCCACCACCACGACCATCGCCTCGGCCCAGGCCGTCTACCCCAAGCTGCCCTACGACCCGCTGGCCGACCTCGCGCCCGTGGGCACGCTGGGCACCACGCCCTTCGTGCTGGTGGTGGCACCCACCCTGCCCGCGAAGAACCTCGCCGACTTCATCCGCGATGCCAAGGCCAGGCCCGGCACGCTCAACTACGGCAGCATCGGCAACGGCACCGCGAGCCACCTCGCGGGCGAGCTGTTCAAGCAGCGCACCCGCATCGAGATGACCCACATTCCCTACCGCGGCGCGGCGCCCGCGCAGACCGACCTGATGGCCGGCCAGATCCAGGCGCTGTTCGACAACCCCACCGCGCTCGCGCCCCAGGTGCGCGCCGGCCGCATGCGCGCGCTCGCGATCAGCCAGCCCTCGGCGGTGTTCCCCGAGCTGCCGAGCTTCGAGGCCGCGGGCATCAAGGACTTCAAGCCCGAGCTCTGGTACGGCCTGATGGCGCCCGCGGCCACGCCCAAACCGGTGGTGGAGCGGCTGCGCTCGGCGCTCGACAAGGCGCTGCAGGACCGCAACCTGCGCGCCGACATGATGGCCAAGGGCGTCTCGCCCGCGAGCTGGTCGCCCGAGCAGTTCGGCCAGCGCGTGCGCGCCGACATCGCGCTGTGGGGCGGCATCGCGCGCTCCGTCAACGCGAAGGCGGACTGAATCATGGCGATGCAGCTCGTACGCGTCTTCGCCCGCCCCGGCACCCGCGCCGGCGGCAACCCGGCCCCGGTCTGGCTCGATGCCGATGCCATGTCCACCGAGGACATGCAGGCCCGCACCCGCGAGAGCGGGCACGAGTCGGTGTTCGTGCTCGCGCCCGACGATGCCGCCCGGCACCGCCTGCGCATGCGCTACTTCGTGCCGCGCCACGAGATGGAGATGTGCGGCCATGCCACGCTCGGCGCGCTGTGGCTGCTGCACGAGCGCGGCCGCTGGAGCGGCGAACCGATCGGGGTGCAGACGCTCAGCGGCACGGTGCACGGCCGCTACGTCGACGGCGCGGTCGAAATCAGCCAGCCCAGCGCCAGCATCGCCGCGGTCGACGCGGCCCTGGTGCGCGAGATCGCGCAGTGCCTGGGCATCGGGCTCGCGCAGATCGTGTCGCCGGTGCTCAACGCCGCCACCAGTCGCGTGAAGACGCTGGTGCGGCTCGAAAGCCCCGAACTGCTGCACGGCCTGCGGCCCGACTTCGCGCGCGTCGAGGCACTGTGCGACCGGCTCGGCTCGACAGGGCTCTATCCCTTCGCATCGAACGCCGACGTGCAGGGCACCGAGGTCAGCGCGCGCCAGTTCCCGCGCTCCTCCGGCTATCCCGAGGACGCGGCCACCGGCATCGCCGCCGCCGCGCTGGCCTGGGGCCTGCGCGAGATGGCGCTGGTCGGCGCGGATGGCACGCTGGTCACGGTGCGCCAGGGCGAGGCCATGGGCTCGCCGTCGGCGATCCAGGTGCGGCTGCCCGCGCAGGCCGATGCCGCCGAAGGCTGCTGGCTGCGCGGCGACGCGCAGGCGATGGACGAGGTGCCGCATGACTGATGCCGACCGGCGCCTGGAGGCGCTCGCCGCCCAGGCGGGCCACGATGCCTCGCCCGCCGCGCGCCCCGCGGGCCGCTATGCGAGCTTTGCGCGCGCCGGCGATCTGCTGCACTCGAGCGGCGTGGTCGGGCGCGAGAACGGCGTGGTGATCGCGGGCCCTATCGACGACAGCGACGCGGGCATCGCGCTTGGCGAGCGGGCCGCGGTCGCCGCCGCCATCGCGCTGCTGCGCGCCGCGCGCGCCGAGCTCGGCGGCCTCGACCGGGTGCAGAAGATCGTCGCCCTCACCGGCTACCTGCAGGCCGGGCCCGGCTTCACGCAGCATGTGCGGGTGATGAATGCCGCGAGCGAGCTGCTGCGCCAGGTGTTTCCCGACCAGCCGCTGCCCGCGCGCACCACGGTCGGCGTGGCCTCGCTGCCGGGCGGCGGCGCGGTCGAGATCTCGCTGGTGCTGCAGGAGCGGCCGGCGGACTGAAGGCCGCGCCTCAGGCCCCGAGCCAGCGCACCACCAGCGGCACCAGCAGGGCCGTCGCGATGCCGTTGAGCCCCATCGCGAGCGCCGAGAACGCGCCCGCGGTCTCGTTGACCTGGATCGCGCGCGCGGTCCCGATGCCATGCGCCGTGATGCCGACCGCGAAGCCGCGCACCGCGGGCTCCTTGATGCGCAGCAGGTTCAACAGGCCCGTGGCCATGATCGCGCCCGCGATGCCGGTGATGGCGGCCGCGACCGCCGACAGCGACGGCAGGCCGCCGATCTTTTCCGACACGCCCATCGCGATCGGCATGGTGGCCGACTTCGGCGCCAGCGACATCAGCAGCTCGTGCGAACCGCCGAGCGCCCAGGCGATGCCCACGGCCGACACGATGGCCGCCACCGAGCCCGCGAGCAGCGCCACGCCGATCGGCAGCCACAGCCGGCGCAGCCGCGCCACCTGGCTGTAGAGCGGCACCGCCAGCGCCACCGTGGCCGGCCCGATCAGGAAGTGCACGAACTTCGCGCCCTCGAAGTAGGTGTCGTAGGGCGTGCGCGTCGCCAGCAGCACGGCGACGATCACGATCACCGACACCAGCACCGGATTGACCACCGGGTTGGCGCCGCTGCGCCGGTGCAGCCACAGCGCGCCCAGGTAGGCCAGCAGCGTGAGCGCGAGCCACAAGAGCGGCGACTGGGCCAGGAAGACCCAGATCTCGGACAGCTTCGCGGGCGCGCTCATTGGGCGTCCTTGCCGGTGATGCGGATCATCCAGCGCAGGGTGAGCGCGGTGACGGTCATGGTGAAGGCCGCGCCCAGGATGCCCGCGGCCAGGAACGGCAGCCACTCGCGGCCCACGCGCTCGAAGTGCAGCATCACGCCGGTCACGGCCGGGATGAACAACAGCATCAGGTTGCGCAGCAGATGGCCCGAGGTCTCGCCCAGGCTCTCGGGCACGCCGCCGCGCCACAGCAGGCCGGCGAACAGGAACAGCATGCCGAGCAGCGGACCGGGCACCGGCAGGCTGAGCCACTGCACCAGCAGTTCGCCGGCGAGCTGGCAGAGAAAGAGCGTGGTGATGGCGTAGAGCATGGCAAGGTCCTCGTGGTCGTTCCTGTCGGCTAGTTTGCACCCGCCAGGCGCTGCCATGCGGCGTGCAGCGCGGCCTGGCTCGCGGGCGGCAGCACGCCCATGCGCACCTGGCCCGGCAGGCCGAATGAAGCGCAGTCGCGCAGCTTGATGCCCTCGGCGCGCAAGCCGGCCAGCAGGCCCGCGAAATCCGCCGTCATCGGTTGCGCGAGATGGTAGTTCGCCACGCTGGGCGTGGTCTGCCAGCCCATGCGCGCGCACAACGCGAGCTGCGCGGCCTTCCATTCGCGCAGCGTGGCCAGGCTGTCGCGCACCCAGGCCTGCACCGCGGGTTCGGCCCAGGCCGACAGCATCGCCACGCCATGCGCGCCCACGGGCCACGATGAACCCAGGCGCAGCAGCGCGCCCACCGCCTCCTGCGCGTCGGCCGGCGCGATCGCATAGGCCGCGCGCACACCCGTCATGCCCAGCGCCTTGTTGGGCGACCACATCTGCCAGAGCCGGTCGAGCCGCGCGGGCGCCAGCGCGAGTTCGCCATCGAGCCGCAACGGTTCGTAGGCACGGTCGAGCACGCAGGGCACGCCCTCGGGCAGCGCGTCGATCGACGCGGCCAGGCCGGGCTGCGCCTGCCCCTGCGGCGCCGACGGATCGCAGCACCACGCGAGCCGCGGCCGGCGCGCCGCATGCGGCGCGCGCACCACCTGCAGGCCCCAGGCGCGCGCGGCGGCCGCGTAGTCGCCATAGGAAGTGGCCGGCAGCACGACCTCGCCGTGCGCGCCGCGGTCCTCTTGCGCCACCCAGGCGGTGATGCGCCGGATGAACTCGCTCGCGCCGGCCGCGATCACGATGCGCCAGGGCTCCACGCCATGCAGCGCCGCGAGCCGCGCGCGCAGGGCCGTGTAGGCCGGATCGGGATAGCGCGTCGCGTCGGCCGCGCGCACTTGCGCGAGCGCCTCGGGGCACGGGCCACAGGCATTGGCATTGGTCGAGAAATCGTGGGCGGGTGCGCCGAGCGCGTCGGGGCCGCCATGGTTCGGGGTGAAGTCGGGCTCGCTCATCGCACCCCCGTGAACAGCAGGACGACCGGCAGCCAGGCGGCCAGCGCCAGCAGCAACACGGCGCGCTGGCCGAAGCGGGCCGCACGCGCGGTGTCGGCGGGCATCGCGGCCCGGCCCTCGACGTTGAGCGCATAGACCGCGGGCTTGGCCAGCCGCACGCCGAGCAGCAGCGCCATCGCGGCCATCGGCCAGCCGCTGTTGGGCGATGGCGTGCGCCGCGCCTCGCGCGCGAGGCCGCGCGGCCAGCGCCCGGCCGCCAGCGCGAGCAGCAGCACCGTGAGCCGCGCGGGCAGCCACGACAGCAGGTCGTCGGCGCGCGCGGCCCACTTGCCGGCCCAGGTCCAGTCGCGGCCGCCGCGCTCGCCGCGGTAACCCCACATCGCATCGGCCGTGTTGGCGAAGCGGTAGAGCGCCGCGCCCGGCAGGCCCAACAGCAGGAACCAGAACAGCGGCGCCACCAGCGAGTCGTTGAGGTTCTCGGCCAGCGATTCGATCGCGCTCTCGCGCACCTCGCGCTCGCCGAGCTGCGAGACATCGCGGCTCACGAGGCGCGCGAGCCGCGCCCGGCCCGCGTCCAGCGATTCGCCGAGCGCGGCCTCGACCGCGAGCACCTCGTCGCGCAGCATGCGCCAGGCGAACAGCGGCTTGAGCACCAGCCCCAGCAGCAGCGCGAAGGCCCAGGCCGGCAGCGCCTGCTGCAGCGCGGCCTGCAGCGCCACGGCGATCGCGAGCACGGCCAGCGCGCCCGCGCACCAGGCGATGGCGCCGAGCGCGAAGGCGCGCCCTGCCTTGCCCGAGGCCGCGCCGAACGGCGGCGCGATGCGCGCGCCGGCCCAGCCCAGGTAGCGCCCGATCCACACCACCGGATGCCAGCGTGCGGGCGGTTCGCCGAGCCAGAGGTCGACCGCGAGCGCGATCCACAGCGCGGCCAGCATGGCCAGCACGGGAGCGGTGAAATCGATGGCCGGCATGGCGCGATTGTCCCGAATCAGAGGGCCGGCCGCGGCCGGCGGTGCCGGTGCCATTGGGTCAGCGCGCCGAGCGCCAGCAGCACCGCCATGCCGAAAAGCGCCCAGAGCGTGCGCACCACCGAGGCGCTGCGCGGCGCGGGCACGGGCTCGGGCTGCGGTTCGAGCCGCAGGCCGCGCACGAGTTGGGTCGCGGCCTCGTCGCCTTGTTTGCTTTCAGTGGGTGCCGGCGACTCGGCCTGCGTGGCCGGGGCCGTGGCGCCCCGCACTTCCACCGGCACCACCACCGGCTTCGGCGGCGCGGCCATCGCCGCGCGCGCGAAGCGCTCCACCGCCACGTTGCGCTCGCGCAACCCGCTGGCCTGCGCCGCCTGCGCATAGGCCTGCGCGAGCTCGCGCCGCGTCGCGGCATCGGGCGACCAGTAGTTCAGGCGCACCGCATCGAGCATGCGCTCCAGCGTCTGCGCGAAGGCCGCGCGATTCGCGCCTTCGAGCCAGGCGCGGGTGCCGAGTCGCTCGCGGTCGCGCACATAGGTGTCGTGCAGCGACTGCCACTGGTCGGGCCGCACCGTGGCCGGCGCGGTCACCTGCCAGCCCCAGAGGAACTGCGCGGTCTTCAGCACCTGCAGCGCGCCGCTGTAGCCCTCGGCCTGCTGCGCCGCGATCCACTGCGGATGCAGGTAGCGCGTCTGCATCTCGCGCGCGATCGCGCCGGCGGCGGTGTCGGTGCGCACCTCGCCGGTGTCGCGCAGGTTCTGCACGTAGAGCGCCGGGTCCTTGCCCGTGAGATGGCGCACCGCCTGCGCGATGCCGCCGAGGTACTGGAACGGATCGTCGTTGGTGAGCACGCCATAGAGGTTGGAGCTGCGCGCCATCAGCGCCGCGTCGACCTGTGCGAGATTGCCCGCGAAGGCGCCGGGCCCCGCGGCGCCTTCGAGGCCCTGGCCATAGGCATGGCCCATGCGGTCGATGAACAGGCCCGCCATCTGCGCGTCGCCGCCGCCGCGGCGCTGCGAGCGCCAGAGCTCGCTCGCGAGCGCGGCCTCCTCGAGACCGGCGCCGTAGCTGCCCTGCTCGTTCGAGAACACGCGCGCGGTCGACCAGCGCGCGGCCTCCGCCTCCGACGCACCCCCGGCCCGCAGCCGCCGCGCCAGCGCCTCGCTGTGGCGCGCGACCGCATTGGTGCCCGCGGGCTCGCGCAGCGCCGCCACCTGCCGCACCGCCTCGTCGAGCCAGCGCATCACGTGCGGGAACTGGTCGCGGTACGAGCCCGTCACGCTGACCAGCACATCGATGCGCGGCCGCTTCAAGGCCGCGGCGGGCAGCACCTCGATGCCGTTCATGCGCCCCGCATCGTCCCAGCGCGGCCGCACGCCCATCGCGTGGAAGGCCTGGCTCTCGAGCACGCCCTGGTGGCGCGAGGCCTCGCCGGCCCAGAGCGTGAACGCGATCTTCTCGGGCGCCTTGCCGCCGTGGGACTGCGCATAGGCCGCGATCCAGGCGTCCATGGCGGCCACGCCGGTGTCCCAGGCCACGCGCGTGGGCACGCGGCTGGGATCGAAGCCGTAGAGGTTGCGGCCAGTGGGCAGGCTGTCGGGATTGCGTACCGGATCGCCGCCATAGCTCGCGCGCAGGTAGCGGCCGTCGAGGGCCGTCAGCAGGCCCTCGATCTCCTCGTTGTGCGCGAGCGTCGCGTCGAGCTGGCGCACGCGCATGGCCAGCGCGCGCAAGGTCTCGGCTTGCGCGGGCACGGTGGTCGCGCCGTCGAAGGCCGCATCGTCGAGCACCCGCGCCACCCAGCGCCCCAGCGGCGAATCGGCCATGTCGGCCGGCTCGCGCAGGAAGGTTTCGTCGAGGTCCTCGCCGAGCGCGGTCGCCAGCGGCTTGCCGACGATCTGCAGCAGCGTGGCGCGCCGGCGCTGCGCACTGGGCGCCTCGCCGAAGGTCGCGAGGCCCAGCGGCTGCGCGGTCTGCGCGAGTTCGTCGAGGTAGGGATGCAGCACCGCCACGAAGCCCGCGAAGTCGGCGCGGATGCGCGCTTGCGTCCAGGCCAGGTCGCGGTCGTAGTGCCGGGCCACGAAGTCGGCCAGCAGTTGCCGTTCGAGCGCGGCCTTGACCGGGCCGGGCGCGAGCGTCTCCCAGTCGTGCATGCGCTCGTGCATCCGCGCGAGGCCCGGGCGCAGGCCGGCGGGCGAGAACATCGGCGTCGAATGGCTGACCATGGTCGCTCGGCCGCGGCGCTTGGCGGTGGTGGCCTCGCCGAGGTTGTCCATCACATAGGGATAGACGTTGGGCAGGTCGCCGAGCACCAGCAGCGGATCGTCCTGCACCGACAGCCCGCGCTCCTTGCCGGCCGACCATTCGACCGTGCCGTGCGTGCCCACGTGCACCACGGCCGAGGCGCCGAACTGCGTGCGCAGCCAGAGGTAGGTGGCGAGGTAGGCATGGCCCAGCGGCACCGCCGAGCGGTGGTAGACCTGCTGCGCCTTGTCCATCGCCCTCGTGCCGGGTTCGAAGCGCGGCGGCTGGCGCAGCACCACCACGTTGCCGAAGCGCACGCGCGGAATCACGAAGGCCGGCGCGCCGTCCACCGTGCGCAGCTGGGTCGAGCTTTCGGGCGCGCCCCAGTAGGCCTCGATGCGCTGCTGCGTCTCTAAGGGCAGCGCGCGGAACCATGCGAGGTAGCGCGCGAGCGGCAGCGTGTCGGCCAGGTCCTGCGCGAACAGCGGCCGCAGTTCGTCGGTTCCCGGCGCCGGGTAGGACGCCTTGAGCGTGGCCTGCACCTGCGCGATCAGCGTCTCGGGCGCGGGCGCCTCGGTGCGGTAGCCGGCCGACTGCATGGCCGCGATCATGCGGCTCACGCTGCGCGGCACGTTGAGGAAAGAGGCGCCGAAGTTGGCCTCGCCCGGCGGGTAGTTGTAGACCAGCATCGCGACCCGGCGCTGGTCCGCGCTCGTGCGCTGCAGCCGCAGCAGCGCCGCGGCCTTGTCGGCGACTGCATCGATCTGCGCGGGCAGCGACTGCAGGCTGCCGCTCGCGGCATCGCGCGCGCTCACGAGCATCGGGTCGGTCATGCCGGCCAGTTCGCTCGGGCTGTAGTAGGCCGCGATGTCGGACTGCGCGAGGCCGTCCTTGCTTTGCGCCCATTGCGCCGCATCCATCGCAAGCGACGGCAGGGTCTGCAGCACCGGCACGCCGATGCGCTCGAGCTCGGCCTTGCGTTCGTTGGGCGTGAAGACCAGCGCGGCATTCACGATCAGGTCGGCCACGCGGCGGCCGCCCTCGGCCTGGGTCATGCGCGTGTAGAGGTCCTTCTGCTGGCGCGGGCCGTAGAAGGCATAGGCGCGCAGGCCGCGCTGCGCGAGCGCGGCGATCAGCGTGTCGAGCCAGGCCGTGTCCTCGCCGGTCACGGTGGCGGCATTGACCGCGATCGCCACGGTGCCGTTCGTGCCGGGCAACTGTTCGACCGCCTCGATGCTTGTTTCGATGCGCGGCCACCCCGGGTGATAGAAGCCCGCGAGCGGTGTCGCCACGGGTTCGGGCAGACCATCGGACACGCCGACCCTGGCGAGCGCCTGCATCGACGCCGAGAGGTTCGCGCTACCCGCGAAGCGCCAGTAGGCACGCAGCCGCTGCGCCCAGGCCGCGTCGACGCCACGCTCGGCCGCGAGCGGCGGCGCGGCCGTGAGCTGGCCCCGGGCGACCAGCGCGAACTCGCCGACCAGCACATAGGGCGCCGCGCTGCGCGCGATCGCGTCGCCGAAGCGCGCCGCCGCGGCCTGCGCCACGCTCAGATGCGGCGCATCGATCACCAGCAGCCGCGCGCCCTCGAGCGCGGTCGACAGGGCCTCGGGCGAATCCCGCGTGGCCGACAGCACCTGCAGCGGCAGTCCGGCCTGCTGCGCCGCGGCCTGCAGCCGCGCCACGCGCGCGGGCGATACCAGCGAGGTCGCGAGCACGACCACCGGCCCGGTGGACGACTGCTGCGCCCAGGCCGGCAGCGCCGCCAGCCACGCCAGCAGCCACAGCGCGACCCAGCGCCGCGTCAGGCTCACTTGCCGCCCTGCACCGGCACCGCGTCGGCCGGCACGTAGACCATGGTCCCGTCCTTGAGGCGCCAGGCCGTGCCCGCGCGCTCGCCGTCGCCTTCGCCGGTCGCGCCGCTGGCCTTGAAGCGCGTGATCTTGCGGCCCTCGCGCGTCACGATCTCCATGTTCGGCTGGCCCTCGTTGCGGATCACCGTGACCTTGTCCTGCGCGAAGGGATTCATCGGGTTGTTGATGACCGCGATCATCAGCATGCCGATCACGACCATGAAGACGTCGATCAGGTTGATGGTCGAGAGCACCGGATCGTCGTCGTCGCCGTCCAGGCTGCTGAGGATCGAGAACTGCCGCCTGCTCATGAGAGCCGATCCCGCGCGTCGAGCAGCATCACCAGCTCGCGCATCAGCCAGCGCCGGCGCACGGTGTAGACCACGAAGGCGATCGAGGCCGAGGCCAGAGCGACGATCACGCTCGCGAAGGCCGGCGCGAGGCTCTGCGCCACGCCCTGCGACTCACCCGAGGCCACGGCCACCAGCGCGGGGCCCATCGGGATCATGGTGGCGATCAGGCCCAGCATCGGCGCCACGCGGCTGCACAGCCGCACGCCCTCGAGCTCCTTGAGCACGGCCAGCTCCATCTGCTCCTGGCTGGCCTGCGCATGCGGCGCCAGCACCAGCGCGCGCGACGGGTCGCGCCGGCGCTGCAGGTATTCGACGCCGAAGGCACCGAGGCACCACACGGCATAGACGAAGGACAGCAGCACACCCAGCGTCACCGGCCAGAGGAACAGGCGCGCGAGCTCGAACAGCACGGTATCGAAGGCCAGCATCAGGCGGACTCCAGGTCAGGCGAAGAAGAAGGATCGGGATCGAACAGGTCCGAGGGCCGGCCCCAGGCCTCGTCGAACACCAGCGACGACAGCGGCGCGCGCCGCGCCCAGCGCTCGCGCTGCAGCATCGGCTCCTCGTAGAAGCCGTGCACCGGCCCGAGGCACAGCAGCGCGATGGTCTCGGCGCCGGCCGGCAGGCCCAGCAGCGCCGCCACCTCGGCCGGATCGAACAGCGAGACCCAGCCCATGCCCAGCCCCTCGGCGCGCGCGGCCAGCCAGAGGTTCTGGATCGCGCACGCGGCCGAGGCCAGGTCCATCTGCGGCAGGGTGCGGCGGCCGAACACATGGTGTTCGCGGCCGTCGGCCAGCGTCACCGCGAGCAGCTCGGCCGCGTCGAGCAGGCCCTCGACCTTGAGCCGCATGAAGGCATCCTCGCGCTCGCCGAGCGCGCGCGCCGTCAGCACGCGTTCGCGCTCGACTGCCGCATGCAGTCGCGTGCGCAGGGCCGCGTCGCGGATGCGGATGAAGCGCCAGGGCTGCATGAAGCCGACGCTGGGCGCATGGTGGGCCGCCTCGAGCAGCCGGCGCAGCAGCGCGGGCGCGACCTCGCCGCCCGCGAAATGCCGCATGTCGCGCCGCTCGTGGATGGCGCGGTAGACCGCCCTCGCCTCCTCGGCCGCGAACGCCTGGCTCATCCGGCTCAATCCTCGATGCCGCGCTGCGCCGGGATGCCGGCCTTGAACGCATGCTTGACCAGCGTCATCTCGGTCACGGTGTCGGCGAGTTCGATGATCTCGGGCGGGCAGCGGCGGCCCGTGAGCGCCACGTGCACCTGCTTGGGCCGCGCGCGCAGAGTCTCGAGCACGCCCTCGAGCGGCAGCCAGCCGTAGATCAGCGGGTAGGTGATCTCGTCGAGCACCACGAGGAAATACTCGCCCGAGAGGATCGCGGCCTTGGCCTTTTCCCAGCCGTCGCGCGCGAGCTGCCCCGAGCGCTCGAGGTCCTGGCTCTTCCAGCTGAAGCCGTCGCCCAGGCCCTCGATCGGGATGCCGATCTGCTCGAACATGCGGTGCTCGCCGAAGCGCGCGCTCGGCACCTTCATGAACTGGTAGATCTTCACGGCTTTGCCGCGGCCATGCGCGCGCAGCGCCAAGCCGAAGGCCGCGGTGCTCTTGCCCTTGCCGTCGCCGGTGTTGACGATGACGATGCCGCGGCGTTCGCCTTCGGGCTTCTCGTAGGGCTTCTCGCTGGGTGGGGTTTCTATCTGCATGGGGTGGTCTCTTTCAAGGCTGTCGAATGCGGGCAGCCGGACGCAGAGGACGCGAAGGTTTCGCGAAGGACGCCAAAGAAGACATCCAAAATTTTTCTTTGCATTCTTTCGCGCCCTTTGCGAAACCTTCGCGTCCTTCGCGTACGCCTGTCCGATCCCGCATTCATCGCGGCAACGCAATCCATTGTTCCGCCACGCGGTGCACGCGAATCCGGTGATCGAACACCTGCTCGAGCGCCGCATGCGTCGCGGGATCGCTGCTGCCGCCGTGGTGCACCACGCGGCCGCGGTCCATCACCACGAGTTCGTCGGCGGCCAGGGCCATGGGCAGTTCGTGCAGCACGCTGACCACGGTGCGGCCCGCGGCGACCAGCGCGCGCACGGTCTGCATCCAGTCGGCCTGGTGCGGCGGGTCGAGGTTGGCGAGCGGCTCGTCCATCAGCAGCAGTTCGGCCTCGACCGCGAGCGCGCGCGCCAGCAGCACGCGCTGGCGCTCGCCGCCCGAGAGCTGGCCCAGCGGCCGCTCGCGCCAGTCCCAGGCCTGGGTGGCGCGCAGCGCGCGTTCCACGGCGGCGCGGTCGGCGGCGTCGGGCGCGGCCAGCCAGCGCTGGTGCGGCAGGCGACCGAGCATCGCGACGTCGTAGACCAGCAGGTCGTCGGCCGCGCCCTCGCCCGCCACGCCCTGGCCCAGCCACGAGAGGCGGCGCGCGCGCTGGCGCGCCGGCAGCTTCGCCGCGGGCTCGCCGAACAGGCGCAGCTCGCCGCGGTGCGCGAGCAGGCCCGCCAGCACCTTGAGCAGGGTCGACTTGCCGGCGCCGTTGGGGCCGACGATGCTGGTCCAGCGCGCGGCGCCGATCGCGAGGTCGATGCCGTGCAGCACCTCGGTGCCGCCGAGCGCCGCGCTCACGCCGCGCACCTCGAGCGCCTGGGCGGTGGTGGCCGTCATGAGGCCGTGCCCCTCGCGGTGCGCCGGTGCATCAGCCACAGCAGGTAGCTGCCGCCCAGCACCGCGGTGAGCACGCCCACGGGCAGCTCCTGCGGCGCGATCAGCCAGCGCGCCAGCAGGTCGGCCGCCATCAGCAGCAGCCCACCCATCGCGGCCGACAGCACGATCAGCCGCGCATGCGTGGTCTTGACCACCGAGCGCACCAGGTGCGGCGCGGCCAGGCCGACGAAGGCGATCAGGCCGGTCTGCGCCACCGCGGCGCCGGTGGCCAGCGCCAGCACCACGACCAGCGCGGCGCGCATCGCGCCCAGCGGCAGGCCCAGGCTGCGCGCGGTGGCCTCGCCCAGTGCCAGGCCGTCGAGCACCGGCGCCAGCGCCCAGGCCAGCAACAGGCACAGCGCGCAGGCCAGCGCCATCACGGCGCAGGCGCTCCAGCCGACCAGGCCGGTGTTGCCGAGCGTGAAGCCCTGGATCGCCTGCAGGATGTCGGCCGAGGCGATGGTGATCAGGTCCTTCATCGCACCGAGCACCACGCCGACGATCACGCCCGCGAGCAAGAGCCGCAGCGTCTGCTGCACGCCACGCGCGAGCAGCAGCGTGAGCATCACGGCCGCCATCGAGCCGAGGAAGGCCGCGCCCGTCAGGCCCAGCCGCACCACCCACTGCGCGCTGGCGGCCGAGCCGCCGAAGAACAGCAGCGCCAGCGCCACGCCCAGCGAGGCGCCCGAGGCGCTGCCGAGCAGGAAGGGATCGGCCAGCGGATTGCGGAACAGCCCCTGCGCCACCGCGCCGGCCAGCCCGAGCAGCGCGCCCGCGAGCCAGGCGCCGAGGGTGCGCGGCAGCCGGATGTCCCAGACGATCTGCAGCGCGACCGGGTCATGGCGCGCCGACAGGAAGCTCTCGAAGCCGGTGCTGCCGATGCCCAGGCCGAGCAGCAGCAAGGCGGCGCCGAGCACCAGCAGCGCGAGGCCGAACAGCACCACGCGGCTCAGGTGGCCCGCGGGCATCAGCGCGCGCCTCCCTTGCTTGCCTTGTCGCCCAGGCACTGCGCCATCAGCCGTGCCGCCTCGTCCATGCGCGGACCGGGGCGCACCAGCACGTCGGACTGCTCGGCCGTGAAGCGGCAGATGCGCCCTTCGCGCACCGCGCGCATGGTGCTCCAGCCCGGGCGCTGCTCGAGGCCCTGCGCGCTGCGCACGCTGACCATGATCAGGTCGGGATTGGCGCGCACCACGTATTCGGGGTTGAGCTTGGGAAAGGGGCCGAGCGCCGCCGGCACGATGTTCCTGGCACCCAGCCGCGTCAGCGTCTCGCCGATGAAGGAGGACTCGCCGGCCGCGTACGGGCCGCTGTTGACCTCGAAGTACACGCGCACGCCGCGCGCGGCGGCCGGCAGCGACTGCGCCGCGGCCGACACCGCGGCATCGATGGCGCGCCAGACCGCCGGCGCCTCGTGGGTGCCGAGCACCTGGTCGAGCTTGCCGAGCACGCGACGCACGTCGGCATGGTTCTTGGGCTCGAGCACCAGCACCTTGAGGCCCAGCGCCTCGAGCCGCTCGGTCACGCGCGAGGACTTGGCGAGCAGCACCACGTCGGGCCTGAGCGTCACCACGGCCTCGACGTTGGGATCGATGCCGCCACCGAGTTGCGGCAGCGTGCGCACCGATACGGGCGAATTCGAATAGCGATCGACGCCGACCAGCCGCGCGCAGGCGCCGAGCGCGCAGACCGATTCGGTCAGCGAGGGCAGCAGGGTCACGATGCGCTGCGGCGGCTGCGGCAGCTCCACGCTCACGCCGCGCTCGTCGACCACCTCGAGCGCGCTCGCGGGCGACGTCCACAGGCCGAGGCCCAGCGCGAGTGCCGCCAGCGCGGCGGCGAAAAACTTCTTCATCGGCCCGGCTCCTTCAGCGTCAGCGGCAATCCGGCCGTCATCAGCGTGACGCGCTGGCAGGCCGCCGCCACGTCCTGGTTGAGCCGCCCCAGCGCATCGACGAAGGCGCGCGTCTCGCGGCCCAGCGGGATCACGCCCAGGCCGATCTCGTTGCCCACCAGCACGACCGGACCGCGCGCATCGCGCAGCGCGCCCAGCAGCAGGTTGACGTGCGCGGCGGGCGTGCGCGAGACCGGCCGCGCGCCCTCGGCGCGCAGCGGCATCAGCAGGTTGGTGAGCCACATCGTGAGGCAGTCGACCAGCACCAGCGACTCGGGCGTGCTCTGGGTCACGATGGCGCGCGCCAGCTCGACCGGTTCCTCGATGGTGCGCAGGCTGGGCACGCGCTCGGCGCGGTCGGCCTGGTGGCGCACGATGCGCTCGCGCATCTCGTCGTCGTAGGCCTGCGCGGTGGCGATCAGTACCGCGCGGCGCTGCTTCGGCGCGGCCGCGAGCCAGTCGGCCGCGCGCTGCTCGGCGCGACGCGACTTGCCGCTCTTCTGGCCGCCGAGGATGAATTCGTGTTCAGGCGTCAACGCGATGCTCCTGGGCAGCCGGTGCCCCGGTTTCGAGCGGCGCGGCGTCGAACAGCCGCGCGGTGGCTTCGGGACTGGAGGCGAACCAGGCGTGGAAGTAGCTCGCGCGCACGCAGCCGTGCACGTAGAGCGCCTCGCCACCGGCCGTGCCTTGCGGGCGGCGCGAATGGGCGGCCGGCACGAGCGGTGTCTCGCAGCGCGAGTAGTGGAAGGTATGGCCGCGCAGCGTGTGCGCGCCCAGCGCGAGCGCCTGCGGGCCGAGGCCGGCGAGCCGCTTCTGCAGCGTGACGCGCCCGGGCAGCAGGCCCCAGAGCGCATGCACCGCGGCTTCGTTGCCATCCCCGGGCACCGCGATCTCGTCGAACAGCGCCATCATCCCGCCGCATTCGGCCCAGATCGGCCGGCCCGCGGCCGCATGGGCGGCGAGCGCGGCGCGCAGGTCCGAACGCCGCGCGAGCGTGGCGGCATGCAGCTCGGGATAACCGCCGGGCAGCCACAGCGCATCGCAGTCGGGCAGCGCATCGCCGGCCAGCGGCGAGAAGAAGACCAGCCTGGCGCCGAGCGCACCCAGCGTGTCGAGGTTGGCCGGGTAGATGAACGAGAAGGCCGCGTCGCGCGCGATGGCGATGGTGCGGCCCGCGAGCAGCGGCGCGATCGGGGCGACCTTATCGGTGGAAGGTGGCTCGAAGCGCACCTGCGGCAGTTGCAGCGACCCCAGCGGCGTGCCGGCCAGCGCATCGGCCACGCGGTCAAGCCGCTCGGCCGCGTCGGCGAGCTCGTGCGCCGCCACCAGGCCCAGGTGGCGTTCGGGCAGCGAGAAGCCCGCGTCGCGCGGTAAGGCGCCGAGCCAGTCCGCGGGCTCGCGCAAGGCGCCGCGCAGCATGTCGGCATGGCG
Organism: Variovorax sp. FG153; assembly: GCF_057809595.1. Classification (NCBI taxonomy): domain Bacteria; kingdom Pseudomonadati; phylum Pseudomonadota; class Betaproteobacteria; order Burkholderiales; family Comamonadaceae; genus Variovorax; species Variovorax sp. FG153. Next base: position 61,308 of record NZ_JBMDKG010000037.1, read on the forward strand.
CTCGCCGGCCACGCGATTGGCCAGCACGCCGGCCCAGGGCATGCCGGGCCTGAAGCTCTGCAGCCCATGCGCCAGCGCGCCGAAGGTGCCGGCCATCGCTTGGGCGTCGATCACGGCCAGCACCGGCAGGCCGAAGCGCTGCGCCAGGTCGGCCGCGCTCGGCGTGCCGTCGAACAGGCCCATCACGCCCTCGACGATCACGAGGTCGGACTCGGCCGCGGCCGCATGCAGCCGCGCGCGGCAGTCGGCCTCGCCGGTCATCCACAGGTCGAGCGAATGCACGGGCGCGCCGGTGGCGAGCCGCAGCCAGTGCGGGTCGAGGAAGTCGGGCCCGCACTTGAAGGCGCGCACGCGCCGGCCCTGGCGCGCATGCAGCCGCGCGAGCGCGGCGGCCACGGTGGTCTTGCCCTGACCCGAAGCGGGCGCGGCCACGAGCACGGCGGCGCAGCGCGCCGCGCGATCGGGCAGGTGCTGGCTTACTGGGGCGTCCACTTCAATCCGACGTACGCGTTGCGGCCACCGGTGACGTAGCCGCGCGCGAGCATGTAGTCCTTGTCGCCCACATTGTCGATGCGCGCGACCAGGTCGACGTCGCGCACGATCTTCGTGCTGGCCACGAGGTTCAGCAGCGTGTAGCCGCCGAGCTTGCGCGTGTTGGCCGCGTCGTCGTAGCGCTGGCTCGAGGCCTGCACCTCGGCGCCCAGCGTCCAGCCGCCGAGGCGCCAGTCGGCACCCAGGGTGCCGTAGCGCTTGGCGCGGCGGGCCAGCAGCTTGTCGGTCGCGAGGTCGCGCGGATCCTGGAAGTCGAGCGAGGCGCGCAGCGTCACGTCGCCGATGCGGTGGCCGGCCGACAGCGTCACGCCCTCGTAGCGCGCCCGCGCGGTGCTGCCGTAGCAGCCGAAGGACGAGGCGCAGCCCCTGGCGGTCGAGTCGAACACGATCAGGTTGCGCACGTTGTTGCGGTAGACCACGATGCCGGCGTTGGTCGGGCCGTCGGTGTACTTGAGGCCGAGCTCGACGTTGCGGCTCGACTCGGGCTGCAGGTCGGGTTTGCCATATTCGCTGAAGCGCTGGTAGAGCGTGGGCGCGCGGAAGGCGGTGCCGGCCGAGGCGGTCACGCGCAGCTTCGGCGTGATCGCGAAGCCGTAGGCGGCGCTGCCGGTGGTCTTGCCGCCGAACTCGCTGTCGTCGTCGTGGCGCACGTTGAGCTGCAACGAGTGCGGACCCTGCACGAAGCCGTAGCCGAGCGAGACCGCGTCCTGCGAGCGCTTGCGCGCCAGGCCCTTGTCAGTGCTGCTGGTGGGGGCGTTCTCGAGCCGGTCCTCGCGGCGTTCGAGCGCGGCCGTCACCAGGTGCGGACCGAAGCGCAGTTCGTTCTGGAACAGGTAGCCGCGCAGCCGGGTCTCGGTGCGGTAGTACGAGGGCATGGTGCTGTAGACCGACTGCGAATCGGTCACCTGCAGCCGGGTGCTGTAGACCTCGTTCCATTGCGCCGACCAGGTCAGGCCGGCGGTGCGCAGCCGGTTGCGGCTCTGGTCGTCGAGGTAGTAGGCCGGCGGCTTGCTGCCGGACTTGGCGGCGTCGTAGTGCGCCTTGGTATCGCTCGACAGCGCGGTGGCCTCGAGCCGCTGGCCGGGCGCGATCTGCCAGCCCAGGCGCACATTGCCCGAGGTGGTGTTGTAGCCGTCGCGGTCGGGGCTGGTGAAGCCGTCCTTGGGCAGCGTGCGCTTCTCGAGCGGCTGGATGTTGAAGCCGCGGCTTTCCTCGTGCGCCACGCCGAACGAATAGTCGAAGGCGTTGGCCTTGCCGCTGATCGCCGCCTCGGTACGGAACAGGCCGTGGCTGCCGACACCCACGCCGATCGAGGGCGACACCCCCTCCTCGCCGCGCTTGGTGAACAGCTGGATCACGCCGCCGATGGCGTCGGAGCCGTAGACCGCCGCGGCCGGGCCGCGCAAGACCTCGATGCGGTCGATCTGCGCCAGCGGGATGCTCTCCCAGGCCGCGCCGCCGGTGGCCTGCGAGTCCACGCGCACGCCGTCGATGTAGACGGCGGTGAAGCGCGTCTCGGCGCCGCGGATGTAGACGCTGGTCGAGTTGCCGACGCCGCCGTTGCGCACGATCTGGATGCCGGCCTGGCGCGCGAGCACGTCGGCCACGCCGGTGGAACCGCTGCGCTCGATGGTCTCGCGGTCGATCACCGAGACATCGGCCACCAGGTCCGACAGCGGCTGCGCGGTGCGGTTGGCCGTGACCACGGTCTCGCCGAGCGCGCCGGCCGGAGTCTGGGCCGAGGCCGCCAGCGGCAACTGGGCCAGCAGCAGGCCGCCGAAGGCCGGCACCAGGGCCAGCGGCAGGCCGGCCAGGCGCATGCCGATGCGGGACGCGGGAATGCGAGCGCGCGAACGGCGCGAGAAGGAAACGCAGGAAATCATGGAGTGAGCGAACGAACGTCTATGCCCCTTGCCGGCCTCCCCGCCGGCGCCCGGGGCGCCATTGGTCCGTGCCTGCATCGACGAAGCGAAGAGCATGCGCGAACCGCCTTGTTGGCCGGTATCCGGGCTGGCAGACCGGCCCTCGCCGCCTTCCCAGGCGCCTGTTTCAGGGCGCCCAGTGGCTCGTGTGGAGAGGGTGGCGCCTTGCGGCGCCGTCTGCTTGACCGTTGCGGGGGCAGCGCAGGCGGCTTCGGTGCCGGCGCGCGGCCGGTCCCTTCACTCCTGCTTCCCGTTGAACCGCGGCGCGTGAACCACGCCGCAGGCACCAACGGGCGAGATTCTAGGCGTTGCGCCGCGCGCCTTAAGTCGAAAGTTGCGTGCGCCCGACGCTCGCCGCGTCCCGCGCACTAACATCGACGGGCTATGGGATGCCATCACCACCACCCCGCATGACCCTGCGTTCCTCGCCATTGCTGCGCCTGCGCTCCGCCCTGCAGCGCCTGTTCGGCGTCTCGGGCTGGCAATCGATGCTGCTGTGGTCCATCGTCGCCGGCCTGCTCGGCACGCTCGCTACCGAGGGCTTCCGCGCCGCGCTGCGCGGCTTCGAGCACCTGGTGCTCGGCCCCGGCGACAGCCTGGTCGCGATGGCGCGCGCGCTGCCGTGGTGGGCGCGCATCGCCTTCCCCGCCGTGGGCGGCCTCGTGGCCGGCGGCCTGCTCGTGCTCGCGAAGCGCGTGGCGGTGCGCAGCGCCACCTCCGACTACATGGAGGCGATCGTGCTCGGCGACGGCCGCATCCCGGTGGCGCAGACGCTGGTGCGCAGCGCCTCCTCGCTCGTGAGCATCGGCACCGGCGGCTCGATCGGCCGCGAGGGCTCGATGGTGCAGCTCGCCGCGCTGGCCGCCTCGCTGCTGGGCCGGGTGTTCCGCTTCCCGGTCGAGCGGCTGCGCCTGCTCGTGGCCTGCGGCGCGGCGGCCGGCCTCACGGCCGCGTACAACGCGCCGATCGCGGGCGCCTTCTTCGTCGCCGAGATCGTGCTGGGCTCGATCGTGATGGAGAGCGTGGGCCCGATCCTGATCGCGGCGGTGGTCGCCAACATCGTGATGCGCGCCCTGCCCGGCTACCAGCCGCCCTACCAGATGCCGGTGTTCCCCGAGCTGCATGGCGCGGAGATCCCGCTGTTCGCGCTGCTCGGCGTGCTGCTGGGCTTCGCGGCCGCGGGCTTCCTGCGCGCGCTGCAGGGCAGCCGGGCGCTGTTCGCGCGGCTGCCGTTCGCGCTGCCGTGGCGGCTCGCGCTCGGCGGGCTCGCGATGGGGCTGGTGTCGGTGCCCTGGCCCGAGGTCTGGGGCAATGGCTACAGCGTGGTCAACGCGGTGCTGCACACGCCCTGGACCTGGACCCTGATCGCCATGGTGCTCGCGGCCAAGCTGGTCGCCACGCTGGCCACGGCCGGCTCGGGCGCGGTGGGCGGCGTGTTCACGCCGGCGCTGTTCTTCGGCTGCATGGTGGGCGCGCTGTTCGGCCATGCCGCGCAGGCGCTGTGGCCGCATGCGGTGTCGGCCCCCTACGCCTATGCGGTGGTCGGCATGGGCGCCTTTCTCGCGGGGGCCACGCAGGCGCCGCTGATGGCGATCCTCATGATCTTCGAGATGACGCTCAACTACCAGGTGATGCTGCCGCTGATGCTGGCGGGCGTGATCGCCTATTTCGTCGCGCGCTCGGCCAACGCCGGCTCGATGTACGAGATCACGCTGCGCCGGCGCGAGCAGCAGGACGAGCAGCTGCGGCTGCGCTCGCTGCACATCCGCGACCTGGTGCAGCCGGCGCAGACGGTGGTCGGCCCCGAGGCCGACCGCGAGGCGATGAGCCGGCTGTTCCTGCAGCACCCGGTGAAGTACCTCTACGTGGTCGACGCGAACCAGCGCTACCTCGGCGTGGTGCCCCTCTCCGCGCTCGGCACGGCCGCGGCCGAGGTGCGCGCGGCGGACCTGCTGTCGCAGGCCATCGCGCCGATCACCGCCGACACCAGCCTGGGCGAGGCGCTGCAGCGCTTTCTCGAGCACCTGGGCGAACGGCTGCCGGTGATCGAGAGCCCGGCCAACCCGGTGCTGCTGGGCGTGGCCGCCAAGAGCGCGTTGCTCGCCACCTACGTGCGGCTCAGCGAAGTTTGATGGCGCGGCGCGCAGGCCGCAGAATGCCGTGCCAGGCGCGGCGGGTGCCCCGGAGGACCGCCGCTTTCACGGGAAACTACAATCGCGCACCATGCCCGCCTCCAGCCCCATCGACCAGATCGCCGAGCGCGTGGAACGCCTGCTCTTGCGTCACGAAGAGGTGCAGCGCACGAATGCGCTGCTGCAGGAACAGGTCGATGCGCTGACGCGCGAGCGCGATGCGCTCAAGTCGCGGCTCGCGGCGGCGCGCACGCGGCTCGACGCGCTGCTCGAGCAGCTGCCGGCCGTACCACCCTCCGAAGATTCCCCCGCATGAAGCAGATCGAAGTTCAGATCATGGGCCAGAGCTACCTGCTCGGCTGTCCCGATGGCGGCGAAGCGCAGCTGCGCGACGCGGTCGAACGCGTGGACGCGGCCATGTGCAAGATCCGCGACGCGGGCAAGGTCAAGGCGCGCGACCGCATCGCGGTGCTGGCCTCGCTGAACCTGGCCTTCGATCTCGCGGCGCAGGAGACCACGGCGAAGGCCGTGCCACCCGCCGAGCCGGCCCCGACTCCGGCCGCGGCCCCCGCCGACGACGGCGCGGTCGATCCGAAGGCCGCGCAACTGATCCACAAGCTCGACCAGGCCCTGGCCGGCGACGGCCACCTGCTCTGAGCATCGGCGCGCGGCCTTTCCCTCAATCGCAGAGATCGGCGCGCACTGCAAGAACTTCGATGCAAACCTGCCCGCGCCGCAGGGACTCCCCTCAAAAAACCGGAAAGCGCCCGGGCGCGAAGGCGTAAAATCGTTCCTGTCTGCGGTGCGCGTTGGGCTTTATATGTCCTTGTTCCAATGCTCTACGGAGCCGGGCTTGGTATATCGCTCGACGGGTGTGATCATCTCGCGTCAGATGAACCCGAAGTCTTGCTGCCCTCGCCCACCTGAACCCCGGTTCAGGATGCGAGTCTGGCGCCCATTCGCAGACACCTATTCCTCTTCGTTGCGCTGAGTGCGCATCGAACATCGGCGATCCCCGGCATGGCGGGATCGCCCCAGGAACCCACGCTGTATTTGCATCGATACATCCGATCCTGGCTCGCGCGCGACCGTGCGCGCCGGGCCGCAGCTACGTTTCAGATAGCATTGCGGCCCATCCCCCTCCCTTTTTCCCTCGACCCGAGGCCCGTTGCCATCGCTGCACGGCGCCCTTGCCTTACCCGAAAGTCCGTGGCGTGAACGTGACCAGCCTGCTCGACCCCCTCCTGATCGCCGAACTCGCCGTCCTCGGCCTCGGCACCGGTTTTCTCGCGGGCCTGCTCGGCATCGGCGGCGGCATGGTGATGGTGCCGTTCATCACGATCATCATGGGCCACCGCGGCGTGCCGGCCGACCTCGCGGTGAAGATGGCGATCGCGACCTCGATGGCCACCATCATCTTCACCTCGGTGTCGAGCGTGCGCGCGCACCACAAGCGCGGCGCGGTGCGCTGGGACATCGTCAAGCGCCTCGCGCCCGGCATCGTGATCGGCAGCCTCGTGGGCAGCCTCGGCATCTTCGCGCTGATCAAGGGCACGGCGCTGGCGATCGTGTTCGCGCTGTTCGTGGGCTTCTCGGCCACGCAGATGTTCCTCGACCGCAAGCCCAAGCCCACGCGCCAGATGCCGGGCACCGCGGGCCAGCTCGGCGCGGGCGGCGCCATCGGCCTGGTCTCGGGCCTGGTCGGCGCGGGCGGCGGCTTCATCAGCGTGCCCTTCATGACCTGGTGCAACATCTCGATCCACAACGCGGTCGCCACCAGCGCCGCGCTGGGCTTCCCGATCGCGGTGGCCAACGTGGCCGGCTACGTGATCAGCGGCCAGTCGGTGCAAGGCCTGCCCGAAGGCTCGTTCGGCTACATCTGGCTGCCCGCGCTCGCGGTGATCGCCGTGTGCAGCGTGCTGACCGCGCCGCTGGGCGCCAAGGCCGCGCACAACCTGCCGGTGAAGAAGCTCAAGCGCGTGTTCGCGAGCATCCTCTACCTGCTGGCGGCCTACATGCTCTGGAAGGGCCTGCGCGGCTGAGCGCGCGGCCCTCTTCCGCCCCTCTTTTCTAGACGCCACGACGCGCCCGGCCGGCGCGTCGCGCAGGCGCGCGCCGCAGTTTTTCTCAACCAGCGCCAGCAAATCTCGATGGTTCGCGGCGGCTGAAAACAGGACCATTCCGTTCACGCAAACCACACGAGGAACGGACATGAGCAAGAGACTTTCGGTCGCCATCATCGGCGCCGGCATGGGCGGCCTGGCCACGGCCGCGGCGCTGCGCCGCGTCGGCATCGACGTCATGGTCTACGAACAGGCCGAGAAATTCACCCGCCTGGGCGCGGGCATCCAGATCGGCTGCAACGCGATGCAGGTGCTGCGCGGCCTGGGCCTCGAGGCGCGCATGCGCGCCGAGGCCTTCTACCCGCGCTCCTGGAACAACAAGGACGCCTACACCGGCGAGGTGCGCTTCGACATGATCTTCGGCGAGACCGCCGAGCGGAAGTTCGGCGCGCCCTACCTGCTCGCGCACCGCGGCGACCTGCATGCCGCGCTGCACAGCGCGGTGCCCGACGAATTCATTCGCCGCGGCCACAAGCTCGCGGGCTTCTCGCAGGGCGACGGCGGCGTCGAGCTGCGCTTCGCCAACGGCGCCACCGTGCATGCCGACGCGGTGGTGGCGGCCGACGGCGTGCACTCGCTGGTCAAGGACCAACTGTTCGGCAGGTCCGAGCCCAACTTCACGGGCCGCATCGCCTACCGCACCACCTTCTCCGCGGCGCTGCTCGGCGGCCAGGAGATCGACCAGTGCACCAAGTGGTGGGGCAAGGACCGCCACATCGTCATCTACTACGTCAAGCCCGACCGCAGCGAGGTCTACTTCGTGACCAGCCAGCCCGAGCCCGGCTTCCGGCTCGAGTCGTGGTCCACCAAGGGCGACATCCACGCGCTGCGCGAGGCCTTCGCCGACTTCCATCCGCAGGTGCGCCACGTGCTGCAGTCCTGCCCCGAAGTCCACAAGTGGGCGCTGGTCGACCGCGACCCGCTGCCGCGCTGGAGCGAGGGCAACATCACGCTGCTCGGCGATGCCTGCCACCCGATGACGCCCTACATGGCACAGGGCGCGGCGATGGCGATCGAGGATGCGGCGGTGCTCTCGCGCTGCCTCCAGGGCTGCGACCGCGACGGCGTGGCCGAGGCCTTCCAGCGCTTCGAGGCCACGCGCAAGCCGCGCACCTCGCGCGTGCAGCTGACCTCGCGCACCAACACCTGGCTGCGCGATCCGCAGGACTCCGACTGGGTCTATGCCTACGACGCCTGGAACACGCCGCTGGCCGAAGCGGCCGTGGCCTGAAGGGAGCGAGAACATGACGGACAAGACCCACACCTCGGCGAAGTTCCAGCGCGGCCTCGCCACGCGCAAGGCGGTGCTCGGCGCGGAATACGTCGAGAAATCGATCGCCGAGGCCGACGACTTCAGCTGGCCGATGCAGCAGCTCACCACCGAGTACTGCTGGGACGAGATCTGGAACCGGCCGGGCCTGGACCGGCGCAGCCGCAGCCTGCTGAACCTCGGCATGATCAGCGCGCTCAACCGGCCGCACGAGCTGCGGCTGCATGTGCGCGGCGCGATCAACAACGGCATCACGCCCGCCGAGTTGCAGGAGGTGTTCCTGCAGGTCGCCATCTACTGCGGCGTGCCCGCGGCGCTCGACAGCCTGCGCAACGCGCGCGAGGTGCTCAAGGAGATGAAGCTCGCCTGAAGCTTCGCCCTTTTGAAAAACATCGGAGACAACGACATGGACAACCAGGCAATGCTGAGCCGCCGCGCGCTGCTCGCGCTCGCGGCCGCGTCGATGGGCACGGCGGCCCTCGCGCAGCCAGCCACCACGCGCGGCAAGGTCACGAAGATCCTCGTGGGCTTTCCGCCGGGCCAGGCCACCGACATCGTGGCACGGCTGATGGCCGAGAAGATGCAGGCCGTGACCGGCGAGAACTACATCGTCGACAACAAGCCCGGCCAGGGCGGCAGCATCGCGATGGGCCAGCTCGCGAAGTCGCCCAACGACGGCTCGACGATGATGCTCACGCACATGTCGGCCGTGGCCACCAACCCGCACCTCTACCGCAGCGTGCCCTACGACTCGCTCAAGGACTACGAGGCGGTGGGCCTGGTCGGCGACCTGCCCTTCGTGCTGGTGTGCCATCCCTCGCTGCCCTTCAGCGACGCGCAGGGGCTGGTGGCCTATGCCAAGGCCAACCCGGGCAAGCTCACCAATGCCTCCTCGGGCAACGGCACGGTGTCGCACCTCGCGATGGAGGAGTTCAAGCGGCGCGCCGGCATCGACATCGTGCACGTGCCCTACAAGGGCAGCGCGCCGGGCCTGACCGACGTGGTCGCGGGCAACGTCTCGCTGGCGCTCGAGACCGCGGCCGGCGTGCAGGCCTTCGTGCAGGGCGGCAAGCTGCGCGCGCTCGGCGCGGCCACCGCGAGCCGGCTCGACGCGCCGCTGGCCGTGCCCACGCTGATCGAGCAGGGCTTCGCCGACTTCCGCGCCTCGACCTGGCTGATGCTGCTCTACCCGGTCGGCACCTCGAAGGCGCTGGTGGCCTCGACCCACGACGCGATCGCCAAGGCCATGCGCAAGCCCGAGGTGGAGCGGCGCATGCGGAGCATCGGCGCGCTGCCGCGCTACAGCGCCAGCCCCGAGGAAGCCGCGGCCTACGTCGCCAGCGAGTTCAGGAGCTGGGGCGACCTGGTGCGCCGCAGCGGCGTGCAGATGGATTGAGCTGCGCGCTCAGGACGCCGGGGCCTGCGAGCGCAGCCATTGCTGCATCGAGGCCTCGGTGTCGCTGCCCTCGCGCACCAGCCATTCGCAGAAGCTCTCCGTCACCGGGTCGGCATGGGCCGTGCTCGCGAAGTAGCGCCGCTGCTTGGCGGCCAGCACACCGAAGGGCGCGCACAACCGGCCCGCGATGATGTCGTCGAAGGCGAGGAACAGCGGCACCAGCGCGAGGCCCAGCCCGTCGATCGCGGCCTGCAGCGCGAAGTACATCTGCTCGAAGCGGATCGCGCCGCCGGGCTTGAGCCCGGCCACGCCGGCCGCCGCGAGCCAGTCCTCCCAGGCATAAGGCTCGGTGGCGAAGCTCACGAGCGTGTGCGTGGCCAGGTCGCGCGGCTCGCGCAGCCGGCCGCCGTCGAGCAGGTCCACATGGCACACCGGCAGGATCAGCTCGCTCATGAAGGGCCGCGACACGCAGTGCGGCGGCGGCTCGAGCGCGCCCGCGATGGCGATGTCGTAGCGGCCCTCGTCGAAGTTGACCGGCGCCAGCAAGGTGGTGAGCCGCAGGTCGACCTCGGGCCGCTTGCGCTGGAAAGCCGGCAGGCGCGAGAGCAGCCAGCGCATGGTGAAGGTCGGCGGCGCATTGATGCGCAGCGCGGTCGGCACCGCCTGCTCGCGCAGTTGCATCGAGGCCACCGCCACGCGGTCGAGCGTGGCCGTCAGCTCGCCGAGATAGAGGCGCCCGGCCTCGGTCAGCGCGAGCTGCGAGGAGGTGCGCCGGAACAGCGGCACGCCCAGCCATTCCTCGAGCAGCGCGACCTGGCGGCTGATGGCGCCGTTGGTCACGCTCAGTTCTTCCGCGGCGCGCGTGAAGCTCACGTGCCGGCCCGCGGCCTCGAAGGCCCGGATCGCGTTCAGGGGTGGAAGTTTTCTGGACATGACGGGGCGACTGTAGGCCGCGATGGGTGCAAGCGGGTTGCGTTTTTCTCAACGGGCTTCAGTTTTACTCGGTGGCGGGGCCTGGGGAAGGGGCCGAGACTGGCGTTCTCATGACGACCACCCAGCATCTGTTCCTGCCGAGCGCGGCCTGCCGTGTCGCGGTCCACGTCGACGGCCCCGCGGACGGCCCCGTCGTGCTGCTCGCGCACGCGATCCTTTCATCCTCCGTTCTGTGGTGCCGCCAGGCCGAATGGCTGGCCGCCGAGGGCTGGCGCGTGCTGCGGCCCGACACGCGCGGCCATGGCCGGTCGGAAGCGCCCTCACCGCCATCACTGCCCTGGCGCATGGGCGACCTGGCGCGCGACGTGGCCGAGATCCTCGATGCGCTCGACATCCGCGCGGCGCACTACGTCGGGCTCTCGCTGGGCGGCATGTGCGGCTTCGCGCTGGCCGAACTGCATCCCGAGCGCCTGGCCAGCCTGTGCCTGTGCGACTGCCGCGCCGACGCGCCCGCGGCCTTCGCGCGGCCCTGGGACGAACGCATCGCGCTCGTCGAGGCCCAGGGCTGCGAAGCGCTCGCGGGCCCGACCATCGAGCGCTGGCTGGGCCGCGGCTTCATCGAGGCCCATCCCGCCGAGGCACGGGCCCTGCATGCGGCCGCGGCCGGCACTTCGCGCGCGGGCATGGTCGGCTGCGCGCGCGCGATCCAGCAACTCGACCACCGCGCGGCCGCGCGCGGCATCCGCGTGCCCACGACCCTGCTCGTCGGCGCCAACGACGCCGCGCTGCCCGATGCGATGCGCGAGCTGCGGACCGAGATTCCCGGCGCGCACCTGGAGATCGTTCCGGACGCGGGTCATCTGCCGAACATCGACCAGCCAGAACGCTTCGACGCCGCGCTGCGCGCCCACCTCGAGCGCGCCCGCCGGGCCGCCTGACACTGCGCCGGCCCTTCCGCGCGGCCTACTGCACGCGCTGCTGCCGCCACTCGCGCGGCGAGCAGCCGAAGCGCTCCTTGAACGCGCGGCTGAAATGCGCCGCGTCGTTGAAGCCGCGGCCATAGGCGATCTCGGCCACCGGCCGGCCCGCGAGGCGCGGCTCGAGCAGGTCGCGGCTGCAGGCCTCGAGCCGACGCTCCCAGATGTACTGCGCGGGCGTCAGCGGCTCGCTCTTGAAGACGCGATGGATCTGGCTGGCCGACACGCCGAGCTCGGCCGCGAGGCTGCCCACCGACAGCGCGGGGTCGCCGAGCTGTTCCTCGATGCGGCGCTTCACGCGCGCGAGGTGGTAGGCCGTGAGGCTGCTGAGCGAGGGCGCGCTGGCCGCCGGCAAGGTCTGCAGCCCCGCCACCAGGATGTTCTGCACGCCATTGGCCACCGCGAGCGCCGAGGCCGGCTGCAGCGTCTCGATGTCCTCGCGCAGGGTGCGGATCATGCCCAGCAGCAGGTGGCCCGCGCCCTGGCGGCCCGACACGGTGGTAGCCGTGAGCGCCTGCGTCTCGCGCAGCTCGCTGCGCAGCCGGTCGCCGGGCAGCTTGAGCACGATCTGCTCGAAGCGGTCGTCGAACAGCAGCTGGTAGGGCCGCGTGCTGTCGTAGAGCGCGAAGTCGCCGGCCTCGAGCACCGCGTCGCGCCCGTCCTGGCGCACCACGCCGCGGCCCTGGGCCTGGATGCTCACGAGGAAGTAGTCGTCGCCCGAGCGCGCGATGTGGCCCGAGGTGCGCAGCACCTTCTGCGGGCCCGAGCGCACCACCGACACGTCGAGCCCGGGCAGCGTGTGCTGGCGGATGCTGCCCTCGAAGTCCTCGGACTCGTCGGGCCGCACCGGATCGCAACCGAGCTGCACATAGACGTTGCAGATCATGTCGGTCCAGTAGGCCAGCCGCTGCGGGCGAGCCACGGCATCGGTGCTGAGCAGCGTGTTCATCGGTGGAATCTCGAAAAACGGGGGTCGGCGGGCATGCAACGCAGGAACAAGAACGCCGCAAGCTGCGGTCAAGGCGTTCCAGCGCGGCGAATCTACGCTTCATGCAACCCGCATGCCACCGCGCAAACCCGCGCCGGGGCAAGGCGGCGAATCCACGTTCCCCACCGAAAGGCCCCGCCATGCCCACCACCGTTCATCCCAAGCTCCGCGTCGCCGCCGTGCAGGCCGCGCCCGTGTTCCTCGACCTCGACGGCACCATCGACAAGACCATCGACCTGATGGCGCAGGCCGCCGCGCAGGGCGTGAAACTGATCGCATTTCCCGAGACCTGGATCCCCGGTTATCCCTGGTGGATCTGGCTCGACTCGCCGGCCTGGGGCATGCAGTTCGTGCAGCGCTACCACGACAACTCGCTGGTGATCGGCTCGGCCGAGTTCGAGCGCCTGCAGGCGGCCGCGCGAGCGCATTCGATCTGGCTCTCGTTCGGCTTCAGCGAGAAGGCCGCGGGCAGCCTCTACATCGCGCAGGCGCTGATCGACGACCAGGGCCAGGTGGCGCAGACGCGCCGCAAGCTCAAGCCCACGCACGTGGAGCGCACCGTGTTCGGCGAAGGCGACGGCGCCGACCTGCACGTGGTGCCCACCGCCATCGGAAACATCGGCTCGCTGTGCTGCTGGGAACACCTGCAGCCGCTGAGCAAGTACGCGATGTATTCGCAGAACGAGCAGATCCACTGCGCCGCCTGGCCCAGCTTCTCGCTCTACCGCGGCGCGGCCAACGCGCTGGGCGCCGAGGTCAACAACGCCGCGAGCCAGGTCTACGCGGTCGAGGGCGGCTGCTTCGTGCTCGCGCCCTGCGCCACGGTCTCGAAGGCGATGAGCGAACTGATGTGCACCGATGCCGGCAAGCAGCAGATGCTGGGCGTGGGCGGCGGCCATGCGCGCATCTACGGGCCCGACGGCTCGGCCCTGGGCACGCCGCTGCCCGAGACCGAGGAAGGCCTGGTGATCGCCGACATCGACCTCGGGATGATCTCGCTCGCGAAGGCCGCGGCCGATCCGAGCGGCCATTACTCGCGCCCCGACGTCACGCAGCTGCTGCTCAACAAGACGCGCCGCGAGCCCGTGGTGGTGCAGCTCACGCCCGTGCCCGAGGGCAACGCGGCCGAGCCGGTCGAGGCCTGAGCGCGCACGAAGGAGCCGCGCCATGGAATCCGCCATCGACGAGCACCTGAAGTGCCCGCGCACGCGCACCCGCCGCGTGGAGGACGACTACACACCGCCCTACCCCGTCTGGTCGGCGCGCGCCCACCGCGCGGTCACGCAGGTGGTGATGGGCTACTTCGGCGTGCAGTCGCTCGGCGCCGCGCAGCAGGGCCGCGCCTGCGCCGCGCTGATGCGCATCGCGCGCGACTTCGCGCGGCCCGATGGCCCGCTGCACCACGACCTCACGCACTACGTGGATGCCGAGGGCCACGACAACATGATCGCGATCGCCTACTGGACCGATCCGGCCGCCTTCGCGCGCTGGAGCGCGACGCCCGAGATCGACGGCTGGTGGCAGTCGGAGGAGCGGCTGCACGAGGGCCTGGGCTACTTCCGCGAGATCGTGTCGCCGCGCGTGCAGCACTTCGAGACCATGTTCAACACGCCCGACCGGCTCGAGGGCATCGGCGTGGCCATGGGTGGCGTGAGCGGCGAACTGCAGGAGCATGGCTACTGGGGATCGATGCGCGACCGCATCCCGCTGTCGCAGACCGATCCGATGTCGCCCTCGGGCACGCGCGCCGCGATCGGCGATGCGCCCGCGCCGGGCCGGCGCGTGCGCATCGCGGGCCATGAACACGTCGCGATGATCCGCTCGGGCCAGGAATGGACCGACACCACCGGCCAGGAGCGCACGCTCTATCTCGAGGAGATGGAGCCGGTGCTGCGCGAGGGCATGGACTTCCTGCGCGACCAGGGCCTGGCGATCGGCTGCTACAGCAACCGCTACATGCGGCATCTCGATGCGCAGGGCGCGCCGCTGCAGAAGTCCTTCGGCCTGAGCTTCTGGCGCTCGCTGGCCGACATGGAGCGCTGGGCCGAATCGCATCCGACCCACGTGGCGATCTTCGGCAGCTTCATGCGCTATGTGCAGGCGCTGAACTTCCAGCTGCAGCTGCGCGTGTACCACGAGGTGTCGGTGCTCAAGGCCGACGAGCAGCGCTACGAATACATCAACTGCCATGCTCGCACGGGATTGATGAACGGCATGGGTTGAGAGCGCCGCATGGCGGATGCCTTAGGATTCGCGCCCCGAACCCTAGGACCCCGATCATGTGGCGCGAATTCGAAAGCCTCGTCGAAAGCTCGATGAAGGAATGGAAGATCCCGGGGCTCGCGCTCGCGGTGATCGAGGATGGCGAGGTCTCGCTGCTGAAGGGCTATGGCGTGCGCGACCTGCGCGGCAGCGAGCCCGTGACCGCCGACACGCAGTTCCTGCTGTGCTCGATCACCAAGTCCTTCACCGCGGCCGGGCTCGGCCTGCTGGTCGACGAGGGCCGGCTCGCCTGGAGCCGGCCGGTGCGCGAAGTCATCCCGGAGTTCCGGCTGCACGATGCGGTGGCGACCGCGCAGCTCACGGTGCGCGATCTGCTGAGCCACCTGAGCGGCCTGCCGCGCCACGACTGGCTGCACATGCCGGCCGACCTGACGAGCGCGCAGATGCTGCCGCTGCTGCGCCACCTGGTGCCGAGCCGCGAGCTGCGCGAGGCCTTCCAGTATTCGAACCTCGGCTACATGGTCGCGGGCATCGTGATCGAGCGCCTCAGCGGACAGGGCTGGCAGGACTTCATGACCGAGCGGCTGCTCAAACCGCTGGGCTTCACGCACTACGGCTTCGGCATCGACGCGCTGGTGGCGGCCGCCGATGCGGCCCGCCCGCACACCATGGTCGAGGGCGATCCCGTGCCCGCGCAGCTGTGGCCGGTGCCGACGGCCGCGGGCGGCGGGCTCAATGCCAGCGCCGCCGATCTCGCGAAGTGGATGCGCTGCCTGCTCGACGAAGGCCGCGTGGGCGACACGCCGCTGCTGTCGGCCAGGACGGTGCGCGAGATGGGCATGCCGCGCGCCTGGATGTCGCGCTCCGAGCATGCCGAGATCGGCGATTCGCACTACGGCCTGGGCCTGTTCTGCGAGAACTACCGCGGCGACCGCACGCTCGCGCATTCGGGCTCGTGGTTCGGCTGGGCCACGCTGATGACCGTGGTGCCCTCGCGCCGCGCGGGCGTGGCGGTGCTGACCAACCGCGCGCCGGGCGCCGTGACCTCGATCCTCACCTTCGCGGCGCTCGATCGCATCGCGGGCCGCGAGCCGGTCGACTGGTTCCAGCGGCTGCTCGCGAAGCGCCGCGCCGACCTGGTGCAGCAGCGGGTCGACGAGAAGGCGCGCACGGACCGGCGCCGCACCGGCACGCAGCCCAGCCATGCGCTCGAGGAGTACGCGGGCCGCTACGAGCATCCGGCCTACGGCTGCATCGAGATCGCGCACGAGGGCGACCACCTCGCCTGGCACTGGCGCGGCGCCGCCGGCGCGCTCACGCACTGGCACTACGACATGTTCGTCACGCCGGACCGGCCGACGGTGTTCCACCCCGACAACCTCGCGCTGAGCTTTCTCTACGACCGCGCGGGCCGCATCGACCGCATCGCGGTGCCTTTCGAGCCGATGGTGGAGGACATCGTCTTCAGGCGCGCGAAGGACGCGCCGACAACCTAGAAGGGCCTAGGCGAACAGCCCCTTGTGCTCGCCGCGCAGCAGCGCCTTCTGCACCTTGCCCATGGTGTTGCGCGGCAGCTCCGGCACGATGAAGCAGCGCTTCGGGATCTTGAAGTTCGCGAGCCTGGCCTTGAGCTCGGCCACGATCGCATCGCCGTCGAGCGTGGCGCCGGGCTTGGCGATGACGATCGCCACGCCGACCTCGCCGAAGTCGGGGTGCGGCACGCCGACCACCGCGCTCTCGGCCACGCCGGCCATCTCGTTGATGTAGCCCTCGATCTCGGCCGGATAGACGTTGTAGCCGCCGCTGATGATCAGGTCCTTGCTGCGCCCGACGATGGTGATGTAGCCGCGGCCGTCGATCTTGCCCACGTCGCCGGTCTTGAAGAAGCCGTCGGCCGTGAACTCCTCCTGCGTCTTCTCGGGCATGCGCCAGTAGCCCGCGAACACGTTGGGGCCGCTGACCTCGATGCCGCCGATCTCGTCGGTGGTGCAGTCGCGGCCCTGGTCGTCGCGCACGCGCAGCTGCACGCCCGGCAGCGCGAAGCCGACGGTACCGCCGCGGCGCTCGCCCTGCTCGGGGCGGTAGGGGTTCGAGGTCAGCATGATGGTCTCGCTCATGCCGTAGCGCTCGAGGATGGTGTGGCCGGTGCGCTCGCGCCATTCGTCGAAGGTCTCGATCAGCAGCGGCGCCGAGCCCGCGACGAACAGCCGCATGTTGCGCACCGCCTCGCGCGTGAGGCCGGGCTCGGCCAGCAGGCGCACGTAGAGCGTGGGCACGCCCATGAACACGGTGGCCTCGGGCAACTTCGCGGCGATGCGCTTGGGATCGAACTTGGAGAACCAGAGGATCTTGCTGCCGTTGAGCAGCGCGCCGTGCAGCGCCACGAACAGGCCGTGCACGTGGAAGATCGGCAGCGCGTGGATCAGCACGTCGCCCTCGGTCCAGCCCCAGTAGTCCTTGAGCACCTCGGCATTCGACAGCAGGTTGCCGTGCGTGAGCATCGCGCCCTTGCTGCGGCCGGTGGTGCCGCTGGTGTAGAGGATCGCGGCCAGGTCGTCGGCCGACTTCGCGGCCGGCTTGTGCACGTCGCTGCAGCTGGCCGCGACCTCGAGCAGGGTGCCGCTGCGGTCGTCGTCGAGCGTGAACACGTGGCGGGTGCCGGCGGCCGTGGCCAGCGGCGCCACCCAGGCCGCGTTGCGGCTGGTGCAGACCACCACGGCGGGCTCGGCGTTGCCGATGAAGTACTCGATCTCGGCGCTCTGGTAGGCGGTGTTGAGCGGCAGGAACACATAGCCCGCGCGCAGGGTCGCGAGGTACAGCAGCATCGCCTCGACCGACTTCTCGACCTGCACCGCGATGCGCGCGCCCTTCTCGAGCTTCAGCGCGTCGAGCAGGTTGGCGATCATCGCGCTCGCGCGGTCGAGGTCGCGCCACGAGTACGCGAGGCCGTTGTCGGTCTCGACCGCGATGGCATCGAGGTCGGCGGGAAAGGCCGCGCGCAGGGCGGCGAACAGGTTGGCGTTGGCGGTCTTCTTCATCGGTCGGACTTCACAGGAGGCGAAAAACGAAAGGCGGGTCAGAAATCGGGCGCGCGCTTGGCGAGGAAGGCGGCGATGCCTTCGCGGTGCTCGGCCGAGTCGGCGTAGTCGTAGGCGGTGGCGACCAGCGCGGCGACCGGCTCCACCTCGGGCGGCGCGGTGTTGGCGCCGGTCACGGCATGGTGCAGCACGGCGAAGGTGCGCTTGTGCATGCGCGCGGTCTGCGGCGCGAGCCGCGCGATGCGCGCCGCGTGCGCCTCGGCCGCGGCGGCCACCTCGGCATCGGGCAGCACCGAGAGCAGGAAACCCGCGTGGTAGAGGCGCGTGGCGTCGTGCACGCCGGCGGCCAGCAGCATGTCGCGCGCCAGCGTGTCGCCGATGGCGCCATGCACCAGCGCGGCCTCGCGCGGCGCCATCGGAAAGCCGAGCTTCGCGATCGGCGCGCCGAACTTCGACGAGGCGCCCGCGAGGCGGATGTCGCAGCAGCTCGCGATCTCGATGCCCGCGCCCATGCACGCACCCTCGACCTGCGCGACCAGCGGCAGCGGGCAGTCGAGCAGCGCCTGCAGCGCGGCCCAGACCTCGTTCTCGTGGAATTCGCGCAGGCTCGCGGCCTCGAAGCGGAACGACGGGTACTCGGAGATGTCGCCGCCCGCGCAGAAGGCGCCGCCCTCCCCGCGCACGATCACGCAGCGCAGCGCCGGGTCGGCGCCGAGGCCGACCACGAGCGCGCGCAGCTCGCGCCACATCGCGCGCGTCATCGCGTTCAGGCGTGCCGGGTTCGACAGCGTGAGGAACGCGAGCGCGCCCTCGCGGCGCAGGCTGACGCTGCCCGCGCTCATTCGAGCTTGGCGCCCGAGGCCTTGACCACGGCGGCCCAGCGCTTGATCTCCGAATTGACGAAGCCGCCGTACGCGGCCATGGTCAGGTTCGGGATCTCGGAGCCGTTCTGCGCCCAGATGGCCTTGAGCTCGTCGCTCGCGAGCGATTTCTTCATGTCCTCCACCACCTTGGCCTGCACGTCGGCCGGCGTGCCCTTGGGCGCCCAGAGGCCGTACCAGGTGGTCACGGTGTAGTCGGGCAGGCCCACCTCGGCCGCGCAGGGCACGTCGGGAAAGGCCGGGTTGCGCTTGGCACCCGCCACCATCAGCGCCTTGATGCGGCCGCTCTTGATGTGCTGCGCCGAGGAACCGAGGCCGTCGAACATCAGGTCGACGTTGCCCGAGATCAGGTCGGCCAGCGCCGGGCCCGCGCCGCGGTACGGGATGTGGGTGATGAAGGTGCCGGTCTGGATCTTGAACAGCTCGCCCGCCAGGTGGTGCGAGGTGCCCGCGCCGGCCGAGCCGTAGTTGAACTTGCCGGGGCTGCGCTTCACGAGCGCGATGAACTCCTGGATGGTCGCGGCCTGCACGCGCTTGGGATTGACCACCACCACCTGCGGCACGTTGGCCAGCAGCATCAGCGGCACGAAGTCCTTCTCGATGTCGTAGTCGAGCTTGGGATAGATCGAAGGCGCGATCGCATGGTGCACCGCGCCCATGAACAGCGTGTAGCCGTCGGCCGGCGCCTTGGAGGCGATGCTCGCGCCCAGCGTGCCGCCCGCGCCGCCGCGGTTGTCGATCACCAGGGTCTGGCTCGTGAGCTTGGCGAACTGGCCCGACAGCGGACGCGCGAAGGCGTCGGTGCCGCCGCCGGCCGGGAACGGCACGACCACGTTGACCGGCTTGGTCGGCCAGTTGCCCTGCGCGGTCGCGGCGCCGCCGCAAAGAACCGCCGCGCCCGCAGCCGCCAGGCGCAACACGTCGCGCCGCTGAAAACTCTGGTTCATCTGTCTCATCTCCTGTCGTTGTGGATCGCCGCGCGAGCGACGGCCGGCGCTGTATGCGCCGGGCTTGAGGCCCGATCAGCCTTTCTTGAAAAACAGACTTTCGACGTCTCCCGACACGGCCACCTTGCCCTGCGCGAGCCAGTCGCGGTGCCGGTCCAGACGCTTGAGATCGTATAGGTAGTTCACCATGAGGCCATAGGACTGCTTCTGTCCCTTGGGCGACGGATCGCCGGCCCAGTTGAGGCGCTCGACGCGCGCGCCGTTGCCGAGGTGGAAGCGCGCGACCGGGTCGGCCGGCGTGCCGTCGACCAGCGAGCGGCCCAGGTACTCGGCCGCGCACTGCAGCAGCCACTGGCGCAGCGGCGACTTGGGGTCCAGGCTCGCGGCGGCATCGACGGCGGCCAGCAGCCGGTCGGGCGTGGGCGGCAGCGAGCCCACGAGGCGGCCGATCTCGGCGGCGCGCTTCTCGTCGAGGCGCGCGACCATGTCGGGCGCGTTCTTCGCGAGCCAGGTGCGAAAGCCCGGGATCGGCGACAGCGTGGCGAAGGTCTTGAGCCGAGGCAGCTCGTCCTGCAGGGTCTCGACCACGCGCTTGATCAGCGAGTCGCCGAAGCTCACGCCGCGCAGGCCGTTCTGCGTGTTGCTGATCGAATAGAAGATCGCGGTGGTGGCGCGTGCCGGCGGCACCGGCACGGCGGCCTCGTCGAGCAGCGGCGTGATGCCGTCGCTCACGCGGTCGACCAGCGCCACCTCGACGAAGATCAGCGGCTCGTTGGGCAGCCGTGGATGGAAGAAGCCGTAGCAGCGGCGGTCGCTGTCGTCGAGCCGGTTCTTCACGTCGTTCCAGCTCTTGATGTCGTGCACCGCCTCGTAGCGGATCAGCTTCTCGATCAGCGAGGCCGGCGAGTTCCAGTCGATGCGGCGCAGCTCGAGGAAGGCGACGTCGAACCAGGTCGAGAACAGCTGCTCGAGCTCGGCGTCGAGCGCGAGCAGGCGGCGGTCGCCCTTGAGGCCGGGCAGCAGCTCGGCGCGCAGGTCGACCAAAAAGCGCATGCCCGCGGGCTCGACCGCGAAGCGCTGCAGCAGGCGCATGCGCGGCGACACCAGCGCACGGCGCAGCTTGAGCTCGGCCTGGCCCTCGTCGGGCGTGCCGACGGCGGCCTGGTGCTGGTCGCGCGCGGTCTTGAGCTTTTGCGCGTCGGCGGCGAAATGCTCGCTCATCAGGGCCCAGAAATCGCGCCGCTCCTCGGGCGTGGCGGCGGCGTATTCGATCGCGATGGCATGGGCGCGGCGGCCGCCCTCGACCTCGCTCACGCGCGGGTCGATCACCGACTGCATGGCGGCCAGCACGCGGCGCAGCGCGCGCGGCGACAGCGCCTCGTCGGCCTTGCGCAGGGTGGCTTCGAGCCGCTCGGCGGTGGTGCGGGCGCTGGGCTTGGGCGCGGACTTGGCGGCACCCTTCGCGGGGGCGTCGGAGGCCACCGGCACCTTGCGTTCGTTCTTGTCGCCCGTGCGCAATCGCGCCTGGAACCATTCGGTCGCACTCATCGTGGATGCACTCCCATGCAGAAAGAAAAAGACGAGGAAGAGATGGCGGACGCGGACACGACGGCGCCGCGCTTCATGGCATGACCCGCGATTTCTGCTGGTTGCGCATCACCTCGCGCAGCGCCTCGCGCTGGCGCGTCATGTGGGTGCGCATCGCGGCATCGGCGCCTTCGCTGTCGCGCGCCTTGAGCGCCGCGAACACCGCGAGATGCTCCGACAGGCTCTGCTCGAGCCGCCCCGGCGCATGCAGCTGCTGCTGGCGCGCGAGCTTGAGGATCTTGCGCAGGTCGCCGATCACCTGGGCCAGCCACTTGTTGTCGGCCAGCTGGATGATGGCCTCGTGGATCAGGTGGTTGGTGGCGTAGTAGTCGTTGATGCGCTTGGCCTTGGCGTGGCGCACCAGCCGCTCGTGCAGGGCGTCGAGCTCGTGCAGCTCGGCATCGCTGGCGTTGCGCGCCGCCTCGAAGGCGCAACGGCCCTCGAGCAGCGCGATGACCGGGAAGATCTCGTCGAGGTCGCGCTCGGTCACCTCGCGCACGAAGCAGCCGCGGCGCGGCTCGTGGCGCAGCAGGCCTTCGGCGGTGAGCACCTTGAGCGCCTCGCGCAGCGGCGTGCGCGAGATCGACAGCCGCTCGCACAGCGCGATCTCGTCGACGAAGCTGCCGGGTGCCAGGGTGCCGTCGAAGATCTGCTCGCGCAGCGTGGTGGCGACTTCGTCGTGCAGGGAGTTGTGGACCAGGCGCATGGCGGGTTCGATCGCGTAATTTCCTGTAATTACGCGTAATTCTGAGCCCGGATGCGAAGCAGCGCAAGGGCCGCGCGTGAAACGCGGGGCTCCGGACTTACCCTGGTCAGACGATAGCTTGCGTGGCCGGCGGTGCGGCACGCGGCAGGTGCAGGAGGCGCGGGACGGGGCGGCGCCCCGCCCTCCCCGGCTCCCGGTGCGGCGTCAGGCCTTGCTGGCCACCGGCGGCGGCGCCTGCTCGCGGCGCGAGGCCCAGACCCACAGGGCGATGCCGCCCAGGATCATCGGCACGCAGAGCCACTGGCCCTGGCTCAGGTCGAGCGCGCGCAGGCCCAGCTCGTTGCCCGGGTGGGCAAAGATCTTGTCGGGCTCGCGGAAGAATTCGGCGATGAAGCGGAAGATGCCGTAGCCCACGAGGAAGAAGGCCGACACCTGGGCCTGCTTGCGCGGCTTGCGCGCGTAGAGCCACAGCAGCACGAACAGCAGCAGCCCCTCGAGCAGGAACTGGTAGACCTGCGAGGGATGGCGCGGCAGCATCGAGCCGCTCTGCGGGAACACCATGCCCCAGGGCAGGTCGGGGCTGCTGAAGCGGCCCCAGAGTTCGCCGTTGATGAAGTTGCCCACGCGGCCCGCCGCGAGCCCGGTCGGCACGCAGGGCGCGACGAAGTCCATCACCTGCCAGAACGGCCGCGCGCGCGAACGCGCGAACCAGACCATGGCCGCGATCACGCCGAGCATGCCGCCGTGGAAGCTCATGCCGCCTTCCCAGACCTTGAAGATCTCGAGCGGATTGAACAGGTAGAACTCGGGCCGGTAGAACAGGCAGTAGCCGAGCCGGCCGCCGACGATGACGCCGACCACGCCGAGGAACAGGATGTCCTCGATGTCCTTGCGCTGCC
Source organism: Variovorax sp. FG153 (assembly GCF_057809595.1). Classification (NCBI taxonomy): domain Bacteria; kingdom Pseudomonadati; phylum Pseudomonadota; class Betaproteobacteria; order Burkholderiales; family Comamonadaceae; genus Variovorax; species Variovorax sp. FG153. The sequence goes on from NZ_JBMDKG010000037.1 coordinate 83,882, forward strand.
AGGCCCCGGCGCCCACGAGGCTGCGGTAGGGCTCGTGCTTGAGCCGCAGCGTGCCGAGGAAGTAGAACAGCGCGAAGGCCGCCAGGTAGGTCAGGCCGTACCAGTGGATGGCGATCGGCCCGAGCTGCAGGGCGATGGGATTGATCTGCGGATACATGAGCATCCGCGGATTGTGCCCGCGCCGCATGACGCGGCCGGGGGCGTGGGGGCATCCGGGGGCGCGGGCCTCAGCGCCCGAACTTCCACCAAACGATGCCGGCGACGGCGGCCGGCACGGCGAACACCAGCAGGAAGATCGGCAGCTCCTCGGCCACGCTGTAGCCGGCCTCGATCACCCCCACCGCCATGTTGATGCCGGCGCCGACGAACCAGGCCGGCACGAACCATAGCGCGGCCGTGCCCAGGGCCGCGTCGCCGCCGCCGCCGAGCACGCGGCCGGCCAGCAGGAAGAAGGCCAGCAGCACGAAGCCGCTGCCCATCACGATGAGCGTGTGCATCGCTTCTCGGCGCGATGCGTCAGCGCGTGGTGTAGCCGCCGTTGGCGAAGATGGTCTGGCCGGTGATCCACCAGCCCTCGGTGACCAGGAAGCGCACGATGGGCGCGATGTCCTCGATGTCGGTCAGGCCCTTCTTCGAGAACTTGCTGAGCGCGGCGGCGCTGCTGTGGTAGTCCACCGCTTCCTTGCTCTCCTGGCCGTAGAAGAAGGGCGTATCCATCGGGCCCGGGCCGATCGCGTTGACCGAGATGCCGCGCTCCCCGAACTCTTTGGAGGCGGCGCGCGTGTAGTGCTCCACCGCGGCCTTCGAGCCCGGGTAGATCGCATAGAACGGCGTGTAGGCCGCGAGCAGCGAGCTCACGATCGTGACGATGCTGCCGCCCTCGGCCAGCGTGCGGCCGGCCTGCTGGATGAAGAAGAAGGCGGCCTTGGCATTGGCGTCGAAGCTCTTGTCGTAGTCGGCTTCGGTGACCTCGAGGATCGGCTTCTTGATGACCACGCCCGCGGTGTTGATCGCGATGTCGACCTGGCCGAACTGCTTGACGGCCTGGTCGAACAGCTTGACGTTGTTCTCGACCACCGCGAGGTCGCCCTGCACCAGCAGGGTGTCGGCGCCCTTGGCCTCGAGGGCGGCGGCGGTCTTCTCGGCATCGGCGCGCGAGCTGTCGCTGTTGTAGTGGATGGCGACGCCGCGCACGCCCCCGTCGACCAGTTGCTGGGCGACGAGCGCGCCGAGGTTCTTGCCGCCGCCGGCGATGACGGCGACCTTGTTCTTCAATGTGCGTGCGGACATGGGGATCTCCTGGGTTGAAAGCCATTGATGTGTGACACGGGGGCAGTGTATTGATCGTCAGACGGCCGATAAATAGGCAATTCGAGGCTAGACTGTTCGGAAATTCCCAAACAATCCCTTCCCGCCCCGGCGCCCTTCTCATGGACCGCATCGACCTCCTCCAGGTCTTCCTGCGCGTGGCCGAGTCCGGCAGCTTCACGCGCGCCGCCGACCGCCTCGGCCTGCCGCGCGCCACCATCTCGACCGCGGTGCAGCAGCTCGAGGCGCGGCTGGGCTCGCGGCTGCTCCACCGCACCACGCGGCGCGTGGGCCTCACGCCCGACGGCGAGGTGCTGCTCGAGCGCGCCCGCGCGCTGGTGGCCGACATGGACGACCTCGAGCAGCAGTTCCTGCCCGCGCACGGCAGCGTGGGCGGGCGGCTCAAGGTCGACGTGCCCAGCCGCATCGCGCGGCTGCTGATCGCGCCCGCACTGCCCGATTTCTTCGCGCGCTACCCGGCGCTCGAGCTCGAACTCGGCTCGAGCGACCGCGCGGTCGATCTGGTGCACGAGGGCGTGGACTGCGCGCTGCGCGTGGGGCCGCTGGCCAGCAGCAGCCTGGTGGCGCGGCCGCTCGGGCACTTCACGCTGGTCAACTGCGCGAGCCCGGCCTACCTGGCGCGGCACGGCACGCCGCGCACACCGGCCGACTTGCCGCAGCACCTGGCGGTGAACTACGCCTCGCCGACCAGCGGCCGCGCGGCGCCCTGGGAATGGCAGCGCGACGGCGAGACCGCCTCGCTGCGCATGCGCAGCCAGGTGACGGCCAACAACGCCGAGACCTACATCGCCTGCGCGCTCGCGGGCCTGGGGCTGATCCAGATCCCGCTGTACGACGTGCGCACGCAGCTCGCGGCCGGCGAGCTGGTCGAGCTGATGCCCGACGCGCGCGCCGAGCCGCTGCCGGTGCACCTCGTGTACCCGCACCGGCGCAACCTGTCGCGGCGCCTGCAGGCCTTCGCGGGCTGGCTCGAGACGCTGCTGGCCGCCGCGCTCGACGGGCCGCCGCCCTCTTCCGCCGCTACGCCGCGCCGCGCGCGGCCGCCGGCTGGCGCTCCCGCACGAACGCGATGAAGCGCTCGAGCGCCGGGTTGGCGGCCTCCGCCGGCCACACCAGGCTGGTTTCGCAGCGCGGCAGCGCCGACGCGGCGCGGCGCCGGCCCGCGGGCGCGAACTCGCCGGCGCCCCGGTAGACCACGCCCGCGCGACGGAACTGCGTGACGCTCTCGGGCACCCAGGCCACGCCGATGCCGCCCGAGACCAGGTTGACGATGGTCTGCATCTGGATCGCCTCCTGCGCCAGCTGAGGCACGCGCCCGGCCGCGTGGTAAAGCGCGAAGACCGCGTCGTGCAGCGAAGGCACGATGCGGCGCGGGAAGATCACCAGCGGCTCGGCCAGCACCTCGGCCAGCGGCAGCTTCTCGGCGCTCGCGAGCGCGTGCCGCTGCGGCAGGGCCAGCACCAGCGGCTCCTGCGACACCGCCAGCCGCGCCAGCCCCGGCGGCGCGGCGCCCGGCGAATGCAGCATCAGGCCGGCATCGATCTCGCCGCGCGCGAAGGCCTCGAGCTGCACGTCGCCCGTGGCCTCGACCAGCTCGAGCGCCACCTCGGGGCAGAGCACGCGGAACTCGCGCACCCAGTCGGGCAACTGCTCGAAGCCCACGGTCGAGACGAAGGCGATGCGCACCCGCCCCACCTGCCCGGCCGCGGCCGCGCGGGCGCGCGCCGGCAGCGCCTGGGCGCGCGCCAGCAGTTCGCGCACGTCGGGCAGCAGCGCCTCGCCGGCCGGCGTGAGCGCCACCCGGCGCCGCGTGCGGTCGAACAGCACCACGCCCAGGGTCTTCTCGAGCTGGGCGATGGCCTGCGTGACCGGCGGCTGGGTCATGTGCAGGCGCCGCGCGGCGCGGCCGAAATGCAGCTCCTCGGCCACGGCCACGAACTGGCGCCAGGCCCGCAGGTCGATCAGGCTTTCATTCATATGCCAAGCATATCAATCAGCCTCTCAAAATGGATTGGAAGCAATCAATCAGAAGTCCGATACTTGGCGCTCCCCGGTTTTCCCTCCCCACGATCGAAGAGACACCCACCATGGACACCAAGCCAATCCAGATCAATCGCCGCAGCGCCAACATCGTCGAAGGCAAGAGCCGCGCGCCCAACCGTTCGATGTTCTACGCGATGGGCTACGAGGAAGGCGACTTCAAGAAGCCGATGGTCGGCGTCGCCAACGGCCACAGCACCATCACGCCCTGCAACTCGGGCCTGCAGAAGCTGGCCGACGCGGCCATCGCGGGCATCGAGGAAGCCGGCGGCAACGCGCAGGTGTTCGGCACCCCCACCATCTCCGACGGCATGGCCATGGGCACCGAAGGCATGAAGTACTCGCTGGTGAGCCGCGAGGTGATCTCGGACTGCATCGAGACCTGCGTCGGCGGCCAGTGGATGGACGGCGTGCTGGTGGTCGGCGGCTGCGACAAGAACATGCCCGGCGGCCTGATGGGCATGCTGCGCGCCAACGTGCCCGCCATCTACGTCTACGGCGGCACCATCCTGCCGGGCCGCTACAAGGGCCAGGACCTCAACATCGTGAGCGTGTTCGAGGCCGTGGGCCAGAACGCCGCCGGCAACATGAGCGACGAGGACCTGCTCGAGATCGAGAAGCGCGCCATTCCCGGCACCGGCTCGTGCGGCGGCATGTACACGGCCAACACCATGTCCAGCGCCTTCGAGGCCCTCGGCATCTCGCTGCCCTACTCGTCGACCATGGCGAACCCGCACGACGAGAAGGCCAACTCGGCCAAGGAATCGGCCAAGGTGCTGATCGAGGCGATCAAGAAGGACCTGAAGCCGCGCGACATCGTGACCAAGAAGGCGATCGAGAACGCGGTGGCCGTGATCATGGCCACGGGCGGCTCGACCAACGCGGTGCTGCACTTCCTCGCGATCGCGCACGCGGCCGGCGTGGAATGGACCATCGACGACTTCGAGCGCATGCGCAAGAAGGTGCCGGTGATCTGCGACCTGAAGCCCTCGGGCAAGTACCTCGCGGTCGACCTGCACCAGGCCGGCGGCATTCCGCAGGTCATGAAGGTGCTGCTCAACGCCGGCCTGCTGCACGGCGACTGCATCACCATCAGCGGCCAGACCATCGCCGAAGTGCTCAAGGACGTGCCCGACGTGCCGCGCGCCGACCAGGACGTGATCCGCCCGATCGACAAGCCGATGTACGACGAAGGCCACCTGGCGATCCTCAAGGGCAACCTGTCGCCCGAAGGCGCGGTCGCCAAGATCACCGGCCTCAAGAACCCGGTCATCACCGGCCCGGCGCGCGTGTTCGACGACGAGCAGTCGGCGCTCAAGGCCATCCTCGACGGCAAGATCGTGGCCGGCGACGTGATGGTGCTGCGCTACCTCGGCCCCAAGGGCGGCCCGGGCATGCCCGAGATGCTCGCGCCCACCGGTGCGCTGATCGGCGCGGGCCTCGGCGAGAGCGTGGGCCTGATCACCGACGGCCGCTTCTCGGGCGGCACCTGGGGCATGGTGGTGGGCCACGTGGCGCCCGAAGCGGCGGCCGGCGGCACCATCGCCTTCGTCCACGAGGGCGACTCGATCACCATCGACGCGCATGCGCTCAAGCTCGAGCTCAACGTGCCCGAGGCCGAGATCGCCAAGCGCCGCGAAGGCTGGAAGGCTCCAGCCCCGCGCTACACGCGCGGCGTGCAGGCCAAGTTCGCGTTCAATGCCTCGAGCGCGAGCTCGGGCGCGGTGCTCGACAAGTTCTGAAGCCCGGCGCTCAGGCCGTGGCGGCCGGTGGCTGCCACGGCTTCGCGACGTCCTCGTAGCCGATGGCCCTCGGGCGCAGGCGCGTCAGCAACGCATCGACGCTGTCGAAGCGCAGCAGCTCGCGCGGTGGACCACGGTCCAGGTCGTCCACGACCAGCACGGCCGGGGCCTGCGCGCCGCTGTCGCGATAGTCGAGCATGACCACCCTGCCGTGGTCGGCCTCCAGCACCACGAGGCGCTGCGGCGCGTCGAAGCCTTGCTTCCACGGCGTTTCGCCGGGCGGGAACACGATGCGGTCCGACAGCTCGGCCAGCGTCGCGAGGTACTCCATCGGCATCAGGTAGCGCAGGACCTCGCTGTACGGCTGGCCGTCGCCGTCGGCGATGTCGACCCAGCGGCACGAGACGCCGCCGCCGTTCTTCACGCGCCACAGCGCCACGAGCGCACGTGGCAGCCGCAGGCCCAGCCGCGCCTCGGTCTGCGCGATCAACGCATCGTCGGCCACCAGTTGCGGCTCGGAGCCGTCCTTGCGCTGCACGGCATTGAGATGGAAGAAATGCGACTGCGCCTCGCCCCAGAACATCGAGGCACGCCATTGCTCCGGTGCCTCGCCCAGCGGCGGGCCGAGATCGCGCGCAACCGTTCGCGCCACGCCGCGCTCCGGACGCACGCGCCGCAGCGCCGCGAAGAAATCGTCGAAGCTCTCGAAGGCGATGTCGACCGGCTCCACGCCGGGCTGGCGATCGAAGTCCGCGATCAGCACCCGCGCCTGCGGCCCGCGCGTGTAGTCGAGCAAGGTCATGTCGCCGTAGCGGGCCTGCAGCACCACCAGCTTGTCGGCGCCGGCCGGCACGTCCTCGGGATCGTGCGTGAAGTCCTCGTAGTGCTCGGCCACGGTGCGCAGCTCGGCCAGCGTCGCGAGGCTCGAATAGTCGATGGAGAAGGCACCGCGCCAGTCGTCGTGGAACGGCCCCGCGTCGCGCTTCAGCGGCACGTAGAGCCAGCCCACGTAGCCGCCGTTCATGCGCCCATAGAGCGCGCGCAGCGTGTCGGGCAGTCGAAAGCCCAACCGCGCCTCGGCGCCCGCGATCATGGCTTCGCTGGCCGCGAACGGCGGCTTCTCGACCGGCGTGCCGCGCTGCGCGAGCGCTTCGCGCGCGGCATTGGTGCGCCAGTAGCCGGGGGACTCGAAGAAGGTGTCGCGATCGAGCGGCGTCGGATCGATGTCGAGTTCGGGCTCGGCCTCCGCTGCGGGCGATGCGCGCGATGGCGTGGCAGCCACGGGCTCGGGCGCCGCGGCCTCGAGCCGGATGATCGCCGCGCTCACGGCGACTGCCAGCACGAACAGCGCCGCGGCCCACTGCGCATCGGCGCCCGAGAACGCGGCGATGGTCGCGGCCGGCGCCAGCAGCATGCTCAGGCCCAGCCCCAACAGATAGAACACGCCCGCGAGCACCGCCTGGATCGGCAGCGTCACGAGCGCCGACAGCGCGATCCGCTGTGCGCCGCCGAGCCGCCAGGCCAAGGTCCAGGCATTCCACTTGCCGAGCGCGTAGAGCACGGTGAACAACGGCGTCGCCAGCAGCACGATCCATGGCGAGCGATGCAGCCAGCCGGCCGTGCCCATGGCCAGCACGATCAGCAAGCCCATGGCGATGCGCAGCACGGGCGCAAGCCCGTTCGATGAAAGGCGCGTGGACATCCTCGATCCTCCCTGTGAAGCGCCGCGGTCCGCGCGGCGTGTCGGAGGAGTTTCACACGCGGGCCGCGGCGGGCCCGTCAGCGCACAGGACTCAGCGGCGTGGGCGCGATCCGGTGCCGGTCTTCAGGCCCATGTTGGCCTTCTGCCGGTCGATGCGCGCCTGGCGGCGCGCGTCCTCGCGCTCGACCACCTTGCGCTTGGTGTAGCCCGAGGCATCGGCCCAGGCCCACCAGGCCACGGCGAGCGCGAAAGGAATCAGCACGATCCACCAGCTCCAGGTGCCGACCGGGCCGACTTCGAAGTATTTGAGGGCCACGCCCAGGATGCCCAGCACCAGAAACCACATCGCGAATCCTCCGGGTCGTATCGCGCGATGCGGTCGCGCGCCGGTGGCCGGCGCTCCCTACAATCATCATCGCGTTGAGCCATCGAATGTAACTCAGCCCTTACACAAACAGAGAATCCGATCCCCATGAAAAGAGCCCTGCTGTTCGCGACCCTGGCCCTCGGCCTGGCAGCCCCCGCCTTCGCCGACCTGGCGCTGGCCACCTCGAAGAACTGCATGAGCTGCCATGCGGTCGAGCGCAAGGTGCTCGGCCCCTCGTTCAAGGACGTGGCGGCCAAGTACAAGGACAACGCGGGCGCGGCCGACATGCTGGCCGGCAAGATCATCAAGGGCGGCTCGGGCGTGTGGGGCCCGGTGCCCATGCCGGCCAACAACCAGGTCAGCGAAGCCGACGCGAAGAAGCTCGCGGCCTGGATCCTGTCGACGAAATAAGGCGGCCCCTCAGATCCGCGGCTCGATGTCCGCGGGCAGCGAGGGCCGGCGCTCGATGCGGTCCTCGAGCTGGCCGATGTGCGCGGCCAGCGTGTTGTCGGACTGGTCCGAACGCAGCCGCACCGCGGACTCGAGCTGGTCGATGCGCGCCAGCAGCGCCGTCTGGCGCTCGGCGTTCTGCGCCATGTGCTGGTTCTCCTGCGCCTGCAGGAAGTTGCGCAGCTCGGTGAAGCGCGAGGCCTCGGCCTTGTCGGCGAGGTCGCGCTGCACCTGCATCTCCTTGGTGTGGCGCTTGGTGTCGAGCAGTACCGCGCTGTGCAGGTACAGCACGTAGACCAGGAAGAAGGCCGCCAGCACCACGGTGAGCCCCAGCATGATCAGGCCCAGCGGCGCCGAGACGGTCATGAAGCCCAGCCACACGTCGGTGGGCGTGGACAGCGTGCCCCAGTTGAGCGCGGCCAGCGCCGCGATCAGCAGCACGATGACGAACAGGAAAGCGGATCTCACGCCCATGGGGCCTCCTTCGGAAAGATCGAACACGTTGGGAACCCGCGCGCTTCGAGGCGCGCGGTGGTGCCAGCGGTTTTACCTCAGCGAAGGGGCCTGCCCGGCTCTCGGCCCGGCACAGACGCCCCTGTCCTACAGCAGGAATGCCGTGTTGATCAGTTCGTCTGCGACAACTGCTCCAGGATCGCCGGGTTCTCGAGCGTGGACGTGTCCTGCGTGATCGCCTCGCCCTTGGCGATGCTGCGCAGCAGCCGCCGCATGATCTTCCCGCTGCGCGTCTTGGGCAGGTTGTCGCCGAAACGGATGTCCTTGGGCTTGGCGATCGGCCCGATCTCCTTGGCCACCCAGTTGCGCAACTCGGTGGCGATCTGTTTCGCTTCCTCGCCGGTCGGGCGCGCGCGCTTGAGCACCACGAAGGCGCACACCGCCTCGC
>NZ_JBMDKG010000038.1:0-88929 GCF_057809595.1 Variovorax sp. FG153
GCCGGCCCGACCACCGCCACGCGCATGGACGGCTTCACCGAGATGATGCTGGCCCAGACCGGCCTGATCGCGATGATCGGCAAGGCCGAGCGCGGCCCGGTCGCGATCGAGGCGATCAAGAAGCACAAGAGCGCCTACCTGATGGCCGTGGGCGGCGCCGCCTACCTCGTGAGCAAGGCGATCAAGACCGCCAAGGTGGTGGGCTTCGAGGACCTGGGCATGGAAGCCATCTACGAATTCGACGTGGTCGACATGCCGGTGACGGTGGCGGTCGATGCCGGCGGCACCAGCGCGCACATCACCGGCCCGGCCGAGTGGCAGAAGCGCATCGCCAGCGGCGAATTCAAGACCATCACGCTGGAACCCGCTTGAGCCTCGCCGCGCGTCCGCAGCCGCCCGCTTCCGCTTCGCCCGTCGGCGTGTTCGACAGCGGCGTGGGCGGGCTGAGCGTGCTGGGTGCTCGCTGTCAAGGAGTGTCACAAAGTCATTGGCGGGAAACGTCGGGGCGCCCCAACATGTCCAGCCGCTCAACACCGTACGGCGCAAAGCGTTTCCAGGTGCAAGCAGATTGGGCCTCAACCCGGCGCAGCCATCATCGGGTCTGTTTCACCACAGGTTGAGGTCTGCCTAGCGCTCCAGATTCTCCCAGGTGGCCGATGTGAGTTTTCCTAGCAGCTGATGTGACATATCGTCGATGGTGTCGACGAAGGCGGCGCTCTAGCATCGCACCATGACGATGCCTACCGCAGTTTCGCAGCCGACTGAGGCGAAAAAGGCATCCAGCAGTCGCACCCGCGTGTTATGGGCGACCTGTGCTGCACATGCACTGCACGACGGCTACGGCGACATGATTTACGCGCTGCTGCCGATCTGGCAGGCGGAGTTCCAACTCGGCTATGCCTCGCTGGCGTTGGTGCGGGGCGTCTACACCGGAACGATGGCTATGCTCCAGCTCTCCGCAGGTCGTCTGGCGAGTTGGATCGGAGGCCGTGCCACGCTGGCGCTCGGGACGCTGCTCGCCGCGCTGGGTTATGCAGCGGCGGGCCTGTCGGGTGGCCTGCTTGGCTTGTGCGTCGCACTGGCCTTGTCGGGCAGCGGTTCAAGTACCCAGCATCCATTGGCTTCTGGTGCAGTGTCGCGCGCCTATGGCCGCAACGCCCGCGGCCCCCTCGGTATCTACAACTTTGCCGGAGATCTGGGCAAGGCCGCCCTGCCTGCGGCGATCTCGCTGCTGGCCACCATGATGCCGTGGCGTCATGCACTGTGGGCCATGTCCATGCTCGGTGGATTGATCGCTGCAGGTCTGGCACTTTGGCTTCCGTCAACACCTCGCGACCCGGCGATCGAAGACGTTGACGGCGCCGATGAAAAGAATCCGTCAGCCACCGGCTTCCGGCTCCTTCTGGCGATCGGTGTGCTGGACAGCGGCGTGCGCATGGGGCTGCTGACCTTCTTGCCGTTCCTGCTCAAAGGCAAGGGCATATCGACGTCGATGCTGGGCACAGCTCTGGCGATGGTCTTCATCGGCGGGGCCGCCGGGAAGTTCATTTGCGGCTGGCTCGGCCAGCGCATGGGCGTCATCGGCACCGTGCTCACAACCGAATGCGGGACTGCGGTGTGCATCCTATCCGTGATGCTGTGTCCCCTGATTCCCGCGCTGGCCTTGCTGCCGTTGCTGGGCGCGCTCATGAACGGAACTTCGTCCGTACTGTACGGCACAGTACCCGAACTGGCCCCCGGGGGAAATGATGAACGTGCCTTTGCGCTCTTCTACACAGGCACCATCGGCTCGAGCGCGATTTCACCGGTGTTGTACGGTCTCCTGGGGGATCGGGTCGGCATCCAGTGGGCTACATGCGCGACGGCACTGACTGCCATCACCGTGGTCCCATTGGCACTGGCGTTGCGCGCGCGTTTGACGCTCACCCAGCAAACGATCTGACGGCAGCCACTCGACGACGAGCAGGACCATCCTGCCTTCTTCTCACTCTCTGGAACTTCACCCCATGGAAAATGCTTCTCAGGCACCCGTCATCTTGATCACAGGCGGCAGCCGCGGCGTCGGTGCGGCCACAGCGCGTCTCGCAGCCGCGCAAGGCTATGACGTGGTGATCAGCTATCTCTCAGACGAATCGGCTGCCGATACCGTCATCGCGGACGTACGAGCCGCGGGCCGGCAGGGGTTGGCGGTGCGAGCTGATAGCGCAGATCCCGCGCAAGTCGCTCGTTTGTTCGCGGAGCTCGACCGGACATTCGGACGCCTCGATGTGCTCGTGAACAACGCCGCCATCTTGCAAAAGCAATGTCGACTGGAAGATCTCGACTTCGAGCGGATGCACCGCATCTTTGCGGTCAACGCCATCGGCCCGATCCTTTGCGCACAGCAAGCGATCAAGCGCATGTCAAGCCGCCACGACGCGCGAGGGGGATCGGTGATCAATGTCTCGTCGGCAGCCGCGCGACTTGGCAGCCCCAACGAATATGTCGACTACGCCGCATCGAAGGGCGCGCTCGAAACCTTCACGACCGGGTTCGCCAAGGAGGTCGCTCGCGAGGGCATCCGCGTCAACTGCGTTCGCCCGGGTCATATCTACACGCAGATGCATGCCAGTGGCGGCGAGCCCGGCAGAGTGGATCGTGTCAAGGACTCGATCCCGATGGGTCGAGGCGGCCAGCCCGAAGAAGTGGCGCGAGCGATCCTGTGGCTGGCCAGCGCCGAAGCCTCCTTCGTCACCGGCACCTTCCTCGACGTGACGGGCGGCAAGTAGCGGCTGTTCAACGCAGCGTGCCGCTTTCGAAGGCACGCAACGCGAAGCGCAACGCTCCCGCCACCACGCTGGCGACAACACGCGGCGGCCCGGGAACCGCGTCATCCACCAGCAGAAAGTCTGCCCGCTGCCCAGTCTCCAAGCGCCCCCGGTCCGTCAACCCCACCGCCGTGGCGGCATGGCGCGAGACCATGCTCCACGCCTCGGAGAACGAAAGCACCTCTCGACGTGCAAGGTCGAATGCAGCGAGCAAAGGCGACGGATAGTAGTAGTCGGACGCCAGCACATCGCACAGGCCCTTGCGGACCATGTCCTCAGCTCCTGGCGCCCCCACGTGACTGCCACCGCGCAACACGTTGGGCGCACCGAACACGATGAGGTCACCCGACGCCCTCGCCTCTTTCGCCGCACCCTCGCTCAGAGGAAACTCGGCCACATTGCAGCCCCAGAGGCTTAGCTGCCGCCGCTGCGTCGCATCCGTATCGTCATGCGACGCGACACTCAGTCCGGCTCGCCTGGCCTGTGCCACGAGCTGTGCCAACCCCGGCGCTTCGGGCACTGCCTGACTGGCCGCCTCTACGCGCTGAACAAAGGTCTGCACATCGCATTCCGCGCGCTCCGCGTACCGGGCGAGATGCACGGGATCGTCCAGCTTGGCCGCCAGCTGCGGCCAATGGTCATTGATGGACAGGAAGTGAACATGGCCAGCTTCGATCCATCGACTTGCGGCAGCCCACCCCTCCACGAATCTGGCTTCCAGTCGCAAGTGAAATCGGTGGTCGGCGCCCCATCGAACGCCGCGCTCCTGCAAGGCGTGAATCATTTGCTCGGCAACGGCCAAGCTGCGCAGCCCGCCTTCCCACGAAATGGTCACGCCGTGATAGGCCGTGGTGATGCCGTTGGCCAACAGCTGGGCGTCGACATCCGTGAGCGCCGTCACATGCGGCACTTGAACTCCTCCCCGGGGCCTGAGTGCCCGCTCGAAGGCATCGCCATGGATGTCAACGATGCCAGGCAGGACGAGCAGGTCGCCGGCATCCAGGAACGCATCGGACGACGCGGCCCTGCGCAGCAGCGTTTCGTCCACGGCGAAGGAGGCCGGCGCCAAGCCTTCAGGCGTGAGCACGCGCGCCCCTCGAATGCCAGCCAGCGGAGGATCGGTAGGAGTCGCGCGCAACATGCGGCGATGCTACCCGAGCTCCGCAAGCGAGGCGGGACAGCACCAAGCGCATCACGTCGTCGTGCGGGGAGTCAGTGACCAGGGATCATCCAGTGAAGATGGTTTTGTTGCAGCCATACCAACACACCCAGCAGAAGGGTCAGGAAGATGCTGTGCTTGAACGTGCGCGCGACGATGGCCCCCTCTTTGCCATGCATCCCCGTGGTTGCAACGCCGCACGCGATGCTCTGCGGGGAGATCATCTTGCCGAAGACGCCCCCGGTCGAGTTCGTGGCTGCCATCAGCGTGGGGCTGAGCCCCAGCTGGTTCGCTGCCACCACCTGCATATTGCCGAACAGGGCATTGCCAGAGGTATCGCTGCCGGTAAGGAAGACCGCGATCCACCCAAGAAAGGCAGACACGAAGGGGAACCATGGACCCACCGCCACGATGCCCAGGCCGAGGCTGTACGTCATCCCGGAATAGTTCATGAGGTAGGCCAGGCCGATGATCATGGCGACAGTGGCCACGGGCACCGCTGTTTGCCGCAAGGTGTCCTTCGCGGCGCCGAAGAAGTCCTTGACTGACAAGCGCATGACAAGAGCCGAGACCAGCGCAGCAACCAGCACCGCCGTACCGGTCGTCAGCGGCTGGAAGCTCCAAATCGCCGGGTAAGCCTTCTGGTACACCGTGATGTACACCGCCTTGTCGAGCCCGGGCCAGGGGATAGAGACTTCCCCGATCTTTCCGAGATTCGCGACGGTCCATCCCACGGCAATCACTGCGACGATCAGCCATGGATACCAACTTTGCCGACCTGTCACGCTCGTTCGGGCAATGCTCGCCCGGTCGATGTTGACATGGTAGTGAGCATCGGGTGCCGGCTTCCAGTACCGCAGAAAGGTCATCGTCACCACGATCGCCACAATCGCCGCCAGCACATCACAGATCGCATAGCTCAAGAAGTTGGCGGCAAGGAATTGGGTGATCGCGAAGCTTCCCCCCGCCACGAGCGCCAGCGGCCAAACGGCGCGCAAGCCTTTCACGCCGCTGTAGATCGTCAGCACATAGAAGGGCAGCAGGAAAGCGAAAAAGGGGAGCTGGCGCCCTGCCATCTGACCCAGCTCCGCGGCAGGCAGCCCGGTGACGGCAGCCAGAACCGTGATCGGCAGGCCCATGGCGCCGAACGCGACCGGAACCGTATCGAAGATCAGCATGAATACCAGCGCATCGAGCACCGGAAAGCCGAGCGTGACGAGCAAAGCGGACGTGATGGCAATGGGCGTACCAGTCCCCGCCACGGCCTCCAAGAGCGAGCCGAAGAGAAAACCCACCACCAGGAGCACAACCCGTCGGTCGTTGGGTACGTTGTCCAGCACCCAAACACGAAAGGCATCGAGCCGTCCCGCTCGTATCGTCATGTTGAACAAAAAGATCGCCGCGACCACCACCCACATCACGGGCCAGACCGCCAACACTGCACCGAGGGCCACGGCGTTGAAGGCCATGCCGACAGGAAACTGCCAGCCGTAGACCGCAACGGCCAGACCTACGCCCAGGCCAGCGAGACCCGCCTGCCAGCCAGGTCGCCGTAGCACGCCGAGCATCAGCAGCACGGTCGTGATCGGAAGTGCCGCCACGATGAAGGTGGGCAGCAGTGCGCCGCCGATCGGCATCGTCAATTGATGAAACATCTTGTCTCCTGCACTCGCGCGCTCGCGCGAGCTTGCTTTTTGGTTTTTGTTCAGTGCGCCGCGCGCGTTTCGCGGTGCTGCGCGTAGATTTTCGAGAGCATCGAAAAGTAGTGCTCGAACGGGGGCGTCTTGACGCCGGGCACCTTGGCCGCGTCATCCCAGCGGCGCAGCCGCATGGCGTCGAGGGCGAAGGGGCGATGTTGGAAGGAATCTGCCTCCTCCTTCGTGTAGATGCCGCCCTGCAGCTTCAGCGTGTGAATGGACAGCGGGCTCAGCTTCGCGCGGTATGTCGGATCGATCGCGCACAGACAGCGCTTGGCCTCGACGTGCAGACCGATGGGATCGACCACTGCGCTTGGGAGAACGGGGCGCAAGAACGGCAGCGCCACGTACTGATGCAGGTCGTCACCCGTTCCAAAAGGCGATCCGTCGTCCGAACTCGGCGCCCCTTCTTCATGCTGCTTGCTCAGCCCGATCAGATGCCCCAGGTCGTGCAGGAATGCCGCGACGATCAGCTCCTGCTCGGCGCCTTCGGCTTCGCCCAGATGGGCGGTCTGCAGTGCGTGCTCCAGTTGCGTGACTGCTTCCTTGCCGTATGCCCTTGAGCCGTACGCGTCGAATAACGCCCGAATATCTTCAAGCTCCAAAGCCATGCTCGCTCCTTTTTCTCAGGTGTATGAAACGAGCGATGCTATTTTTCGGAGCCGTCTGGTATCAATCGATTTAAGTTGAGACAGGCCTGTGAGTTTTTTTGAACGCGCCCCTGGACCCGGCCTGGTTCCAGCTAGCTCGCAACCACTGGACCCGTGTTACCGACATCCACGAGCCAGGCACAGAAGGCCTCCACCGCGGCGTCACCCTTGGTTCGCTCCGGGCAGTACCAAAAGTAGCTTCTGGCCGGCAGCGCGTACTGCGGCATGACGTACTGCAGCCGCCCTTCGTTGACGTCATCGGCCACCAAGGCCGTCGGACCGATGGCAACGCCCACGGCGTTGACGGCGGCCTGGATGGACAGGTAAAGGTGCTCGAAGGTCAGTTCGCTGCGGCATTCGATCGTCTGGCTGCCCACTGCCGAAAACCAGTTGGACCAAAGCGCCGGCAGGCTGCTGGTGTGAAGCAGCACATGCTGCTTCAGGTCACTGGGCTGCTGGATCGGTGAACGCAGCAACAACTCCGGCGCCGCGACGGCGATCCGTTGCTCGTCAAGGAATCGCCCAGAACGAAAGCCATGATGACTTTCCGGGCCGCCGGTCAGGAACACTTCGAAGTCGTTGACGCGAGGCGGCATGGCATCGGCCGCGATCGACAGCCGGATCTCGACATCGGGATACCTTCTCTGAAAATCCGGCAACCTGGGTATCAGCCAACGCATCGTGAACGTCGGCAAGGACTGCACGCGGATGATGCGGGTCGTCTGCGGCCGCCGGATCTGGTCAGCCACGGAGGCCAGGCTGTTCAGCATGGCATTGACCTCGGTGTGAAAGCGCATGCCATCGGCCGTGAGCTGCAGCCCGCGCGGTAGCCGCAGGAACAAAGCGGTGCCCAGCCATTGTTCGAGCACCTGAATCTGCCGGCTGATCGCGCCATGCGTCACGCACAGCTCATCGCCAGCCTTCGTGAAGCTGAGGTGGCGCGCGGCGGCGTCGAAGGCCTTGATCGAATTCAGCGGAGGTAGGGCTCGCATGGCATGCATCAGAACTGAGGAGGACGATCAAAAAGCATACATCCGTTGGTCTGCATAAAAACTCACCCGGCATGTGAGCAATGGTCGATTGATCGTGAAGCCCCCGAAACCCACAATCGCGGCCTCCTTCACTGCGCCTCTCACAGGCCCGACGCCCTCCGTCGTGTCACCTCGATGATCCACTTGCTGAACCTTCTCGCTGCGATCGCTCTGCTCGTGTGGGGCACGGGAATCGTGCGCACCGGCGTCATTCAACTCTTTGGTGCCAACCTGCGCGATGTTCTCTCGCGCAGCCTGAGAAATCGCTTTCTGGCGATGTTCGCGGGCGTGACGGTGACAGGCATCGTCCAGTCGAGCACGGCCACGGCGGTACTCGTCTCATCGTTCGTCGGCAGCGGCCTGGTCGGCCTGCCCGCTGGATTGGCCGTGATGCTCGGCGCGGAGGTCGGCACCAGCCTGATGGCGGTGGTCTTCTCCTTCGACCTGTCCTGGCTTTCACCGCTGCTCGTGCTTGCGGGGGTCGTGCTCGTCACCGGCTCAGACAAGCGACCGCGCGCCCGCGTGGGCCATGTGCTGATTGGCTTCGGGCTGATCACGCTCGGGCTGCAACTGATCGTCAGTGCGACCCAGCCCCTGCTCGCCTCTGCAACGTTCCGCAGCTTGGTGCTCGCGCTGCCCGACGATGTGCTTCTGGAGATCGCCGTCGGCGCCCTGCTGACGATGGCGACCTATTCAAGTCTCGCCTTTGTGCTCCTGACCGCGACATTGACGGCTTCGGGCGTCCTGCCGATGCCAATGGCAATGTGCCTCGTGTTAGGCGCGAACATCGGTAGCGGAATTCTGGCGCTGCTCACCAGCTCGGGACCACGTGCGATCCGCATGCGGCTCCCGCTCGGCAGCCTGCTGTTCAAGCTGCTCGGATGCGCCCTGGCAGTGGTCATGCTCCCCCAGATTGAACATCTGCTGCAACAGAACTTCTCGAGCTTGCATACCCAGGTGATTGCCTTTCACCTGGGGTTCAACCTCACGCGGGCCGTGCTTCTGATCGGGCTGACGGGACCGATGGCGAAGGTTGTCGAAACGCTGCTGCCCACCCCTGCCGCGCCGCTCGGCGAGATTCGCCCGCAACATCTCGATCCTGCCGCCTTGGCGACCCCTTCCCTTGCGATCAGCTGTGCGGCTCGCGAGGCCCTGCGCCAAGCGGATCTGGTTGAAGCCATGCTCACCGGCATTCTTCCGGTGCTTCGCAACGCCGACCTCACGCTGGCCGAGCAGTTGCGCAAGATGGACGACCGCGTCGACGAAATCTGCTCGTCGATCAAGTTCTACCTCACACAGATCCCTCGCGATGCGTTGCCGGAGAAAGAAGGACGCCGCTGGTCGAACATTGTCTCGTTCACCATCCACATGGAACAGGTTGGCGACCTCGTCGAGCATGTGATCCAAGACCTCGAGGACAAGCAGATCCGCAAGGCCAGCCGCTTCTCGGATGCCGGGATGGGAGAAATCGCGGATCTGCACTCGCGATTGATCGCCAACCTGAGACTGGCGATGAGCGTTTTCCTGGACGGCCAGGTGCACGATGCGAAAGCACTGCTTGAGGAGAAGGCTCGGTTCCGCGAGCTGGAACACGCGTATGCGGCCAACCATCTTGCACGTCTCCAGATGCAGACGAGCCAAAGCATCGAAACGAGCTCACTGCACCTCGATCTCATCAGCGATCTCAAGCGCATCAACTCCCTCATCTGCTCCATCGCGTATCCGATCCTCGAGACAGCCGGCGCGTTGACAAAGACACGGCTGCGTCATTCGAGCGCAGTGCCGGCGACCTCCGCACAGGAACCCGCCGCCTGACCGGCACTCCCGGCCATCTTCAACGTCGCACTCTATGACCACCCCCAATTCATCGCCTACCTGCGTCGTCGGGCAAAGCAGCAGCACCTTTCTCGACGACCTGCTCGCGACCGCGCGTCAGAGCGGCCGGCGGAAGATCGCCATGGTGTTTCCCTGCGACACAGCCGCGCTTGAGACAGGCTCTCGGCTGGCCGAAGAAAACATCGCCGACGTGAGCTTGTTCGGCCCGCGCGATCGTCTGCTTCAGCTCGGGGCGCGCGAAGGCATCGATCTGCAGCGATTTGAATTGATCGACACCGGCGCCGGCGCTGCGTCGGCTGCTCAGAAAGCTTGCAAGCTTGCAGCCGCAGGAAGCCTCGACATGTTGATGAAGGGCTCACTCCATACCGACGAACTGATGCGCGCGGTGGTCGCGCGCAACGACGGGCTGCGCACGCAGCGGCGCATTTCTCATGCCTTTGTGCTTCAAGTGCCGGGCCGCCCATCGCCGCTGATCATCTCCGACTGCGTCGTGAACGTGGCACCGACGTTGGGCGAGAAGGTGGAAATTCTTGAACATGCCATTTATTTGGCAAGAGCGCTCGGCATCGTCCGGCCAAGAGCTGCCGTCATCTCCTTCACCGAATCGGTCTTACAGGGTGCCCCGAGCACGCTCGATGCCGCAGCCATTGCGAAGATGGCGCAACGCGGTCAGATCTTCGATGCGGCTGTGGATGGTCCGCTTGCCTTCGACAACGCGGTGTCCACGGCATCTGCGACCGCCAAGGGCATCGACTCATCCGTCGCCGGCAGAGCAGACATTCTGCTGATGCCGAACCTCGAAGCTGGCAATGCCCTCTACAAGTCCCTCGTTTACATGGCTGGCGCGTCGTGTGCCGGTGTCGTGCTGGGAACGAAAAGGCCTGTAGTCCTCACCAGCCGCACGGACAGTCTCGAATCCAAGGTGTACTCGGCGGCGCTGGCAAGCGTGCTGCTGCGAGACGAATGCACACCCTGATGAGCTGGGCGCCCATGCTCGTGAGGCAACACCCGCTTTGACAAAGACGGTCAGACCATGAAGCAAATCCTTGTGTACGGGGACAGCATAAGTTGGGGCATGGTCCCCGGCACCCGCGAACGTTACGCCTTCGACCAACGGTGGCCGGGTGTTCTGGAATCCGCACTTCACAGCGCCGGTTTGCGGGAGATTCGCATCGTGGAGAACTGCCTTCCCGGCCGAAAAACAATCTGGGACGATCCATTTCGTCCGGGCCGAAATGGCGCGTCAGGTCTCGGCGAGGTGATCGAGATGTGCTCGCCACTGGAGTTGGTGATCATTCAATTGGGAACCAACGACTTCCAGGCCCCGTTCGGCATCAAGGCCTGGGCAGCCGCCTCCGGCGTCGGAAAGCTGGTTGAGACCGTACGCCAAGCCCCGGTGGAGCCCGGCATGCCCCGGCCTCGCATCCTGGTCGTCGCGCCGCCGGAGATCATTCAGCCAAAGGGCGGCAACGAGAAGAAGTTTGAAGGTGCGGTCGAGCGAAGCAAAGGGTTCGCCGCGGCGTTGGCGGAGATGGCGGCGACGAAATCTGTTCACTTCTTCGACCTGAACCCCATCACGGGCCGCAGCGAAATCGACGGAATCCATCTTGGTGCCGACCAACATGACGTCGTCGGAAAGGCGGCCGCGTCGGTCGTGCGTGAGCTGATCGTTCAAGCAAAGGACATATCTGGCTCCGCGTGCGCGAGATGAGGAGTTGCCCTTGCCAGCCAGTCCGTGCGGCGCTACAACTTTCCTGAAAGCATGAGTCGCAGTCGGATGCGAATCGAACCACCGCAACGGCAAGGCTCAGCTCGACCTTGCAAGCCGATCCTTCAAAAGGACTCGCCCATCACCGCGTGATGCGGTCAAAAGAGGGGGTGTGGAAGTCCAGAGCGCCGAAACACGAGCATTCAAGAGCCGGCGAAACGAGGACAGCCTAGAGAGAGTTCGATCGCGCAGCTCTTGACATTTCCCTGCAGCTTCGGCGTTCGCATACGAAGGTCGCGGGTCACGGGCGACACGGGATGTCGCACAGCCCTCACGGCTGCCCTCGCCGCATCACAAATCACGAGCAACAAGGGCAGGCGCAGCATGAAATTCATGTCGACGGGCGCCGTGCAAGATCGGCAGCTCATCTCGCATGTGGCGGTCTCGCCTTCGGCACCACTGCGCGAGGGGTACCACAGACCCGAGTATCTTCGTCAGCTCAGACGAAAGAAGATGGGCCGGGCCCTGGCGTGTTCGGAACGTGGGCCCCCTCTTGCAGTAAAGTCGGAGTTCCTCAACACGGAACCCGCAAGGCAGGCACACAATGGCCACACCGGATGAGGCAACAGAAAACGCGTCAGCGGCCAGCGTTCTTGGAACGGAGATCGCGCTGACCGCCGCTCTACGCGCTCTGATCAAGGCGCATCCGCATCCAACCCTTCTCGCTGACGAGTTCGTGCAGCAGCGACAGTTTTCGCAAGCACAACTCGAAGCGAGCTCGCTCCATGAGAAAGCACTACAACGGTTCGAGTTGACTTGGGCGCTGATACTTCATAAGGACCCGGCGCAGGAAGTACGTCTCGTCTCGGAGCTGTAGAGCAAGCGGGCATCTGGTGACCCGTCCTCAGGCTTTCCGCTCAGCGGAGGGACGGCTGACGCCTCTCATGGAAGAATCGCATGCGACCGCAGCGGGAGCGAAATCGCTCGGCCGCACCAAGAGCCCTGGACGGAGCAAAGTCTCGTCCAGCGGTTGCAGCCATTCCTCAGGTGTGCGTTGGCTCAGACGCTTTTTCATCGGACAACCGCTGCACCCTGTCGATTTTTGCGTTTGGCGTCGGCATGGAGCTTACTGGCCTGCAGCGAACATGACTGCCGGCACCTTCCTTCGCGATCCCCAACGGGATGGGCTTACGCCTCTACCTTCGCCATAAGAGCCCGCCGTGGCGGATCGATCATGCAGCGATCGCTTGTAACCCAAAATTCCGCAACTTGCCGTAGAGAATAGCCTGATCGTGACTTCTCCTTGCCGCCACCATGGGCGTCCTGCGATGAGCCGCATCGATGCGCTGTCACACTGTGCATAAAGTCGGTGTAGCTACGCTCCGGCGCACAGCGACTGCGTGCGCACGTAGTCCGCGCACTGGGAGGCGGAAACGCCCACCACGGCCACTTGTTCGCCAATACGCCTGCGCATCAACATTCCTATGCACGACGGCTTCAGCGTGTAGTGCGCGGCGAAGGTCTCTCGACCATCGATTTCCGGGAGAGATATTCAGCCGGGTAACTTTGCCGCGAGCACGTCAACTCTCTGAATGGACGGCGGTTCGGAAAACAGCTCACCTGCCTGTGCCATCAAAGCCGCCGCAACCTTGCCAGAAAGATGGGCTTGGCGGCCTGCTTCGTCCGGAAAGGCGTCGAAGATTCCGAAGGTTGTTGGCCCCAGGCGAATGCCAAACCAAGCGGTAGTGGCAGGCTCTTGCATGACGAGGGGAAGACCGCTCAGAAGAAAATCTTCGACGTCTTTCTCCTTCCCGGGCTTCGCTTCCAGGCGAACGAATAACGCGACTGTGACCATAAGAGGCTTTCTTTCGTTAAACGCGACTGGTGTGGGCGCGTTGGGCAGAGCAGTCTGCGCCATTTGATTGACCATGTCGCGAACAACCTTTCTTCCATGTCAGCTTCACGGCATCGAGAGCCGGAGCTGACACCCACTGGGGTCGCATAAAGTGATGATTCACGCGGACAGCCGATGCGTCGTTACTAGCGGGGCTGATGGGGACGTGCGCAGGTCAAGCGCCTTATCGTCGAGCTAATCGATAGCCATGCGTAAGCCCTCCAGCGCGAGCCGCCTTACCCCCTAGACAGGTTCTGGCAATGGCCTCATCTTCTGGAAGGCTACCCCTCCCGACGACCTCGGCAGGGCAGGACACGGGATTCGCCCCAGGTTGATGGAGCGTACCAGGCCAATGCGCTGAGCGGGCTTGCAAAGCCGCGGGGCGCCGTCCGACGTATCCAGCGCGCACCGACCCGTACTTTGCACCAAACTTCCGGACCCGCCCCTATGCAGCACCTCTCTCCGCGGCTGGTCAAGCCGACCGTACTGCTTGTTGCAGCCTTATGCGCGACGCTATTCGTCGCCAGCTGTGCTGTCTCACCGAATGTCAAGATCCGGCCGGTGCCGCAGGTCGACCTGCACCGCTTCGTTGGCGACTGGTATGTCATCGGCAACATCCCTACGCGTCCCGAGCGCAACGCATTCAACGCGGTCGAGTCGTATACGCTGCAGCCCGACGGCAGAATCGCCACTCGGTTCCGCTATCGTGAAGGCGCCTTTGACGGCGAGCTCAAGACGATGAACCCGATTGCCACTGTAGTGCCCGGGACCAACAATGCGGTTTGGGGCATGCAGTTCGTCTGGCCGATCAAGGCCGAATACGTGATCGTCGACATCGACAGCGATTACCAGCTGACCATCATAGGTCGCAGCGACCGCGACTACGCTTGGATCATGGCGCGCACGCCGCAAATCTCCGAGACGTCCTACCAGAATGCGGTGGCGCGTCTGAAGGAACTCGGCTATTCGGTGGACAGCCTCCGCCGTGTGCCGCAGCGCTGGCCGGAGACGCCTTCAGCGGTTGCGCGGCCGTAGCGCCTCAGGAGTTCCCTGCCAGCAACAATCTCAGCTCGCGCCACGAAGCCAAAACTGCACTCACCGACTGGACTTGCCAGCTCGACGAATGGGCAGCTTCAGCCAACGGCCGATGTTTAGCCCGTGGATTTCAGAGTCATCTAATCGTCCAGTCGATGCGACCACCTTCATCCAGTCAAAGCGCCCGAAGGAGGATCGACAAATCGCGTCGTCCAATCCTACCGACAACGTGGCACCGATGGACGCTGCTCACTGGTCTTGGCTTCGCGCTTCAATCTTGTAGCTGACCCATCCCCAATAGTCGTCTACGGTTTCTCTGCGCCGTACGGCTTCTTGCCAATGCGGCCGAGTGAATACAGGATGCTGATTGACCGGCAGAGCATACTTGTCACGCAAGGCTTCCGGACTGAGAGGCTCATCGTCGGCCCGGATATCCGTGACAACTTGGAGATCGTCGACTCCGTCACGGACATAGGGCCAGCTCAACTCAAACATGACACAGTCGCGACCGGCCGACTTTGCTTTCCAT
The DNA here is from genome assembly GCF_057809595.1 of Variovorax sp. FG153. Taxonomy (NCBI): domain Bacteria; kingdom Pseudomonadati; phylum Pseudomonadota; class Betaproteobacteria; order Burkholderiales; family Comamonadaceae; genus Variovorax; species Variovorax sp. FG153. The sequence continues at coordinate 14,347 of NZ_JBMDKG010000038.1, forward strand.
AGCGAGTCATCTGCTTTTTTCAAAGAAACTGACTGATTCCGATATTCGGTCAATGGAGCAACCCCAACCGAGACGGTGATACGCAAACGCTGCGCTCCGATCCTAAAATGGCCTTGAGAGAACGCGCGACGCAATTCCTCGCAAACCGCTAGCACCTTGGCAACCTCCATGCCGCGAAACACCATTCCGAACTCCTCTCCACCAAGTCTGGCAACACAGATGTCGTCACCTTGATGAACCTGGAGCATTTTTGCGGCTTCGACCAATACGACATCTCCTGCATCATGCCCATAGCGATCGTTGACGGCCTTGAAGAAGTCAAGGTCGAATATTGCGACAGCCGCTTGCGCACCTTCAACGACTGCTTGCTGAGCACGTTCAAGCTGTACTCCAAATCGTCTTCTATTGGCCAAACCTGTCAGCGAATCCGTTTCCGACAGCTCGACCAACTGGCGATTTAGCGCCGAAAGCTCTGAGTGCGCCTGCTGCAGCGCTCTCTTCCGAGAAATCACGTCGGTCACATCAGTCCAGATGCTGACCAGTTCATCTTCCCACCATTGTTCTTGGATACGATAGAAGCGACCTGACCGCGCCTGAAGTGTCACCGGGTGATGCAGCGGCCCTTCAACTTCGCTCAGGCACAACTTTTCGAACTCAGCGTCGCGCTCGAATATCTCGTGAAACTTCTTCCAGTAGCTCGCTTGGGTAACTCTTCGTTCAATTGCTGGAACACCCCGAATTAGACTGAGAAAGTGTTCCGAGAAAAATCTCGTATTCACGTAGCGCAGACTTCCATCGGCATCATGGACCGTGATGCCCACGTTCACCGCCGCAATAAGTCGATGCAAAAGTTCGCTGTCCGTGCCGGGTGCGATTTGGGTACTGATGTCTCTCCATAACTTGAAGCGCCCACCTTCCGGCAGCAAGAACATGCGAAGCTCGAGCCATCGGCCGTCGGCCCGCTGATACTGGATCGGTCCCTGTTCGTTCAGGTGCCTCGACATACCATTTTCCGTCGCCTCAACCATCTGCTCCGGCGTCGACGCCGGATGCTGTAGCCGCAGAAACGCCTTCAACGTTTCCTCGAACGTCGTTCCCACCCGGATCCAGGAAGCGACTTCCGGAAAGAACTCCGTATAGAGAGCGTTCCAACCGGTGATGCGATTCTGAGCGTCGTAACAGCACACGGCGCATCCGCCATGAACCAACAACGCCTGCAGCAGTGCATCAGGAGGGGCTTGAAGAGACGACATTGAGGGATTCCAAGCAGAGGGCCGCCAGGGCCGCGACGCCAAATCTTCCCAGATTCCCAGCGACACTCAACCTCGGCGCAACGGCGTTTCAAGCAGCTTCGGCCTGGCGACACCCGGCCGGTTTTCATGTCAGGGCGCGGCACGCGTCCAGCGCACCGCCACAAAGGCGCGGCTGCCGCGCCGTTGATGGTGCGCGCACAAGCGCAAACGACGGCCACCGGAAGTTCGAGCGCGGTCAGCCTCTCCGGAAAATGGCTTGCGCAGCTCGGTTGTTACAATTTCCGCCTGCCGTCATGGCTCACTTGTGATCCAAGTAGGCTTAAGGGGCGTATATGAGGCATGAGCGCCGTTCAAGAAGTCGTAGTGCCCGAACCCGACACGGGCGTGTCCAAGCTGCCTTGGCTGTCTGTCGTAACCAAGGTGCAACGACGAGGTACCGTGCCAACCAGCGAACAACTCAATGAGTGGGTGGAGGCGGTAGCGGCGACCAATAGCCGACAGGCGTTTGCCGCTCTCTTTAAGCATTTTGCCCCTAGGGTCAAGGCTTACATGATGCTCTGTGGCTCTTCGGAGACGTCCGCCGAGGAGTTGGCGCAGGAAACGATGGTGAGCCTTTGGCGAAAGGCCAAGCTCTTCGACCCGAAGCGAGCGGCATTGTCCACATGGATCTTCGCGATCGCAAGGAATCTTCGGGTGGATTCATTACGGCGCGACAGCGTCCCCTTGGTGCCAGACGAAGAGGATCTGGCGACGCAGTTGGTTGACCCTGGTCCGGCCCTGGAAGAAGGTGTGTGGACTGGAGAGAATGCAGTACGCATTCGACTGGCTATGTCGCAGCTTTCTCCAGAGCAGAAGCATCTGCTGAGCCTGTCATTTTTCAAAGATCACCCCCATCCAGAGATCGCGCAAGAGCTTGGGCTTCCGTTAGGCACTGTGAAGTCGCGCATTCGAAGGGCGCTTGCGCGCCTGCGCGAGTTGCTTGAAGGAATGCAACAATGATCCGCCATCATCCCGCTGACGACCTCTTGCTTTCACTCGCCGCGGGAACGCTCTCCATCGGCGCAACGCTCGTAGTGCGCACTCACATCGAGACCTGCGCTCAATGCCAGGAGCGCCTTGGACTCTTCGAAGCAGTCGGCGGGGTCATAGTTGAGGACCTGCCGCCTGCATCTCTTTCGGCGCAAGCACTGGCACGAACACTCGCGGCGATTGATCAGCCAGCGTCGGTTCACAAGACGCCATCTTCGCGCACCTTCGAACGAGGTGAGCGGCCCTCGCTGCCTGCCGGCATGGCGTGGCCTCGCGCCCTAGAGGCCTGCACCTCAACCCCCTGGAGATTTCTCGCTCCTGGCATGCGATGGAGCAGACTTCGCCTTCCTTCACATCCGGATGCAAAGCTATTCCTGTTGCGCATCGGCTCGGGCCGCAGCTTACCTTTTCATACCCACAATGGCACCGAGCTAACCCAGGTGCTTCACGGCGCTTTTGCAGACGGACGTGAGGTATTTGGCACCGGTGACTTTGATGCCGCAGATCACAGCATCCATCATTGTCCAACCGTCGCACCCGGGACCGACTGCATCTGCTTCGCCGCAGTCGAAGGCAAGATGCGATTTGATAGTCCGATTGCACGCGCAATGGCCAGCCTGATCGGGATGTAAGTTTCGGCAATAGTGGGAGGGCAAATGGATTTCAAATTTTTGCTTTCTCCTTTGCATTGATTTCCCAAAGTACAAACGACCTCTTGTTCTGGCGACAGCCTCGACAGCTTGAAGCAAGCCAGCGCAGTAGATCACGGGGGAGATTTTCCGACGCCCCCATCAGTGACCGGTGCGGTGCGTGTCTATCTCGCATACTCGCCTCCTCATCGTCTCGTGCGAGAGGGATCTCCAGGCTTCAGCGGCCGACATCACATCGGCCTCTAGCGATCCATCGCGCGACGGCTTCACCTGGCAGGGCACGAGTTTTGCTCTGGCAATGCGTAGGTTAATAACCGCGCGCATGGCGGATGAACTAGATGCCCAAGCTTTTGCGAATCAAAACGCTGGTGAAAACTCGATCTTCGCTGACAGAAGCAGCACCCTGCAAAGGCTACAACCAGGGCTGATTCCCGCGCGCCCAACTTTCAAATCCACTCTCCACTGAGAAAGAACTATGCGACTTCACGCCACATGCAAGATGAGAGTGCAAGCAAGTAGTGACTGCCCTGTCGTCGCGATGCTTCGCCCCCGCAGTGGCGATGCGCAGTGGATGGTCAGTGAGCGCTACGAACTTCAGCCGTGGGTGACAACCACGGAATACGTCGACGTGTTTGGCAACCTGTGTCAGCGCCTCACCGTGCCAAAAGGCGAGATGCGCATCGAGGTTGAGATGATCATGGAAGCCGAGGCTGCGATCGCCGTCGCGCCCGATGCAGAAGCAGTAGCGGTCCGCGACCTGCCCTCGGACACGCTGCAATACTTGCTTCAAAGCCGCTACTGCCCTTCTGACAAGATGGAGGACCGTGCGCTCCAGATCGTCGGGGACACCAAATCGGGCTATGCCCAAGTCGAAGTCATTCGACGCTGGATCCACGAACACCTTGAGTACAGGTATGGCGTGAGCGATGGATCCACGGATGCGCTCGACACCCTTTCTGATGGCGCAGGCGTGTGTCGTGACTTCTCACACGTGGCTATCGGCATGTGCCGTGCCCTGCGCATCCCCGCCCGCATGGTGGTCGGTTACTTGTACCAACTCGAGCCCATGGACATGCACGCCTGGTTCGAGGCTTTCGTCGGCGGGCGGTGGTATACCTTCGACGCGACGCAGGCAGAACCGCAAGGCGGTCGAATCGTCTTGGCCTATGGGCGCGATGCGGCTGATGTTGCGTTCCTCTCGAACTATGGGCCGCTTGAAGTCACCGAGATGGCAATCTCAGTCGACGAACTGAAAGCAAATACTTCTACCGCGGCGTTGTCGAGCTAGCAACAGCGCGCCATTCTTACCAAGGTGTGCAACACATGCTGAAGCAGCGGACACTTCGCAGACCAGTTGTTATGCAGGCCGGAGGTTGACAGGACACCGGCTCGCCGCACCTCAGCGAACCTGCGTGGGTAGGCATCGGGCGACCACGCGAAGCACCCGCGCCACAAGCTCCGCCCTGTCGGCGGCGCAGCATTGCTTCCACTTGTCCTATGGCTCGGGGTTTTCCTGGGAAGCACCCACCTGCGAGGACCGGTGGTACAGCGACAGGTAGCGCCACCCGACGATAGCCGCGGCCAGCCCCGACAGCGCCGCCACTCCCATCGCCCAACGCGCCCCAAACGCGTCGGCCACCCAGCCGACCAGGGGCGCACCCATCGGCGTGCAACCGAGCAGGATCGCCAGCAGGATCGCCAGCACGCGCCCGCGCATGGCGGGCTCGGTCGACAGCTGCACCCAACTGTTGACCGTGGTGGTGAAGGTTTGCGCGGCCACACCCACCACGATCAGCGTCATGCCGAAGAGCCAGTAGCCGGGCATCAGCGCGGCCAGCGCGCAGCCCGCGCCGAAAACGGAAGCACCCACCACGAGCACGCCCATGCGCGGCTTGTCGCGCCGCGCGGCGAGCAGTGCGCCCACGACGGAGCCGATCGCCATGATCGAAGACAGCAGGCCGTACTGGTGAGCGCCCGCATGAAAGACGGTGACCGACATCGTGGAGATGAAGATCGGGAAGTTCAAGCCGAAGGTGCCGATCAAAAAAAGCATGAACAGCACGGCCTTCAGGTCGGGGCGCCGCCAAACGTAGCGAAAGCCCTCGAGAAAACTGCCACGGGTGCGCACCGCGCGCTGGCGCAGATGGAGCTCGTGCACGCGCAGCATCCTCATCGCGCCGATGACGGCCACGTACGACGCCGCGTTGATCACGAAGACCCAGCCCGTGCCGACCGCGGCAATGAGCACGCCTGCGACCGCCGGGCCGATCATGCGCGCGACATTGAACGACGTGGAGTTCAGCGCCACCGCATTCTGCAGATCGATCTCGGTGACCAGTTCCGACACGAAAGTCTGGCGCGCCGGCGCATCGAAGGCGGCCACGCACCCCAGCAGCAGCGCGAACACGTACACATGCCACAGCTGCACGAGGCCGGTGAGTGTCAGCAGACCCAATCCGAGCGCCAACGCACCCATGGTGGCCTGCGTCACCATCAGCAGCTTGCGCCGGTCGAGATGGTCGGCCGCCCAGCCGGTGAGCGGCAGTAACAGCAATTGCGGGCCGAACTGCAGCGCCATCACGATGCCGACCGCGGCGGCGTTGTGGCGCGTGAGCTCCGTGAGCACGATCCAGTCCTGCGCGGTGCGCTGCATCCAGGTGCCCACGTTGGACACTGCCGCGCCACCGGCCCACACGCGGTAGTTGTAGCCCCGGAGCGATCGGAAAATGCTGCTGCTCACCGAGCAAGCAGGTCGATGATTTCCTGCGTGGTGCCGGTTTCACCCAGGCGCGGAAAGATGCGGGCGATGCTGTTGGCGTGAGCATCGGCGTTCATGTCGGTCATGGCGTCGATGCCGAGCGTGACGTTGAAACCCAGTTCGTAGGCCTGGCGTGCGGTCGACTCCACGCCGATGCTGGTGGCAATGCCGACGATCACGACCTGCGTGACGCCCAGCGCCTTCAGGTGCGATTCGAGCCCGGTATTCGTGAAGGCACCCCAGGTGTTCTTGGTGACCAGGTGGTCCCCGGGCTGGCGATCGAGTTCAGCGGCCAACTCGGCCCAGTCGGCGGGCAGTTCGCCGCCGGGGCGCTGCTGCTGGGTGCGGCCCTTGGCACCGCCTGCCACGTTGACGAGCACCACGGGCAGGGCACGTTGGCGGAAGGCAGACGCCAGGGCGCTGGCGCGCTGCACGATCTCGCCGGTGGCATGCGCGACGGGCAGCGCGAGGATGCCCTTTTGCAGGTCGATGACGATGAGGGCGGTTTGGGGATCGAGGGTGGTGACGGGCATGGTGGGTCGCCTTCAATCTTCGGCGAGGCGTTTGAAGAGTTCGATGGACGCCGCGAGCGCTTCCTGCTCGCGCGGGGCGAGCCTGGTCTGGATCACCTGGAACAGCCAGTCCTCGCGCGCGGCGCGGGCGTCCTTGATCCATTGGCGAAAGACCGGCGTGACCGACCAGATGGTCTGGCGTCCATCGGCCGGGTCGGGCGCACCGCTGACGAGTCCGGCCCCTTGCAGCGCGGCCACGGTCGCGCCCATGGATTGAGGACGCACCCCCACCGTGCGCGCCAGCGTCGTCACCGTGGCCGGACCTTCGCGCTCGAGATGCAGGAGCACGGTCTTCTGGGAGCCCGTGAGATCGCCGGCATGCGACTGCTCGCGCAGTCGCCGGTTGAGCTTGGCCACCAGCATGCGCAGTTCCGCAGCGAGAGTGTGCGCGCGTAGATCGTGAGGGGCGCTTACCGGCTCATTCATCAAGCCATGCTAGCCGATACAAAGTCAAACTACAAAGTTTTCCTTCATAGATTTCTTAGCCTTTGATGAGGAGCATTAAGGTGAAGGACCGCTGTTCAACTCGACGAGCCTGCCAAGCTCAAGCCCGACATCGAGGGCTTCAGTGACGCGGTCAGCACCCGAAAAGCGTTCTCTGACTGGTGCATCGGCGCGGCGCGGGTGCGCCGCAGTTCCTCAAATCAGAGCCTGTCCCCTTCCCCTCGTCTTTTGTCGTAAAAAAGGGGGCCATCACCCGAGGCAGGATTGCCAAATCTATTCCCAGGCCGGAATCGGAGATGCAGACAGCAGCATACGGGCCTGGCGCCAGTCCCTCGAGCGCCGTCGGACTGCCAAGCGCAACCTCAACGGGTGCGTACGCAGCTTGATCGCCCCTCCGCCGGGCATTGCATCGCGTGGGTTGACCAAAACATTCAAGCTGGCCGCCTCAAGTTGCGTCACGTCGATCTCCAAATTCCCCGCGTTGGGCGCCAGGTCGAATTCGACATAGATCAAATCACCGAGAGTGCGCGCGGCCAACTCGGACATTCCTTGTGCCACCGCGTTGATCCCTACCACTCGGCCGCGCAGTCTTTGGCGCCTCGAGAAAGCAAGCTGCTGCTGGTCAGCGTTGATGCTTTAAAGATTGTCGAACGCAGGCTCTCAACCCCTCGACGAACGGTGCCCTCTTCGAGCATGCCCCTTTCCAACTTCACCTCCGTATGTCCAGATGACCTGACATCACCTGAAGCAGGTTACTGAAGTCGTGCGAGATACCGCCTGTGAGTTGCCCGAGAGCCTCCATCTTGTGCGCTTGTGCGAGTGCTTCCTCGGCGTCGCGGCGACGGCTGGCATCGAGCTGGGACGCAAAAAAGAAGACCGCCGCGGCGCGCTCGACAATCGACCGCGCCGTTTCAGGCCGCAGCATTCAAATCGAAGGGCGGGCTTCTTCCTTGTGCCTGATGCAGTATTCCAAAGCGGCCTCAAGCATGGGCCAACTGGCGAAAACGTACACACGTTCCACCTTGTCCCAACGCCCCCCAAATTCCTTGAGCGTCAGCGCGAGCCCTGAGAAGCTGCCCAGAAGAGCGGGCTTGAATTGCCCATAGAGTTCACAGTGATCGGCCACGGTGCACCCGAGGCGCGCCGCGAGGCCCTGCACACGGTCCGTACCGTTCGGAGGAGGAAGAAGCATGTATCCATTCTCGCAAATGCTTTGTCTGCTGGCTTGTCTCGCTGCGTCTCCCCACGGAGGACCTACCGAGCAACGCGAACGGGTGCTGCGAACGCCAATGAGAGCCTGCAGAAAAAAGACGACAGCGAACTTTCCTTTGGTGTCACCTCGAAAAGCGTCTGCACGTGCGAGCGTCCACGCTGCTGCCGGCACAAGGCTGAGCAGCGCTAACCGCGCTCGCCAAGCACTCAGACTCGTGCATCGAACTACGCCCCTGCGCGTCGAGAAAGGCCTGTCCCTTTCGCATCCGACCGGCGGAAGAGCGCCCTTTCGAGCTGGCTGGACACTCAGAGTAACGACGCATGGAGCGACCGACCATGATGATCTCGAGTCGAGAGCAGATGGGGGCCCAAGCATTCTCCGACCAAGCTATATCGGCTTGCCCATGGACAGGGCGGCTCTTCCTTGAGGCGTGATGCGGAAAATGATGACGCTAGCGTCCGCAGGCGGGGCGCCGACGCCTGGCAACTGGGCTTTGATCAATTCGGCCGCTTCGAGAACAATCGAATTTCGAATATCTGCTTCGTCATGAAGCTCGAGCGGAAACCTGGCGTCCTTGATGCGACGCAAAAAATCCATTGGCATGCCAGCCTTCTCCAACGGGCACGAAAATCTACTAAATCCCTGTGCGCTCAGCAATGTCATTTTACGTATGCCGTCTCTCTATCTCTCAATGACCGAAAAGCTGTCGGCCCATTGGAAGGCCCACGCCAATGCTTACCCGCAAAAATTTCTGATGACGCGCGCACAGCACGCGGAATACGTGCGCGTGCTGAAGCTCTGCGGCTCGAACAAGAGCGACTTTTTCACCCACATGGGAGTGCCGATCGAGATCGCTGAGGACACTCCCGGGTTGATGGTGGCGGCCGACGGCGTCGAGGTCTCGTTGCTGTGATGGCGCTTTCCTTTTGCTGGAAGCATTCGCGCGTGCTCACGAGGTCCTCACCCGAACAGCGTGAATGACCGTTGGTAGACATCGCGGCCGATAGTTAAGAGTGAATCTGCAGGCACATCGCTGCGATTGATGTTTCCGAGCAGGGCGAACTCTAGGGTCAGCATGGCCGGCAGGCTCGCAGTGACCTACGGTCCATGAAGGCTCCGAGGCCATCGTTGCGACACGGGCAGAATAGCCACACGACGTCTGCATCGAAATCCAAGAACCCGACAAACACGGCGAAGCTACAAGCTCGGCCGTCGAGACGGCAAGCGCTGCCGTGAATGATCAAAGCAGCGCGCGCTCGAGCGGACCCATCTTTTCTTGTGCTACTGCATTCGTGCAGAGGTGGGTGAGTCGGAAGACGGTGATCTGCGACGCCGCGTGACGATGCGTGACATTCGTTGGCGCCACAGCGGCGGCCGCGAAGGCGACTGCGGGTAGTCGAATTTGGCGAGCTCTTCACGCCCCTTTTGCGTGACTGCGAGCACCTGAGCAGCCAAGCCGTCGCCCGCCAGCGTGAGCGGATTGGTTGGCGCCGGAACCAGCGCCACAACCAGGCCCGCCGCTCTGAGGATGCGGACTTGGTCGATGTCTTCGGGTCGATAGAACGAGACCGGCAGGCGGGACGTCGCGATCTGCCGCAACAAGTTCATGGTCATGAAAACCTCCTTTTTAGTTGACCAAAACTTCGACGGTGATCAATCTAGGTCCCACTCGGCAAGATTTCAAGAGACGTTCGACTTGTCACAGCGATCCTAAAAAAAGAGCCCGGCACTGGGCCGGGCTGAGGTTTACAGCAAGGTGCCACGACGCAGCCGTGGCGTCAGAAATGTAGGGTTCCCGCGCTTTACGCCATGTCAGACAGCTTTGATTCTTTGCACGTCGAAGGCGCGGCGGCGCGAGGACGCGGGAACGCGAAGAGCAAGAGGAACGCGGGTGACGCCGAGAACGTGAACAGAAGCTGGCGGCGACCGAGCGCCTACTGCAAGCTTGCTGCAACCTGGCGCTCCCAGCCGGAGGCGAGAGGAACGCCTCGATGAGATCTTGTTTCTCAACCGGTGGTCCGGCCAAAGATCACGCTGTCGGAGGCAAGCTTGCCGCTGATCTCAACACGGGCACCTAGACAGCCCGCGAGGCATGCGCAAACTCAAACTGATCGCGGGACTCGCTGATGGCCTCAAAGAGATCTGGTTCTTCCCAGAGTTCGCGCAGCAGCTCATCGGCCCGCACACGCAAAGGCGTGACCTCCGCATGGCCGAGCGGACCGAGCCGAATCATCGCCTCATAGACCGCCGCCTCAGCTGCAGCCCACGCCTCATAGCGTTTATCGAATGCAATGGTGGTCATTCCGAACTCCTGGGTCATCGTTTCTACCCTGGGGCCTGCAAGATCGATGTAGGACTTTTGACTATCCGCAAGACAAGCCGTTCGCCAACGGGTGCGCGGTGTCGGTCGGCGCCACGAGCCATGGTCGATGAAGCTGATCATGGAAGCCGTGGCGTCTGGTCGGGCGCACTGCATTCAACGGCACGCCTGCCGATCCTGCTCAAGCTCGAGCGTCACGGATGCCGGATACCGGCTTCGAGATAGTCCATGAACAGCGCCCGCTCCTGTACTTCGTTGCCACGTCGCCCGATCGACAGCGGCCCGAAGGGTGAGCGCATGGCGTAGCTGCGGTACGAGATGCCGTAGTACAACGAGTTCATCGTCAGGAGGAGGCGGAACTTCAGAACTTCGAGGGGTACCGCCGGGATCAGCGCGGCAAGCCTGTCCAGTGCGAGCGTCAGTATGTCGCGGTGCATGTCGGCCGAAATTTTCTGGCCTTCCTCGCCGAAATCCCAGCCGAGCCGGCCGATGAAGCACACGGCGTCGCGGCCCAGCCCGGCCTCGGACAGCATGTCGATCATCGGACCGAAGGCTGCGTCCAGCACGTCGCGCACGGTGTGCGGTCCCCGGTCCAGCGCCTCGAGCCGCGCGCGGCAGCGCGGCTCGAGGATACGCTGGAGCATCCGCGCCACCTCGGTCACCACACTCTCGCGATTTCCGAAGTGGTAGTGCAGCGCCGACAGGTTGCCCGCGCCCGCGGCCGCGACGATCCTGCGCAGCGACACGGCATTCATGCCCTCGCGCGCGAACAACCGCATGGCTTCCAGCAGCAGGCGCTCGCGCGTGGCGGCGGCCGACGCCGCCAGCGCGGGTGGGCGTTTTTCCTTCGGGCTCGTTGCAGGACTGGGCATGGGACGCAGATTGTGACCGCTGGCCGGGCTAGGGTTAGTTCTAATTCGATTGAATTAATTCAATGGAATTATTCACCCGTTCCATCTGGGCCGGCTCGGCCCCGCGCGGGGCCCCCCGTACGTCAAATAACCGAAGGAGATATGGATGATCAAAGGCATGGCATCGCCCGAGGGGCGCCGTTGCGGCACGCGGTGGATGGCCGCTTGCGCCGCTACCGCCTTCTTGCTGGGCTGTGGCGGCGGAGGAGGGAGCAGCGCCAGTTTCATATCGTGGCCCACGGTGCCGGCGCCCGACGGCAGCCATGAGCCTGCACCGGACAACCAGCCCCGGCTCATCGGCGTGTTCGCAGGCGGACCGGTTGTTGGCCTCGACTACCGTGGCTCCGTCACAGGGGCGCGTAAGACAGATGCGCAGGGGCGCTACGACTATGCGCCAGGCGAAACGCTGAGCTTTTCGATTGGTGAATTGCCGCTGGGCACCGCGCCCGCCGCGGACGCGCTGTCGCCGCTGAGCATCGGCGGCGCCAGCTCGCCGGCCGACCCCCGCGCCACCAATCGCCTCGTACTGCTGCAGACGCTCGATGCCGACGGCGACCTCAACAACGGCATTCAGGTCACCGGCGCAATTCGCGACATCGTGTCCCGGCATGCCGCGGCCATCGATTTCTCCCAAACGGCCACGGCCTTCCGCGCAAGCCTCGCACCATTGCTCGCAGCGCTCGATGCGGCCGGCGCCTTCACGGATCTCGATCCGCGTCCGCGCAGCGCGCGCGGCGCCGTCGCCGCGCAGGAGCACTACACCCGCGCCACCGCCGCGCGCAACCTCGTGACCACCACCGGCGGTCCGCTGCGCGGCTTCGAGTCCAGCGCCACGACCTGGCAATACCTTGGCATTCCCTACGCGCAGCCGCCGGTCGGCGCGCTGCGCTGGCGCGCGCCGCAAGCGCCCCAGCCCTGGAGCGGGGTGCGTGAGGCGGTGGCCTGGGCAGATCAGGCCGCACAGGTCCAAGCGCTCGAGCGCTTCGGCGAGGGCGGCATGAGCGAAGACTCGCTGTATCTCAACGTGACGGCACCCAAGTCGGCCTCCAAGCTGCCGGTGATGGTGTGGTTCCACGGCGGCGGGTTCACTTCGCTCACGAGCAACACCAAGCCTTTCAACAACCCGAATGCCCTCGCCAGCAAGGGCGTGGTGCAAGTCTCGGTGAACCATCGCCTCGGCGCCCTCGGCTACATCGCGCACCCCGCGCTCAGCGCCGAGAGCGGTCACGGCGGCTCGGGCAACTACGGGCAGATGGACCTGGTGATGGCACTGCAGTGGGTCAAGGCGAACATCGCGGCCTTCGGCGGCGACCCCGACAACGTGACCGTCTTCGGCGAGTCCGGTGGCGGGCGCAAGGTGCTTTCACTCATGGCATCGCCGAGCGCGGCCGGCCTTTTCCACAAGGCGATCAGCCAGAGCGGCACGCTGATTCCCGACACCCGCACGCTGGCCTCGGCCGAGGCGGTCGGACTCGCGCTCCAGACGCGGCTGGGCGCGGCCTCGCTCGAGGAGATGCGCAGCCGCCCCTGGACCGAGGTGGTCGCAGCGGCTTCCGTGCTCGTGCCCTACACCAACATCGACAACGGCTATCTGCCGTACAGCGAGCGCGTGAGTTTCGAGTCGCGCCGACACAACGACGTGCCCTTCATGATCGTGGTCAACACCAACGACACCCCCGACCCGATCGAGACGGTGAAGAACGTGTTTCCCTGGATGACGACGCACAGCGCCAGCCGGCACTATGCGGCCCTCTTCAGCCAGGTGCCGGGCGGCTGGCGCGCCAGGGGCGTGAAAACGTATCACGCGGGCGAGCTGGCCTACGTCTTCAATGCGCCTGAGAGCGTCGTCACCCACTACCTGCTCGACCTGGTGATCGACCCGGCCACCGGCAGCAAGCTCGCAATTGGAGACCTCAACGGCAACGGCGTCAGCGGCTCCGCGGGCGACACGCAGGACATCCTTGCCTCGGCCGGTTTCGACAGCGCTGATGCGAAGGCCATCGAGAACAGCATGGCGATCTGGACCCAGTTCGCCAAAACCGGCAACCCAAGCGTCGCGGGATTGGTTGACTGGCCTGCCTACACGCCCGCGAACGACCGCTTCGTCGAACTCGGCGCCGCGCCCGTGGTCCGCACCGGCCTGTCGAGCGTCTTTCCCTGAGCGCGCTGCCGGAGCGCCGCGTCGCCAGATCGCGAGGAGGCGCGGCGGCGCGGCCACGCCTTTCGTTCCCGCACACCACACCACAAGGAGACCTTCATGCACTCACACACGGCCCGCGCCGAGCGGCGCCGCTCGCGCGTCCTTTGCCTCGCAGCCTGGGCGAGCACCGTCGCCCTGCTCGGCTGCGGAGGCGGCGGCAATGGCGCCAGCCTCGCGTTCGTCGCGCCGCCTGCGGGCGACACCGCGCCCGATACTCAGCCCAAGCTCACGGGCACGTTCACGGGTGACCCTGTGTCGGGACTCGATTACCGCGGCTCACTGAGCGGCGCGCGCACCACCGATGCCGAAGGCCGGTACCGCTATGCGGCCGGCGAGACCTTGAGCTTCTCGATCGGTACATTGCCGCTGGGCTCGACGCCGGCATCGGCCGCCGTCTCGCCGCTCGCCTGGGTCGGGGCCGACAGCACGACCAGTGACGTGCGTGTGAGCAACCGCCTGGTGCTGCTGCAATCCCTCGATGCCGACGGTGATCTCAACAACGGCATACAGATCACCGAAGCGATCCGCCAAGCGGTCTCGCGTCAAGCCGCCGCGATCGATTTCGCACAGCCCGCGGCCGCGTTCCGTGCCAGCATTGCGCCCCTGCTCGCAGCGATCGAGACGGCAGGCGCCTTCTCCGACCTCGACCCGCGACCGCGCACGGCCAGGACCACCGCAGCCGCACAGGAACACTACACGCGCAGCACGCGCACGCGCCACCTCGTGGCCACCACGGGCGGTTCGCTGCGGGGCTTCGAGGCAAATGCCGGCACGTGGCAGTACCTCGGTATTCCGTACGCGCAACCGCCAGTCGGTCCGTTGCGTTGGCGCGCACCGCAATCGCCCGCACCCTGGAGCGGTGTGCGCCAGGCCATCGCCTGGCCCGACCAGTCGGCGCAGAACCCGACGATGGAGGCCCTGGGCGAAGGCGGCATGAGCGAGGATTCGCTGTACCTGCACGTGACGGCGCCCAAAAGCGCGTCGAAGCTGCCGGTGATGGTGTGGTTCCACGGTGGCTCGTTCGCAATTCTCACAGCCAACTCCAAGCAGTACAACAATCCCGATGGCCTGACCACCAAGGGTGTCGTGCTGGTCACCGTCAACCACCGACTGGGGCCGTTCGGCTATCTCGCGCATCCGCTGCTCAGCGCGGAAAGCGGCCACGGCGGCTCGGGAAACTACGGCCAGATGGACCTGGTGAAGGCGCTCCAATGGGTGAAGTCGAACATCGCTGCTTTCGGCGGCGATCCCGACAACGTGACCATCTTCGGCCAATCGGGTGGCGGCGGTAAGGTCTATGGCCTCATGAACGCGCCCGAGGCTGCCGGCTTGTTCCACAAGGCCATTGTGCAGAGCGGCGCCAATGCCATCGCGACGGGCGGAACACCCGCGAGCTCGCTGGCCGGCGGCGAAGCAATCGGCAAGGCCGTGTTCGAGCGCGTCGGCGCGACCACGCTGGCACAGGCGCGCGCCCTGCCGTGGACCGCCTACACCCAAGCCGACCTCGACGCGGGCATTCCGCGCGAGACCTACCGACCCAATGTGGATCATCGCCACATGGTGAAGACCTACGGCCAGAACATGGCGGAGGGCATGCCCAGCGACGTGCCGCTGATGGTGGGTGCGACCTCGGGCGACTATCCCTCGCTTCGCGCGTCGCTGCCGGTATTCATGGCGCAGCGCGCGCCAACCTATCGCTCGCCCCAATACGTCTACCGGTTCAGCCGCGTGCCGGACGGCTGGTCGGCGATGGGCCTGCTCAGCGGCCACAGCGGCGAGTTGCCCTACCTGTTCGGCTACCCGCAGGGCATGGTGACGAACTACGTGATGGGTCTCGTGCTCACGCCGGCCGGCGCGAAGGCGCCCATCGGTGACCTCAATGGCAATGGCATCACCGGCACCGCTGGGGACGCGGCCGATGTCCAGGCGTCGATGGGCTGGGGACCGAACGACGAAGCCATCACTGAAACCACCATGACGCTATGGACCCGTTTCGCGAAGGATGGCAATCCCAGCATGGACGCGCCGGAGTGGAAAGCCTACACGCCTGCCAGCGACGCCTACTTGGAAATCGGGCCGGGCGGCGGTGCCACGCCGCGCACCGGCTTGGCCAGCGCCTTTCCCTGAACGCCACGCCACGCCGGCTTGCCCAAGGTCTCGCCTCGCGCGCAGCCGCCGGCGGGGGCGCTGCCGAAGGCGATCACCGAGCCGCTGAAGGTGATGGCGCCGATGGCCGCGCCCAGGAACAGCTCCAGGCGGTTCCCCGCGGGGATCGGGTCCCCTTGAGCGCGATGTTGGAGGCAGGCGGCTCGGCCAAGGCGGCCACCGCGATGAACACGGCCGCCAGGCCGATCATGCTGTGCATGAAGGCCACCAGCTCGGGCATCCTGGGCATCTCGACCCTGTTGGCCATGTAGGCTCCGAGGCCCCCGCCGACGACCCGCGCGACCAGCGCGACCAGCACGTAGGCCAGGCCCTCGAGATTGCCGCTGGCGAGCTTGTAGATCAGCGCGCCGGTGGTCAGCACGGCGATCGCCATGCCGGTCATGCCGGTCATGCCGGTCATGCCGGTCATGCCGGTCATGCCGACGACGTTGCCGCGGATCGAGGTGGTCGGGTGGCGCAGGCCTTGGCTAGCCGACCGTTCGCCAGAGCGTGGCACACGGCAGCGCAATGCTCTGCGCGTTCATTGCCAGTCGACCGAAAGCTCAGCCTGGATGATCGGATCGATCCAGCGCGGCATCCCAGATGCCCATGGCTTGGACCACGGATTCCTCGACGACCGCGAGCCGCACACGGTCGCGGGCCAGGACGGACAGACCCAAGAAGAAGCTGTCGAACGCGGCGGCCATTGAGGCCGGGTTCGTGGACTTGCGCAGTTCCCCGCTTTTGATGGCCCGCTCGACGCAGGTACGGAATCCAGCGCGGGTGCGACTGCGCACCTCTCGGAGCATTGCGGTGATGGTTTCGCTGCCCGACGAGCAGGCTCCCATCACGCCCAACGCAACCATGCAACCCTTTGGGTGCCCTCCCTCCCACTGCATCTTTGCCGAGCGCTTCAATGCAAGGAACACCGCTTCTCGCGGCTCTAGCGAAGGATCATGCAGGCTTCTGGTCAAGTGGCCGTAGATCTCCATGTATCGATCCAGCGCCTCCTTGTATAAGGATTCCTTGGACTCGAAGGCCGCGTAGAAGCTGGGCGCGGATATGCCACTGCCCATCGCCGCCTTCAGTTGAGACAGCGAGGTCGATTCGAAGCCATGCTCCCAGAACAGGTGCATGGCCGAGGTAAGGGCCGCATCTCGGTCGAATGCGCGCGGTCGGCCTCGCTGAGCCATGAAGATCTCCGCCAGTTCAAAATTACATACTAGTCGATACACAATAAATCGGCAAGCAAAGACCTCCTCTCCCGGCTGGCAAATCGACCGGGGGGAACCGAGCCGTTGACAGCCTTCGAACGCCGCCATATATTTGTACCAATCGATATTTAAATCGACACGTTTGAAGTATGCGCTTGAACACCAGGCGCCCGCGCAGGAAGCGGGCTCCACGCCCCGGTCGCTTCAGTCGCGCTTTTTTTTACTAATTTTTGTACCACTCGGTACATTTTCCCGGTGCGCTCACAGATCGCTCGCACCGCTCACTCACGGAGAACCCGCATGTCCCAAGAACTTGAAGCTCGCCTCGACGCCATCGAAAGCCGCTTCGCCATCGATGCCTTGATCGCCAACTATGCGGAAGCGTTCGACACGATGAATGTGGAACTCCTCGCCACCCTATGGCATCCCGACTCTCGGCTCTTGCTCGGCGCCAATGGAAACTCGGAAGGACTCGATGAGATCCTGGCGCAAGCACGCGTCAACATGAAACGCATGCCGCACATGCACCACTGGATTGCGAACGCGATCATCACGCTCGACGGCGACAACGGCCATGGGCTGGTTGCGGCGGACTGCCTCTTCTACGACGTCGAGAAGGGACCGCTGCAAGTGAGCGGCCAGTACAGGGACCTCTACCAGCGAAGAGACGGGCGATGGGCGTTCCAGCAGCGCATCTTCGAGATGCATTTCGCCACGCCGCTGCAGAACTGGACCCCCATCATGGGCACGGAACGCTTCGGTCGCCCCATCTGATGCGCGCCGCCGCAACCGAAATCATGCAAGAAACAACTTCAGACTCGCGTCGGTGGCTCGCATTCGCGGTGTTGCTGGTGGGGGCGTTCCTGCCTCCACTCGACTTCTTCATCGTCAATGTCGCGTTGCCGTCCATTCAGGGCGAACTCGGCACGAGTGCTGCTGAATTGCAACTGGTGATCTCCGGATATGCGGCGGCTTACGCGGTCTTCCTCATCACCGGTGGGCGGCTTGGCGACCTCTTCGGCCGACGGCGCATGTTCCTGCTGGGCATCAGCGGCTTCGGACTCACGTCCTTGCTGTGCGGCCTCGCAAGCTCGCCTTCCATGCTCATCGTGGGACGCATACTCCAAGGTCTCAGCGCAGCCGCCATGGCCCCACAAGGGCTGGCCTCCGTTCATGCGCTGTTCCCGGTGCGGGAGCGCTCGCGTGCGCTGGGCCTCTATGGCGCCACCGTCGGGCTGGCGGCAGTGATCGCGCAAGCCCTGGGCGGCGCATTGATCTCCGCAGACGTCTTTCACCTCCAGTGGCGAATCATCTTCCTGATCAATTTGCCCGTGGTGGCCGCGGTGCTGATCGGTGGATTGCCCTTGCTGCCGAACGTTCGTGGCGATAGCCCCGCGCCCATCGACTGGGGCGGTGTTCTGCTCTGCGCGCTCACGCTGAGCCTGCTGATCGTGCCCCTGGTGGAAGGGCGCGAAAGGGGCTGGCCATGGTGGGCATGCGCCATGCTCATCGCGACACCTTTCGCCGCGCTCGGTTTCTGGCGCTATGAAAAGGCGTTTTCTCGACGAGGCGGCGTCCCGCTCGTCAGCATCGACCTGGTCCGCATGCCGGGATTGATGAGCGGTCTCGCCGGCGTTCTTTTCTTTTACGTCGTCTCTGCCTTCTTCCTGGTGTTCTCCGTCTACCTACAGTCGGCCCTGGGACTAGATCCTTTGGCAACGGGACTGGTGTTCCTGCCCTTCGGCGTCGGCTTCTTCATCGGTCCGTTGACGACACCGCTGGCCATCCGTCTCTTCGGCAATTGGGTGCCCGCCATCGGCATGCTGCTCGAGGTGGCCGGGTGCCTGTACCTTGCGGCGCTGGTTGCTGGCGCCCCCGCACAAATGCCGGCCGAGTTTCCGCTCATCGTTGCGGTGGGACTTCTGGGTTTCGGGCAGGGATGGGCACTGCCTACCCTCGTGCGCTCGGTCATCGACCGTGCACCGGTGAGCGGCTCCGGAATGATTGCCGGCATCACCAACTCAGCCTTGCAGATCAGCGCCGCCCTCGGAGTCGCGGTCATCGGCGGCGTCTTCTTCAGCGTCGCGGGTACTTCGCCGGGCACGAGCTCCATGGCCAAGGGACTGATCGCCGCCATGCTTTGCATCGGGGCCAGTCTGACCGTTGCGGCCATCCTGTCCGTTGTGGCTTCGAGGTCGGGAAGCAGCGTCGCTCCCCGGCCGGCACCCAACTAAGGGCTGTTGGCACCACCCAATTCCGGACGGGATGGTTGAAGCTGCTTGGCCTGGAGAGCACGGCGGAGTTCCATCGGGTTGCCGCGGATGCCCGAACGGCGGCGGCGTTCAGTCGGTCGCCTGGACAGACCCACCACGGACCCGAACGGAGGCGGCTGCTTCAACGCGTGGGGCTCACGAGCCAGTCGTTGCAGCTGATCATGGACCGGGCCTGCGAGGAAAACAAGACCGATCAGTCGCCCCATGGCCTGCGGTTCATTCCAGCGGAGCCACCGCCGAGAACGCGAATCGCCCCCGCAGTACGACCGTAAGATGTGCAGACACCGCGACGAAGTCCAGGTTCGGGTCGCTCTTCGCGGTCTTCAATTCGAGATGGCGATAGTGGCCTTATAGACTTAGCCGACCCGCTCCTGCGGGATCGAGTCGAAGGTCCATGAACAAATGAATGCCTGCCTCCTCCATCTGTTGGCGAGGGCCGCCGTCGCCGTCGCCGTCGCCGTCGCCGTCGCCGTCGCCGTCACTGTCACTGTCGTCAGCGCAGCTGACGCCGAACCGCGCGAGAAGCCGCTGGAGGCGCTCGGCCCGCGGGGTCCGCTGCGGGGCACCCTGCTGTCGCCGGCTGCTCCGGATACGCTGGGCGCTCCGGTGGTACTGATCGTGCCCGGCTCTGGCCCCACGGACCGCGACGGCAACAACCCGCTGGGAGTGAAGGCCTCGACGTACCGACTCCTGGCCGAAGGCCTCGCAGCGAAGGGGATCGCGACGGTGCGGATCGACAAGCGCGGACTGCACGGCAGCGCCGGCGCGGTTGCCGACCCCGACGCGGTCACCATCGAGGACTACGCGGACGACGTGCGCCGCTGGTTCGACACGATCCGTGAAGAGTCCGGCGCCGGATGCGTCTGGGTGCTGGGCCACAGCGAGGGCGGACTGGTCGCACTGGCGGCGGCGACCGCGCGGCAGGATCCGGCCCTCTGCGGCGTGGTCCTGGTGGCGAGCACGGGCCGGCCAATGGGTCAAGTACTGCGTGAGCAGTTGCGGGCCAATCCCGCCAACGCGCTGCTGCTCGACCAGGCCATGGCCGCCATCGATGCGCTAGAAGCCGGCCGCCGAGTGGAGATGGCCGATATGCAACCGCCGCTGCGGCCTGTGTTTCACCCGAAAGTGCAAGGGTTCCTGATCAGCGCATTCGCCATTGACCCCGCGAAGTTGGCCGGCCGGTACACGAAGCCCCTGCTGATCGTGCAAGGCGGGCGCGACCTCCAAGTCGGTGTCGCGGACGCACAGCGGCTGCGTCAGGCAGCGGCGCAGTCGAAGCTGGTGCTGCTTCCGGAGGCGAACCATGTGCTGAAAGCCGTCGAGACCGACGATCGGGCCGCCAATCTCGCCACCTACGGCCGTTCGGACCTTCCACTGGCACCAGGGGTCGTCGACGCCATCGCCGATTTCGTCCTAGCGCCGCGATTGCAGCAAGCGCCTCGGACTGATGAGACACGCTGAACGGTCACCACGGGGCCGCTTCGGTCCTGAAACTCGGGCGCCTTCACGATCTGCCCAATGAATCAGCGACCACCTCGTCGACCAAACGTCATGGTCTCGAACACGCCATCCCTTCGCACCCAGGCATGAAGAAGCGCGGCGGCGAAGTGCAGCAAGAAGACGGCGAACAAGCAGAACGCCAGGAAGCGATGGGCGCTCCACAAGATGCTGTGCAACTCGGCACTGGATGGAACGATGGAGGGAGCCGCATCCCGCCCCAGCGGGGTGTCGATCGCGACCCGTTATGAGTCGACTCGCTGGCTGAACCACGGAACGCACCGCGATCAGACAGCAGGTAGTGGGTGTGTTTAGAACTTTTCATCTCATGCCCTTTCAACAGCTTGGCAAGCAGCCAGAAAACGCCGGCCTGGCGCTTGCTCAGGGCTTCGTTCGACAAGAGATGACTGCTGGTTACACGCCCTTCGTAGATTTCCACCGAAACATGGCTCGCCGCGTAGACGCCGACAAGAGGCAAGCTTGGGTGATGCTGCAACGCAAGTGAATGGCGCCGGATTCTCTATTCGACCGCCTTGCCCATCTCCTCGACCACCTTATTAGCGTCGTCTGTGTAGGCTGCTTTGCCACGGCGACCTTCACATGAGTCAACCCATCGACGCCAAGCTGAAACTGGGTCGGTGTCGCGCTGTATCGACCCAGGCCATGAGGTCGAAATTTCTGGGCCCGCCTGCATCAAGCGCGGCAACGAGGCTCCCTGAGATCGGGATGGTCGGTCCGCAGCGAGTGCTGACGACTACGAGGCATTGAGCGACGCCGAACACACTTGTCTGCGTCCTCGTCGCGACTTGGCAGAGTTGCTCTGGCGATCAAACGGAGCGCTGGCGGCCGCACTCGAGGCCATGGTTTCCAGCGCCGCTGCTCTCTATTTCCCCTGGAACTTCGCCGCTCTCTTCTGCGCCCAGGCCGATTGCCCCTCGCGCAGATCTTCCGAGAGGTAGGCCCTGCGAATGCTCGCGTCGAGCGCCTGCGGGTCGAGCGTGCCGCGCGCGATGCGGTTGAGGTGATGCTTCATGCCGGTCAGCGCGATCGGCGCCATCGACGCGCAGTCGCGCACCAGGGCACTGATCTCCTCCTCCAGCTGATCGGGCTCGACGAGCTGCGTCAGGTAGCCGATGCGCTTCATCTCCACGGCATCGATCTTGCGCGCCGTCAGGAACAGCAGCTTGGCGTTGTCCAGGCGGAGGCGGCTCACGTAGCGCTCCAGGCCCGAGCGGTAGTAGTGCAAGCCGAGGCGTGCGGCGGGCATGAACATGTCGATGCCCGTGGTCCCGACACGGAAATCGCAGGCGAGGGCGAGATCGGTCGCGCCGCCGTACACGCCGCCATGCAGCACCGCCACCGTGACTGCACGCGCCATCTCCAGCGCATCGACCACCCCCTCGAAGTCGACCTTGCGCTCTGCGCCGATGCTGCCGATGTCGTAGCCGCTGCAAAAATACTTGCCGCTGCCGCGCAACAGCAGCACCAGCACTTCGGGCCGCGCGTCGACCTCGGCAATCAGCGCGGCCAGCCGCTCGAGGTCGTCGGCGCTCAGGCGGTTGGCTTGTGCGGGGCGCCGCAGGCGAATGGTCGCGACCGCGCCCTCGATGCGAAGCTCGGGCAGGTCGGAGGACTCGGTGGGTTCGGTGATCGCGTTCATCGGCCTTGGAAAATGGGAGGACGTTTGGCGAGGAAGGCGCGGCGGCCCTCCCTGTAGTCTTCGCTGTCGAAGCATTGCAGCACGAGCGGCGCGATCTCGTCGGCCGCGGCGCTGTCCGAGTAGCGTTCGAACGCCTGGATGGCTTTCTTGGCGGCGTGCACCGTGAGCGGCGCATTCGCGGCGATCCTCTGCGCATAGGCGCTCACGGCTTCATCGAGCGCGACATCCTCGACCACCGTGTTGACCAGACCGAGCCGCAAGGCCTCGGGGGCTTCGAGGAAGCGCGCGCTGAAGAGGATGTCCTTCGCGGCCGACGGCCCGACCAGCCGCGCCAGCGCGGCCACGCCACGGTAGTCGTAGCCCAGGCCGAGCCTGGCGGCCGGAATGGCGAAGCGCGAGGACGACGCCGCGATCCGGATGTCGGCAGCCAGCGCGATGGCCAGGCCGCCGCCCACGCAGTAGCCCTGGATCATCGCGACCAGCGGCTTGCTCAACGCGGCCAGGCCGGCATGGCCGCGAGCGGCCACCTCGTCGTAGCTCTTCTTCTGCGCCGCGTCGGCGCGGTGCTGCTCGAACTCGGAGATGTCGGCGCCCGAGACGAAGGCCTTGCCACCCGCGCCCTTCATCACGACCACCCGCACGCCCGGATCGCGCTCGAAGGCCTCCGCCACCGCGCCCAGTCCCTGCCACATGTCCAGCGACATCGCGTTGCGGCGCTCGGGATGGTTGAAAGTGATCCAGCCGATGCCCTCGCGCACTTCGCCAAGGATGCGGCCCGTGCCCAGCGACTGCAGGACTCGGTCTTGCGCCTTCATGCCACCACCCCTTCCTTGCGCAGCGACGCGACGGACTCGTCGCCGTAGCCGAGCTCGCGCAGCACTTCATCGGTGTGCTCGCCCGCATCGGGCGCCGCGCGATGGAAGGCCTCGGCGTGCGGGCAGTCCGACAGGTTGATCGGCGAGCGCAGCAGTTCCAGCGTACCCAGCGCCGCATGGGGCGCCGGACGCGTCATGCGCAGGTGCCGGGCCTGCGCATCCTCGAAGGCCTGGCCGATGTCGTAGACGGGGCCGCAGGGCACGCCTGCATCGTTCAGCCGCTCCACCAGTTCGCGCACGCCCAGGCCGCGCGTGATGGCGCTAATGGCCTCCTCGAGCTCGCGCCGGTGCGCGAGACGCGAGGGCTGGTCCTTGTAGCGCTCGTCCTGCGCCAGATGCGGGGCGCCGAGCACCTCGCACAGCCGGGCCCACATCGCGGCGCCAGGCCCGCAGATGTTGACCTTTCCGTCGCGGGCATCGAACGTGCCCATCGGCACCAGCGTGGGATGCGAATTGCCCTCCTGCCGCGGCACCTCGCCCTCGACCGTGTAGCGCGCGCCCTGGAAGTCGAGCTTGTTGAGCATGGCCTCCAGCAGCGAGGTATGCACCCACTGGCCGCGGCCCGTGCGTTGGCGGTGCAGCAAGGCCAGCAGGATGCCCTGGCCCAGGAACATGCCCGAGGTGGTGTCGGAGATCGCGATGCCGGTGCGGTAGGGACCACGCCCGGGTTCGCCCGTGACCGAACTCAGCCCGCTCATGCCCTGCACGATCTGGTCGAGGCCCGGGCGGCCCGCGTACGGGCCGGTCTGGCCGAAGCCCGAGATGCTGGCCAGGATGATCCGCGGATTGATCGCGCGCAACGCCTCGTAGCTCAGGCCCAAGCGCTCCTTGACCGAGGCGCGGAAATTCTCGACCACGACGTCGCTGCGCTCGACGAGCTGGCGCAGCACGCGCATGCCTTCAGGGGTCTTGAGGTTGACGCTCAGGCTGCGCTTGTTGCGGTGCAGGTTCTGTTCGTCGGAGCCGCGGCGCGGCCCGAGCGTGGGCTTGCGGTCGGGCGGGTCGATGCGCACCACGTCGGCGCCCCAGTCGGCCAGCAGGCGCACCGCGACCGGGCCCGCGCGCGCGATGGAGAGGTCGAGCACGCGGCAGCCCGTGAGCGGCAGGTCGGATTCGATGGAATGGGGCATGGTGGACTCGTGCGGTGGATGCATCACTGGATGGCGGCCACGGCGCCGGGGTCGACATAGATCGTCGAGCGCTGGCCGATCTCGAGCACCGTGGACGGCGCCGCGTGCACCTTGAGCGACGCCCCGCCTCCGCTGGGTCGCACCAGGTAGTTCCAGTATTCGCCGAGGTAGGTGCGTCCGACGACCGAGACGTCGCCCAGCGCCACCGCGCCCGCGGGCGCGGCATCGAGGTACAGCGACTGGGGCCGGATCGAGGCCAGCAGGCGGGCGCCGCCGGCCGCGCCCCCGGGCAGCGCGAAGCCCGCCGCCAGCCCGTCGAGCCGCAGGCGGTCGCCGTCGAGCTCGCCTTCGACCAGGTTGGTCTTGCCGATGAAGCCCGCGACGAAGGGCGTTCGCGGGCGGTTGTAGAGGTTCCACGGGGTGTCGATCTGCTCGAGCCGGCCCTGGTGCAACACCGCGATGCGGTCGGAGATCGCCATCGCCTCGGCCTGGTCGTGCGTCACGTAGACCGTGGTGAAGTGGAACTGGTCGTGCAGCCGGCGGATCTCGGTGGCCATCTCCTCGCGCAGATTCGCGTCGAGATTGGACAGCGGCTCGTCGAGCAGCAGCACTTCGGGCCGCACGATCATCGCGCGCGCCAGCGCCACGCGCTGCTGCTGTCCGCCCGAGAGCTCGGCCGGATAACGCTGCGCGAGGGCGCCGAGCTTGACCACGTCGAGCATCTCCGCCACGCGCCGCGCGATCTCCGCATCGGGTGTCTTGCGCACCCGCAGGCCGAAGCCCACGTTCTGCGCCACCGTCATGTTCGGCCAGATCGCGTAGCTCTGAAAGATCATCGACATGCCGCGGTGCTCGGGCGACACCGAGCGCGCGGGCGACGAGATCTCGGCGCCGTCGACCACGATCGTGCCGTCCGACGGCTCGATGAAGCCCGCGATCATGCGCAGCGTGGTGGTCTTGCCGCAGCCCGAGGGGCCCAGCAGCGTGACCAGTTCGCCGCGCTGCAGCTGCAGCGAGACCGCATCGACCACCGGCGTCGCGCCGTAGCGCTTGCTGAGGTTCCTGAGTTCGAGTTTGGACATGCGTCGGTTCTCTTTTGTGTGCATGCGGGTTCAGGAGCGGCGCAGCATGAAGTCGCGGCCCGCGAGCCTCATGCCGATTCCCACGACGATGGTCACGATCACCACCAGCACCACGCCCATCGCGGCGAGCGTCTCGTAGTTGCCCTGTTCGCTGAGGTCGAGCGTCAGCACCGACACCACACGCGATTCGGGACCGGTGAGGAAGACCGCGGTCGACAGCTCCTTCGTGCAGATGACGAACACCAGGATGAAGGCCCCCACCAGCGTCTTCTTGAGCAGCGGCGCCACCACCTGCGTGAGCACCGTGAGGCGTCCGCCGCCGAGGATGCGCACCGCCTCCTCGAGCTCCGGGTTGAGTGCGCGCACGCCGGCCGAACTCGCCGCCACCGAGATCGGCAGGAAGCGCGTTGTGAAGGCGATCACGATCAGCACGCCCATGCCGTAGAGGCTGAAAGGCGGCCCGGCATAGGCCGCATACAGGCCGATGGCCAGGATCAACCCCGGGACGGCCACCGGTGCCAGCGCCATGAACTGCACGAAGGTGGGAAAAGGGGTGATGCGCCGCTGCGTGGCGTAGGCGATGCAGATGCCCATGCCCACGCACACCAGCGCGGTGGCGCCGGAGTACAGCACGGTGTTGAGGATGGCCGCGCGCACGGTCAGCTGCTCGAAGAAGATGCTGTGGAAGTTCGCCAGCGTCAGGTTGTCCAGCGACAGCCCGCGGCCCCAGGCCTTGGACAGCGACGCCAGGATCAGGATGGCCAGCGGCAGGATCACCGTGAGCAGCGCGACCAGCACCGAATAGCCCAGCAGCAGCCACTTCCACGAGCCGATGTCGAAGGGCCGGCGCTCGCCGCCCTTGCCCGACACCGACACGTAACCGCGGCGCGCGAGCAGCTTGCGCTGCAGCATCAGCAGCACGATGGTCAACAGCAGGATCGGCATCGAAAAGGCCGCGGCGCGCTCGACCTGCAGCGGATACTGGAAGAACGACACGATCTGCGTCGTCGCGAGGTTGATGCGCGCCGGAATCGCGATCAGCGCCGGCGTTCCGTAGAGCGCGATCGCCTCGAGAAAGATCAGGATCGCCGCGCCCACGATCGAGGGCAGCACCAGCGGCAGCGTCACCCGTGCCATGGTCTGGAACTTGCCGGCGCCATGGATCGATGCCGCATCCTCGAGCTCGGTCGATACCAGGTCGAGCGCCGACTTCGTGAACACGTAGATCAGCGGGTAGGTGTACAGCGCGATGACGAAGGCCAGGCCCCAGAAGCTGAAGATGTTGAACGGCCCCTTGGCGGTGCCCAGGAGCTCGACCACCAGTCGGTTGAGCCAACCCGCGTTCGGGCCCGCGAGCAGGATCCAGGCGATGGCGCCGAGGAAGTTGGGCATCACGAAGGCCGCGAGCACGCTCAGGTGCGTGAAGCCTCGGCCCGGCATGTTGGTGCGCGAGACCGCGAGCGCCAGCGGCACGCCCAGCAGCAACGCCAGCGCGGTGACCGCCGCGCCGAGATAGAGCGAATTGAGCAGCGCCTGCAGGTTGCGGCTGCGGCCGAGTGCCTGGGCATAGCTCTGCAGCGACCATTGGCCCTCGGCGGTATGGAAGCTGTCCCACACCAGCCGCAGGATCGGGTTGGCCACCAGCAGCAACAGCACCGCGATCAGCACGGCGAAGAACCAGATCGCCGGGTCGCCCAGGCGATGCGGCGTGCGGCGCGCCACCGGCAGCGCGAGAACGGCGGCCTTAGACACCGAAGGCATCCCGCCAGAGCTCGATCACCTTGGGAATCTGCGCCACCATCTGCGGCGGCGTGGGCGCCAGCAGCGGGCTCGCGTCGCTCAGGCCGAGCACGCCGGGCGCGGGCTTGGCATTGGCGCGCAGCGGCACGCTGAATTCCTCGACCGAGATGCGCTCAGTGTCCTCGCTACCGAGCAGCCATTCCATGAACAGCCGCGAGGCGTTCGGCCGCCGGGTGTTGGCCATGATCGCCGATGGCGAAAGGATCAGCACCGGGCCCTCTTTCGGCGCCAGCGTGGCCACGGGGTTGCCGCGCGAGGCCGAGCGCGCAGCCAGGCTCATCGGGCCGGCCGAGATCGACGCCTCGCCGGAGATCACGGTGGTCACCGCATCGATGGTGGAGCGGCTCACGTGCGCCTTGGCGGCCGCGAGCTTGGCGAACCAGCCCTCTCCGAAGAGCTTGCGCATCTCGATGCACCAGGCGCCTGCCGCGCCGCTGTAGGCCGGGTGCGCCACAAGCGCGGCACCGCTCCACTTCGCATCGAGCAGGTCGTTCCAGCTCTTGGGCGCGGCTGCGGCCTGCACCTTCTGCGTGTTGTAGATCAGGCCCATCATGAAACAGCTGGAAGCGTGAAAGTACGCATCCGGGTCCATGTTCTGCACCCGCTTGTCCTGCCGCGCGACCGCGGCCGGCAGGTACTTCAGCAGCAGGTTGCGGCCCTTGAGGTCGACGTAGTGCGCCAGATCGGTGGAAGTGAACACGTCGCAGTTGGGCGTGCCGGCTTTCAGGTCCTGGTTCAGGCGCTGGAACGCCACCTGGGCGGTGGTGCGCACGACGTTGACCTTCACGCCCGGATAGCGGGTGCTGAAAGTTCGACCCATCTTCTCGGCCACCTCGGAGGTCTGCGGGACCGTGTACCAGGTGAGCTCGCCCTCCTTGCGCGCCGCCTCGTGCAGCGTGGCCAGGTTGATGGGCTGGGCTCGCACGACATAGGGGGTGGCCAAGGCACCGGCGGCCAGGAGGCCGAACTCTCGTCTGCGCAACTGCATGGATGTCTCCTTGAATCGGGACCGATCGGCGTCGGTCAACAAAGTATGCACAACATCAAACAATAAATACACTAGGTGTTTGTATGAATCCATTGATCGCAATCGCGGCCGTCTAATCGCGGTCCATGACACAAAGCGTCGCCATTCACATCCATCGCCACGGCGATGCCGAGGTCCTGTCGGACACCGTGGTCGAGGTGCCGCCGCCTGCCGCGGGCGAGCTGCAGATCCGCCAGAGCGCCATCGGGCTGAACTTCGCCGACATCTACCAACGCCGCGGCTCGCACGGCCCGCATGCGGCGACCCCGTTCCCGATCACGCTGGGCGCTCAGGGCGCAGGCGTGGTCGAGGCGATCGGCGCGGGCGCGACCGGTTTCGCGCGCGGGCAGGCGGTGGCGTACGTCCATGCCGGCGCCTACCAGGTGACGCGCAACCTCCCGGCGCACCGCGTGGTGCCGCTGCCAGACACCGTGTCGCAGGAACTGGCCGGCGCCACCTTGCTGCGCGGTCTCACCGCCGAATACCTGCTGCGACGGCTGCACGTGGTGCGACCCGGCCAGACCGTGCTCGTGCATGCGGCCGCCGGCGGCATGGGCGTGATCCTGTCGCAATGGGCGCGCGCGCTCGGCGCGACCGTGATCGGCACCGTGGGCTCGCCCGAGAAGGCGCGCGTCGCGCTTTCGCACGGCTGCCACCATGCGATCGACTACCGCCGCGAAGACTTCGCGGCACGCACCCTGGCGCTCACCGGTGGCGCGGGCGTCGACGTGGTCTACGACGCGGTCGGCAAGGACGTCTTCCTGCCCTCGCTGCAGTGCACGCGTCCGCGCGGCATCGTGATCAGCTACGGCACCGCCTCGGGCGACGTCGAGGCCTTCGACCTGCAGCTGCTCCACGCGAAGTCGCTGAGCGTGTGCCGCCCGACCCTGCGCAGCTTCATCGCCGATCCCCAGGAACTGCGCGATGCGGCGCGGGCCTTTTTCGGCGCCCTGACCGAGGGCCAGGTGCGGCTGGAGATCGGTCACCGCTATGCGCTGGCCGACGTGCGACGCGCCCACCGCGAACTCGAGGGCCGCGCCACCACCGGCGCGACCGTGCTCATTCCCTGAACGAGAGGACGACCACCATGCGACTTTTTCATGCCTGGCTGTCCAGCGCCTCGCGCCGCGTGCGCCTGTGCCTGGCCGAGAAGCAGATCGACTATGACAGCGTTGCCGTCGATCTCGGCAAGCAGGAGCAGCACGCGCCCGCATTTCTCGCGATGAACCCGAACGGCGTGGTGCCCGCGCTGGAGATCGCGCCCGGTCGCTTTCTTCACGAGAGCTCGACCATCTGCGAGTTCCTCGACGACATCCAGCCCACGCCGCCCCTGCGTCCCGTCGACCCCTACGCGCTCGCCCAGTTGCGCAACTTCGTGCGCTGGACCGACGAGAAGGCGTTGCCCAATTTGCTGATCCTCAACTGGAGCCTGATGCTGCAGCCGATGGCCCGGCAGTGGAGCGACGAGGAACTGCAGCAGAAGATCGCCCGCATCCCCACGGCCGAGCGGCGCGAGGCCTGGGTCCGGATCGCGCGCCAGCCCTATTCCGACGAGGAGAAGGCCGAGGCCCGGCGCAAGCTGCTGCTGCTCGTCGACAAAATGGAGGCCATGCTCGCACCTTCGGCCTGGCTGATCGGCGAGCACTATTCGCTGGCCGACATCGCGGCCGTGCCCTTCATCGCCCGCATCGCCGAGATCGCACCCGAGGCGCTCGATGCGTCAGCCAGCCCGCGCGTGCACGGATGGTGGGAGGCTGTGCGGCAACGGCCGGCCTTCGCGGCCGCGCGGCTGCAGGCCTTCGGCGAGGTGCTCCAGCAACGCGAACACGCCAGCACGGCCGGCCACTGAAGCGAGACCGACCCACCAGGCCCGCGTACTATCATCCGGGCGACACAACATGGCCACCACTTCCCGCGTCAACCTCAGCGACAAGATTCGCGAAGCCCTCGAGGACGAGATCGTTTCCGGCAAGCTCTACGCCGGCTGCCGGCTCGACGAGCAGGAACTGATGGAGCGCTTCAACGTCTCGCGCACCCCCGCGCGCGAAGCGCTGCAGCAGCTGGCGACCGCTGGCCTGGTCGACATCGTGCCGCGGCACGGCGCCGTGGTCGCGACGCTCTCGCTCACGGAGTACGTCGCGATGCTCGAGATGCTCACCGAGCTGGAAGGCCTGGCCGCACGCCTGTCGGCGCGCCGCATGCCCGCGGCGCTGCGCAAGGACCTCGAGGCCTCGATCCGGGCCTGCGAGGAGGCCGCGGCCCAGGACGACCCGGTTGCCTACGAGCGCGCCAACCGCTGGTTCCACGAGACCGTCTACGACGGCAGCCTCAACGAGGTGCTCGCACGCCAGTTGCGGCTCATGCGCCTGCGCATGGGGCACCCACAGCGCTCGCTGTTCGACCGGCCCAACCGAGTACGCAACTCGCTGGCTGAGCATCGCACGATCGTGGAGGCGATCCTGGACGGCGACGAGGACGGTGCCGATCGCGCGATGTCGATACACATTTCCAGCGGTGGAAATGTGTATGTCGATGCGGTCGCCAAGGGCGCATCAAAAAAGCACGCCATTCCCTCCGCTTAGAGCCGCCGCGACGACCAGATCGCAGGCGAAGGGGTATCGCGTTTCAGTTTGCCGCACCGCCAACATACGACTCCCGTAGTGCGTTCCTGCAGCGTCCCCAAGAAGAGGCCCGACGCCGCAAACGCGTGAGGCTCGAGACGGAACTAGCGCGGCTAGAAACCCAGATGGATGCAAACCTGAAGAGTTGAGCGACGACGGAGCTGCCGCTGCGGCCAAGCTTAGAGGGCCGCGCCGACCCAGCAGAAGACTGTAAATCCAGCTTACAAGTTCGCCAAAAGGGCAGGCGGCTGGTTCCGCGCACAGCGCGCTTCGCTCCGGTCGGCGCGCGGCACGCAGTTCCGCCAGTGGGCGTGCATCCTCAAGCCCTGCGCAACTTCATGTTGAACCTGAACTTCTCCGCCGGATAGAGGTTCACCGAGACTTCAGCCACCTGGTCCGAGGACGTGCGGTAGGTGCGGCGCACCTCCACCACGCTCGATGCGGGGTCCACATCGAGCCCCGCGGCGACTTGAGCCGGCACCGTGCGCACGCGCAGGCTCTGCTCCACGTCCACCAGCCGCTCGCCGTACATGTCCTCGATGAGCTGCCAGATGGGACCGCTGCGGCGCGGCAGGAGCCGTTCGACACCGGCGAACTCCGCGGCGACGAAAACCTCGGTCCAGCAAACCGGCGGCGTGTCCGCGGCCTCGGTAGCCTGGGCCAGCCGGAAACCCTGTAGACGCAGCCAGCTGCGCTTCTCCGGCAACGGCAGCTCGTCGGGCGAGACCTGATGGCTCTCGATGACCTCGGCACGGTCCACCACGTAGCGGCTCTCGGCCGCGTACGCGATCAGCTCGTCGATGGAGGCGACCTGGTGCACGTTGAACGGCGTGCTCGGTGGCGGCGCCATGACCGTGGTGCCCGAGCCCTGGCGCGAAGACACCAGGCCGTCGGCGCGCAATTGCTGCAAGGCCACGCGCACCGTATGGCGGCTCACGGCGAAGCGCTCGCACAGTTCTTCCTCGGTGGGCAGTTGCACGCCGACGCGGAAGACGCCCTTGATGATGTCCTCGCGCAGCGCCTGCACCAACTGGCGCCACAGCGGCTCGCCGGACGTGCCGGCCAGGCGGGTGGGCTGCGGGCCGCGCTGGCCGGCACCCTGCGCCTGGGGCGACTTCTTGCGGGTGGCGGCAGCCCCTCGGGCAGGGGCGGACTTCTTCGGAGTGGGCATGCCGCGATTCTGCATCACCCCCCGCGGGCCCGAGCCCGCGCCGCCGGGGCCCTCAGTCGTCCAGCGCGTGGCCGCGCTTGGGCACCAGCACGCTGCGCTCGAAGCTGATCACCTCGGTGCCGTCGGCCTTGCGGCCCACGGTCCGCACCGTCACGATGCCCTGCGTCGGACGGCTCGCGGACTCGCGCGTGGCCAGCACGGTGGACTCGGCGTAGAGCGTGTCGCCGCAGAATACGGGCGCGGTCAGCTTGATGTCGTTCCAGCCCAGGTTGCCAATCGCCTTCTGGCTCACGTCGCTCACGCTCATGCCCACCACGATCGACAGCGTGAGGCAGCTGTTGACCAGCGCGCGTCCGAACTCCGACTTCGCCGCGTACTCGTTGTCGAAGTGCAGCGGGTGGGTGTTCATGGTGAGCAGCGTGAACCAGATGTTGTCGTTCTCGGTCACGGTGCGGCCGGGCCGGTGCTCGTACACGTGGCCCACCTCGAAGTCCTCGAAGTGGCGGCCGAAGCTTTCGCGGAAGCGGCCGGGCTGGATCTCGATGGCGGTGCGGGTCATGGATGGGGTTCCTCGGAAAACAGTTCGTGGCGGTGCTGGTCGAGCGCGGGCGCATCGAGATCGATGACCGCGGGTTCGTCCAGGAATCGGATCGGGCTGGCGACATGGGGCCGGCCCTCGGCGTCGCGCAGCACCATGCCGCGCGCGAGCAGTTGCGCATCGGCGAAGGCTTCGGGCAAGGTGTTCACCGCGCCGAAGCAGACATCGAGCGCACCCAGGCGCTGCTCCCACTCGGCACGCGTGGCCTGCCGGAAGGCATCGGCCAGGAAGTCCATCACCGGCTGCTGGTGCGCACCCGGCCCGCGCAGCACCAGTGGTGCGAGGTCCGCACGGCCGAGCGCGCCCAGCAGCGCGTGGATGAACTTCGGCTCCTGCCCGGCCAGCGCGATGTGCCGGCCGTCCCGTGTCTCGTAGAGCCGGTAGAAGGCGCTGCCCCCGGTGGTTCGCTCCAGCTTCGGATCGGGCTGCCGTCCTTCGGCGAAGGTGGGGCCGGTGACGTTGCGCAGCGCGGCCGCCATGCAGTCGAGCATCGCGATGTCGATGCGATCGCCGCGCCCCGTGCGCTCGCGCCGCAGCAGTGCCATCAACACCCCCGACAGGCCCTGGAGCCCGGCGAGCAGGTCGGCCACCGGCAGGGCGGGAATCGCGGGCGAGCCGTCGGCACCGAGGTTCAGGCTCAATGCGCCGCTGAGCGCCTCCACGGCCAGGTCGTGCGCCGGCCGGGCCGCGCAGGGCCCGTCCTGGCCGAACGCGCTGATCGAGCAGTACACGAGCCGGGGGTTGCGCTCGCGCAGGGTCTCGGCGTCCATCCCCAGCCGTTGCGCGACGCCCGGACGGAAGGACTCGATGAACACGTCCGCGCTGTCGGCCAGCTGCAGCAGCCGCGCGCGCCCCGCTTCGGTCTTCAGGTCGAGCACCACGCTCTTCTTGCCGCGATTGAGGTTGCGGAAGAACACGGTGTGGGGACCGTCGGCCAGGCCGATGTGCCGCCCCGGGTCGCCTTCGCCGGGCTGCTCGACCTTGATCACCTCGGCGCCGTGATCCGCCATCTCCAGGCTCAGGTAGGGGCCGGGCAGGAAGTTGCTCAGGTCGACGACGCGAATGCCTGCCAGCTTCATGCCAGGTCCTCCTGCACGGGTTTCGCGACGGACGAGAGCACCGCCTCCGTGTCCGCGCCCAGCGCGGCGCAGGGCCGCAGCACGGGGCGACGGCCATCGAACTTCAGCGGATTGGCCAGCATCCGCAGGCGCGCCCGGGCCGGATGGTCGAGCTCGGCCAGCATCCCGCTTTCGGCGAAGAAGTCCGAATGCAGCGCCTCGTCCAGGCTGCGCACCGGCGCCACCGGCAGCACGCCCTGGAGCTTTTGCAGCCAATGGGCCGTGTCGTGGGTGCGAAAGTGCGTATCGAGCATTCCGGTCAGCAGGCCGCGGTGGCGATTGCGCGATTCGGCGTCGGCGAACTCCGGCATCTCGCCCAGCGCGGGCTGGCCGAGCGCGGCCACCAGGGCTTCCCAGAACTTCTGCGTCATGCACATGACGAAGATCCAGCCGTCAGCCGTCGGGAAGGTCTGCACCGGTGCGAGCGAATAGTGGCCGCTGCGAGGCTGCCGCTGCGCCACGTGGTCCTCGTTGAGCAACCAGGTCGCCGCGTAGCCGAGCTGGTGCAGCGTGACGTCGAACAGGCTCGTGTCGACATCGCAGCCCTGCCCCGTCTCGCGCGCCCGCAGCAGCGCGGCCAGCAGGCCGACCATCGCGGTGATCCCCGTCATGTGGTCGACGATCGAGGGCGCGCCCACGCGCGCCGGCGGCGTGTCGGGCTCGCCGGTCAGGTGCATCAGGCCGGTCTCGGCCTGCATCAGGTAGTCGTAGCCCGGCCATGCGGCGCGGCTGTTGTCGCGGCCGTAAGCGGAGATATGGGCACAGACGATGGCCGGCTTGATCAGGCCCAGCGTCTCGTGGTCCAGGCCCAGGCGCGCCGGCAGGTCGCCGCGCAGGTTGTTGAGCACGACGTCGGCATCGCGCACCAGCGCTTCGAAGGCGGCGCGTCCTTCGGGCGACTTGATGTCCAGCGCCACGCTGCGCTTGTTGCTGTTCCAGCCCTGGAAGTACTGGCTGTCGTCCGGCCCGAGCATGTAGGGGCCGGTCTGTCGCGAGGGATCCCCGCGGTTTGCGGGATTCTCGATCTTGATCACCTCGGCACCCAGGTGCGCGAGGAACATCGTGCCGTAGGGACCCGCGCCGAATTGTTCGACCGCCAGGATCCGCACGCCGGCCAGGGGCTGGTCGGAAGGGCGCCGCGCGGGCTGAGTTCGCGCGTTCATCGTGGAGACTCCGCGCTGGTCGCCCGGGAAAAATCTCGGCGGCTCATGCAACCGGGTTCCTCTTGACCCACTGCTTCGCGATGATGATGCGCTGCATCTCGTTCGTGCCTTCGCCGATGCAGGTCAGCGGCGCATCGCGGTACAGGCGCTCGATGTCGTACTCCTTCGAGTAGCCGTAGGCGCCGTGGATGCGCATCGACTCGATGCTGTTCTCCAGCGCGGCCTCGGACGAGAAGTACTTCGCCATGCCCGCTTCCATGTCGCAGCGCTCGCCCCGGTCGAAGCTCGCCGCGGCATCGAGCGTGAGCAGCCGCGCCGCGCGCGCGCGGGTGGCCATCTCGCCGAGCTTGAGCGCGATCGCCTGGTGCTCGGCGATCGGCTTGCCGAAGGTCTTGCGGACCTGCGCGTACTCGGTCGCCAGGCGCAAGGCACCCTCGGCGATGCCCACGCCGCGTGAGGCGACGTTGATGCGCCCCAGCTCGAGCCCGCCGGTGGCCTGGTAGAAGCCCTGGCCTTCGACACCCCCGATCAGATGCTCGGCCGACAGGCGGAACCCATCGGCCACCAGTTCGCCGCTGTCGATCGACTTGTAGCCCAGCTTGGGCAGCTTGCGGCTGCTGAAGAAGCCCTCGCCCTTCGGCGCGATGAACAGGCTCATGCCCGCATGGCGCGGCTGCGACTGCGGATCGGTCTTCACGAGCAGCGCGAAGCAGGAGCCCTCGACCGAGTTCGTGATCCAGGTCTTGGTGCCGTTGATGAGGTAGTGGTCGCCCTCGCGGCGCGCGGTCATGCGGATGCCCTGCAGATCGGTGCCGGCGTCGGGCTCGGTCAGCGCCAGCCCTCCGCGCACTTCTCCGGAGGCCAGCTTCGGCAGCCACAGGGCCTTCTGCTGCGGCGTGCCGAACTTCTCGATCGCCAGCGCCAGCATCAGGTGCGAGTTGAAGATGCCGGTGACCGCCATCCACACCGACGAGATGCGCATCACGATCTTCGCGTAGGTGCTCGCGGGCAGGCCCAGCCCGCCGTAGTCGGTCGAGACGGTAGCGCCGAACAGGCCGAGCGCCTTCATCTCCTCGACGATGTGATGCGGATAGGTGTCGGCGTGATCGTGTTCGCGCACGACTTCGGGCGTGAGCGAGCGCTCCACCCAGCGATCGATGGCGGCAAGAAGCTCGGCCTCTTCGGCCGGGTCGATGGTGCGCAGGTTGCGGTGCAGGTCCATTCGGTCTCTTTCTTAATATGTACGTACAACTATATTTGGACCTTCACCCTCCTGTCAACGAATCGCGTGCATTCGATTTCATTGTTTCTCTCATTGAAATCCGTACGGGAAAACCCGAAAGCGCGCCCAGGGCATGATCGTTAGTATTCACTGTTGTACGTACAACATGAAGCAATGACCCCGAAAGGATTCCGATGAACGACCTGGCCGCCATCCACGCCTCCGCCAGCGACGACGCAGCCCGCCTGCGCTTCTCGATGCGCAACCTGCCGCTGCTCGAAGGCGGCGCCACCATGGAGCTTCTCGGCCTGTCGCCGATGCTGTGGGCCCACTCGAAGGTCTATTCGTCCGGCGGGGAGAACGCGCTCCACAGCCACGACATCGAGGACCATGTCTTCCTGATCCTGCAAGGCGAAGCGACCTTCAACTTCGGCGACGGCAGCACCACGCAGGTCAGGGCCTTCGAAGGCGTGACCGTGCCGCGCGGCACGCGCTACTCGTTCCAGGCGAACGAGGCCGGCGGCAACCTGGTGATGTTCCGGGTCGGCGCGGCGCTGGTGAAGGACTCGTCCGAGCTCGACCCCAAGTTCGCCATTCCGCGCGAGGCGCTGCAAAGCCGCCGCGATCCTTCGGGCGGCTACGCCGCCGGCGACGCGCGCAAGAACGGCGCCGCCTCGCAGCCCACCGTCTTCAAGGCGGGCGCCTTCTTCGCGCCCGACTGAAGCGTCGCGGCACCGCACACCCCAGCAACCACCGGAGACATCCTCATGCAACGCAGAACCTTGCTGCGCGGCGCGGCCGCGGCCGTCGCGGCGCAGGCCGCGCAGTCCTTCGCGCAATCCTCGGCGCAGGGCTATCCCAACCACGCCGTCACCCTCATTGTTCCCTACGCCGCCGGCGGCAACGCCGACCTGACGGCGCGCCTGTTCGGCGATGCGCTCGGCAAGACGCTGGGGCAACCCGTGGTGGTGGACAACCGCGCGGGCGGGGGCGGCGCGATCGGCGCCAACGTGGTCGTCAACGCGCGCCCCGACGGCTACACGCTGCTGTTCTCCGCGCCCAGCGTGTTCTCGGTCACGCCGCACCTGGTGAAGGTCAACTACAGCACCGCGAGCGTGCGCCCGGTGTGCCTGGTCAGCAAGACGCCGCTGGTGCTGGTGGTCAAGAAGGGCAGCCGCTACAAGTCGCTGGCCGATGTGGTCACGGCCGCCAAGGCTGCGCCGGCAGGCGTCGCCATGGGCTACAGCGGCCTGGGCACGCCCAACCACCTGGCGATGCTGAACCTCGAGGCCGTGGCCCAGGTGCGCTTCAATGGCATTCCCTACAAGGGCTCGGGCCCGATGCTGCAGGACATGCTGGCCGGCCAGATCGAGGTCGGCGCCGACCAGATCTCGACCTCCAGGCCCTACATCGAGTCGGGCGACCTGATCCCCCTGGCGGTGTTCGGATCGAAGCTGGAGACCCTGCCCGAAGTGCCCTCCGTGTCCACGCTCGGCAAGGAGCCCTTCGACGTCACGACCTATCTCGGCATCGCCGCGCCCAGCGCGACGCCCGATGCACTGGTGGCCGCACTGCAGAAGGCCGCCGGCACCGCGCTGCAGGACGCCCGCTTCACCACCGGCATGGCCAAGCTGGGCGCGCTGGTGCAAGGCGGCAGCGGTGCCGACTACGAGCGCCTGATGCGCACCGAGAACGAGTTCATGGCGCAGATGGTGGCTTCCGGCCGGGTCAAGCAGGAGTGATGCACGCATGAATGCAGCCCACGCCCCGGCGCCGCATGCCGGACAACCCGGCCATGCGGCGCGCGCCCCCGACGACATCGACCCGCCACCGGATCCGGCACCCCACCCGCCGCGCGGCTTTCGGCTGCCGGCCGGCGCGGTCGACACCCATGCCCACGTGATCGGCCGCGAGTACATCGCCGGTCGCAGCTACACGCCGCGGCCCGCCCCCGCATCCGACTATCTGCGCATGCTCGACGCCACCGGCATGCAGTACGGCGTGCTGGTCCAGGTCAGCGTGCACGGCAGCGACAACACGCTGCTGCTGCAGGCCTTGCGCGAGCAGCCCGGGCGCCTGCGCGGCATCGCGGTCGCGCCGCACGACCTCGCGCACGCCGAGTGGGAGACGCTCGCGGCGGCCGGCGTGGTGGGCCTGCGGTTGAACACCACCACCGGCGGCGGCGTGGGCGTGGCGGCGCTGGCCGAATACGAGGCGGTGTGCCTCGAGTTCGGCTGGCACCTGCAGTTCCTGGTCGAGTCGCGCCGCCTGCCCGAACTGGCGCCCGGCATCTCGCGCCTGCGCGTGCCGGCCGTGTTCGACCACATGGGCTACGTGCACGCCGGCCAGGGCCGTGGCGTCGAGGGACACACGCTGCGCGCGCTGGTGCGCGACGGCGCCTGGGTCAAGCTGTCGGGCGCGTTCCGCAATTCCGAAGCCGGGCCGCCCTACGACGACACCCTCGAGTTCACCGCGGCCCTGGCCGAAGCCGGACCGCAACGCTGCGTCTGGGGATCGGACTGGCCGCATGTGAGTTTCCGCGGGCGCATGCCCAACCCGGGCGACCTGCTCGATGTGCTCGGCCGCGCCGTGCCCGACGCGCAACGGCGCGACGCCATCCTCGCGACCAATGCGCAGCGGCTCTACGGCTTCACGCCACCCGCGGCATAGCAAGGCGCGCGAAGCTGCGCCGCGCCCCGCTCATGTGCGGGCCCTGGACAGCAGACTTCGCGCACGCTCGATGACGGGGCGATCCACCATCTCGTTGCGATAGCGGATCGCTCCCGCGCCACCGCCGGCCGCCTCCACCGCCTGCATCACGCCGTGCGCCCATTCCAGGGCGGCCGCATCCGGGGCAAAGGCTTCGCGCACCGGCGCGATCTGTGCCGGGTGGATGCACAGCTTGGCGCCGAAGCCCAGCCGCCGCGCGCGCACACCGTCCGCATGGATGCGGGCCAGGTCGCTCGTCGACAGGGTCACGCCATCGACGGGGGCGCCGATGCCGGCCAGGCGCGAGGCCAGCACGAGCTCCGAACGCGCGAACAGCAAGGCTTCGTCATCGCCCTCGATGCCGAGGTCCTGCTGGAAATCCACGGAGCCGAACACCAATCGCAGCACGCCCGGCGCCCGCGCCAGTTCACGCGCGGCGGCAAGGCCGCGCGCCGACTCGACGATCGGCAACAGCGCTGCGTCGTGCGGCATCGCCGCGCGCACGCGCGAGAGGTCTTGCGCGCTGCACGCCTTCGGCAGCATCGCCGCGGCCACGCGGGGCAGCGACAGCAGCGCCAGGTCCTGCTCGAAATGCGGCGTGTCGGCCGCGTTGATGCGCACGCAGACGCGCGCGCCCGGCGCGCCCAGCGCCTCGCGCAACTGCTCGCGCGCGCCGCGCTTCGCGACTTCGGCCACGGCGTCCTCGAGGTCGACGATCACCGCGTCGGCCCCGCTGGCAAGCGCCTTCGCGAGGCGCTCGGGGCGATCCGCCGGCACGAACAGCCAGGCGCACGCGGCCGCGAAGGAAGCATTCAGGTGTTCTTGGTTCATTCTCATATTGTACGTACAACCATGAAAATCTGTGAATTGGCGCTATCGCTCTTCAGGGATTTCCACTAGCAGTGGTTGACTTCCAGTTGTCCGTACACGATGATTTATTTGTTCGTACAACTTTGCATGACCACCGGATCGCGCGGCACCCGCGCAGACCGCCCTCACACCCGCCGCCCCGGAGCAACCCATGCCTTTCCTGGAACCCTCTCGCCGAAGCGCGCTGCTGTTCGCGCTGTGCATCGCCTGCGGTCCGTGGCATGGCCTCGCCGCGGCCGAGCCGGCCTTTCCCTCGAAACCGATCCGCGTGATCGTGGCCTTCGGCCCTGGCAGCGGCGGCGACAACCTGGCGCGGCTGCTGGGCCAGTACCTGCAGCCCGAGCTCGACACGCCGGTGGTGATCGAGAACAAGGTGGGCGCGCTGGGCCAGATCGCCACGATCGCGCTCGCACGGGCCACGCCCGATGGCTACACGCTGGGCATGGGCAGCTCCTCCACGCATTCGACCGCGCCCTTTCTCACGCGCAACCTGCCCTACGACCCGGTGCGGGACTTCACCGCCGTCGGCGGACTCAACAACTACACCTTCGTGCTGCTGGTGAATGCAAGCGCCCCGGATCGCGACGTGCCGGGGTTGGTGGCGCGGCTGCGAGCTAAGGGCAGCGCGTTCTATGGCTACGGCAACGCCTCCGGCCGCGTGGGCGGCGCGCATTTCCGCCGCGTCGCGGAATTCGCCGCGACCGAGGTGGCCTACAAGAGTTCGCCCGAGGCCCTCACCGACCTGGCGGCGGGACGGGTCGACTTCCTCTTCACCGACTGGGGCTCCGCCCGGCCCTTCGTCGAATCGGGACGGCTGCGCGCCCTCGGCGTGATGGCGAACGCGCGCTCGCCGATCCTGCCCGAGCTGCCCGCGGTCGGCGAACGCTATCCGGGCTTCGACTTCGACAACTGGGGCGGGCTGCTCGCCCCCGCGGGCACGCCGGCGGCGGTCGTCGCCACGCTCAACACCGCCTTGCTGCGCGTGCTCGGCAAGCCCGAGGTGCGGCAGCGCATGGCGGCCATGGGCCTCGAGGTGCGCCCCGGCAGCCCGGCCGAACTCGCCGCGCTGGTCCAGGCACAGCAGCGCGCCTGGGGCGCGGCCATCCAGGCCGCCGGCCTCCAGCCCGAATGAGCGGGCCGCCCCCGAACCCTTTCAACCATCACGCCGAAAGAAGCTTCATGCAGACCGAGACACCGCAGTTCCAGAACCACATCGCCGGCCGCGCCGAACCCGCGCGCGCCGGACGCAGCTTCACGAGCACGAACCCCGCCACCGGCGCTCCCTGGGGCCGTTTCGCCGACTCGGACGCCGACGACGTGGACCGGGCGGTGCGCGCCGCGCAAGCAGCGCTCGACGGCGAGTGGGGCCGGCTGTCGAACACCCGGCGCGGCCGTCTCCTGATGGCCTGGGGCGAGCGCATCGCCGCCCACAGCGAGGTGATCGCGCGTCTGGAATCGGCCCAGAACGGCAAGCTGCTGGCCGAGATGAAGGCGCAGGCCACCGTGGTGCGCGAGTGGCTCTACTACTTCGGCGGGCTGGCCGACAAGATCGAGGGCCGCGTGATCCCGCTCGAGCGCCAGAGCGTGCTGAACTACACGCTGCGGGAACCGCTCGGCGTGATCGGCGTGATCGTGCCCTGGAACTCGCCGACCTTCCTCACCATCATGAGTTGCGCGCCGGCGCTGGCGGCCGGCAACACGGTGGTGCTCAAGCCTTCCGAAGTCA
The DNA here is from genome assembly GCF_057809595.1 of Variovorax sp. FG153. Lineage (NCBI taxonomy): Bacteria > Pseudomonadati > Pseudomonadota > Betaproteobacteria > Burkholderiales > Comamonadaceae > Variovorax > Variovorax sp. FG153. Next base: position 55,598 of record NZ_JBMDKG010000038.1, read on the forward strand.
CCTCGGCCTCGGCCTTCGAACTGGTGCGCCTCGCCGAGGAGGCGGGCATCCCGCCGGGAACCCTCAACGTCGTGACCGGCGCGCGCGCGGCCGGCGAAGCGCTGGTCGACCATCCGGGCGTGGCCAAGATCTGCTTCACCGGCAGCGATGGCGCGGGCCGCGCGATCGCCGCGCGCGCCGGGGCACGGCTCGCGAGCTGCACGCTCGAGCTCGGGGGCAAGAGTCCGAACATCGTGTTCGACGACGCGCCCGTCGACAACGCCGTGGTGGGCCTGCTGTCGGGCATCTTCGCCGCCGCCGGCCAGACCTGCATCGCCGGTTCGCGCGCGTACATCCACGAGCGCATCTACGACCAGGTGGTGGAGCGGCTGGTCCAGCGCGCCCGCGCGATCCGCCTGGGCGACCCGCTCGCCGCCGACACCCAGATGGGGCCCGCCGCCACGGCGGCGCAGCTCGACAAGAACCTGTCGCTGGTCGCCAAGGCCGTGTCCGCCGGTGGCGAAGTGCTGCAGGGCGGGCGCCGCGCCACGGTGCCGGGCCTGGAGCAGGGCTACTTCTTCGAGCCGACGATCCTGCACCGGCTCGGCCGCGACAACCCGATCCTCGAGGAGGAGGTGTTCGGCCCGGTCCTCGCGGTGCTCCCCTTCTCCGACGACGACGAGGTGCTGGCCCTGGCCAACGGCAACCGCTTCGGCCTCGCCGCGGGCGTGTGGACGCGCGACCTGCGCCGCGCGCATTCGATGGCACGCAGGCTGCAGGCCGGAACGGTGTGGATCAACACCTACCGGGCGATGGCCTTCAACTCGCCCTTCGGCGGCTACAAGGACAGCGGCATCGGCCGCGTCAACGGCATGGAGTCGGTCGAGCAGTTCCTGCAGACGAAGAGCGTCTGGTGCGAGACCAGCGACGAGATCCAGGACCCCTTCGTGCTGAAGGTCTGAGCATGACGCAGCAATCCATTGCGGAACTCGTCGCGCGCGGCTGCGCGGCCCATGGCGTGAAACGCGCGTTCGGCGTGCCGGGCGGCGGCAGCTCGCTCGACCTGATCGAGGCCTTCGACCGCCACGGCATCGACTTCGTACTGTGCCGCACCGAAACCGGCGCCGCGCTGATGGCCGCCGCCGATGCGGAACTGCGCCATGGCTTCGGCGTCGCCGTCGCGACGCAGGGCCCGGGCGCCGCCAGTGCGATGAACGGACTGGCCCATGCGAGCCTGGACCGGGCACCTGTGCTCTTCATCAGCGATGGCTGGACCGACGCGCAGCGCGCGCTCGATGCGCACCAGGTGTTCGACCAGCACGCGATGTCCGCGCCGGTCGTCAAGGCCGCGGCGCGGCTCGAGTCCGAGGATCCGGCGCTCGAGTTCGAAGGCCTGGTCGATGCGATGCTGGCCGCGCCCTGGGGGCCGGTGCACCTCGTGTTGACGGGTGCCAATGCGAAACGGCGCGTGGCCATCGATGCGGCCGCGCCGCCGCCGGCGCCGGTAATCGCGCCGCAACCACGAACACGGTTGCAGGCCGACGCCACGGCCCTGCTCTCGCGAGCGAAGCGACCGGTCGTCCTGCTGGGCCTGGAAGCGCGCGAGCCCCGAACCCTGCAGCAGGTGGCGCGGCTCGTGCAGCAACTGCATTGCCCGGTGCTGACCACCTACAAGGCCAAGGGACTGTTCAGCGACGACGCCGAATGGACGGTTGGCCACGTCACGGGCGGCGCCGCCGAACGAGCCACGCTCGATGCGGCGGACCTCGTGCTCTCGATCGGGCTCGACCCGGTCGAGCTGATCGGCCCGGTGCGCTGCGGCGACGCGCCGGTGCTGGAGCTCGCCCTGTTCGCGCGGCCGGTGCAGCCGGTGCGGACCGCGGCGAGCCTGTTGGGCCCGATCGCGCCCGCGCTGGCCTCCCTGCTGCCCGAATGCCGCCGCTCGCAGTGGAGCTCCGAGGAAATCGCCGCGCTGCGCCTCGGGATGCGCGAGCGCCTCGGCTGCGCGGGCGGCGAGGACGGCTCGGCGCTGTCGCCGCAGGCCGTGGTGGAGGTCGCGCTCGACGCGGCCGCGTCGCCGCGGCCCGCGGTCACGGTCGACGCCGGTGCCCACATGTTCTCCGCCATGGCGCTCTGGCGCGCCGATGCGCCGGGCGGTGCGCTGATCTCGAACGGCCTGGCGACCATGGGCTTCGCCCTGCCCGCCGCCATCGCGCGCGCGCTGCACGATCCCGGCCGGCCGACGCTGGCGTTCACCGGCGATGGCGGCCTGATGATGTGCGCGGGCGAACTCGCCACCGCGGCGCAGCAACGCGCGCGGCTGTGCGTGGTGGTCTTCAACGACGGCGCCCTGTCGCTGATCGCGCTCAAGCAGCGCAACCGGGGCATGGCGCCCGCCGGCGTCGGCTGGTCCCGCGCCGACTTCGCCGACGTCGCCCGTGGCTTCGGCCTGCGTGCCTTCAGCGTGCACGACGAGGCCGGCTACCGCCAGGCGCTGCGCGCCGCGCTCGACCACGACGGTCCGAGCCTGATCGACGTGCGCGTCGACCCCTCCGGCTACCAGGCGCAGGCGCGCGCGCTGCGCGGCTGAACCGCGCCCTTCTTTTTCCCCTTCGACAAAAAACCCCTGGAGACATCCATGCCCAAGTGCTTCAAGAACCTGCTGGCCGGCCTGATCGGCCTCGGCCTCCTGCTGTCCGCGCTCGTCGCGGGCGCGCAAACCGCCGCGCCGAACTGGCCGACGCGGCCGATCCGCTGGATCGTGCCCTTCGCCGCCGGCGGCACGGCCGACGCGACCGCGCGCCACATCGCGCAGAAGCTCACCGAGCGCTGGGGCCAGCAGGTCATGGTGGACAACAAGCCCGGCGCCAACACGATCATCGCGGCGGTGGAAGCAGCGCGCGCCGCGCCGGACGGCTACACCCTCTTCCAGCCGATCAACTCCACACTCACCGTCAACCAGTTCGCCGTCACGAGGCTGCCGTACGACGCGCTCAAGGACTTCACGCCGATCGCCGTGATCGCCTCGGTGCCGCTGATCTTCGTGGCCAACGACACGCTGCCGGCGCACACCCTGCAGGAGTTCATCGCGCTGGCGAAGAAATCTCCCGAGGCCTTCACGATGGGCGGCGGCGTGGTCGGCGTGCAACTGGCCGCCGAGCGCTTCATGCGCGACGCGGGCGTGAAGACGCGGTACGTGGCCTACAAGAGCGGCGCCGACGTGACCAAGGGGCTGCTGTCGGGCGAGATCCATTCGGGCCTCGATGGCGTGCCGGCCTATCCGCCGCTGTTCAAGGCGGGCAAGCTGCGTCCGCTGGCGACCAACAGCGCCCGGCGCATCGCATCGCTGCCCGACGTTCCCACGCTGGGTGAACTCGGGCTGAAGAATTCGGAAGCCCCGATGTGGCACGCCCTCATGGGCCCGGCCGGCCTGCCCGCGCCGATCCGGCAGAAGATCTCGGACGACCTCAAGGAAGTGCTCGCCATGCCCGACCTGCGCGACAAGATGGGCGCGCTCGGCCTGGAGGCGAACTGGATCGGCGCCGACGACTTCGTGAAGCTCATCAAGTCCGAATCGGCCAACATGGGTCCGCTGGTGAAGGACCTTGGCATCCGGATGGAGTGAGCACCATGTACGCCGCACCGCCAAGCCGGAAGTTCGAAGTCTTCGCCACCGTTCCCGAGCGCTTCCACGCCAGGAACAGAAGCTCCACCTGGGTCGACGTGCAGCTGCACGGGGCCAAGGCGCCCGCCTTCCTCGAAGGCCCGTCCTTCGACGCCCGGGGCGACCTCTGGGTGACCGACATCCCCTGGGGCCGCCTCTTCAGGATCGACCCCGAGGGGAACATGCACTGCGAGCTCGAGTACGACGGCGAGCCCAACGGCCTCGCGTTCCATCCCGACGGCCGCGCCTTCATCGCCGACAACAAGAACGGCCTGATGGTGTTCGACCCGCGCACCGGAAAGGTCGAGCCCTTCCTCGATCGCGCGCTCGTCCAGCGCTTCAAGGGGTTGAACGACCTGAGCTTCGCCTCGAACGGCGACCTGTACTTCACCGACCAGGGACAGACCGGCCTGCACGATGCGACCGGCCGCGTCTATCGCCTCGCCGCCGATGGCCGGCTCGACTGCCTGCTCTCGAACGTGCCCAGCCCCAATGGCTTGGTGCTCAACCTGCACGAGGACGTGCTGTTCGTCGCCGTCACGCGCGCCAACGCGATCTGGCGTGTGCCGCTCGTGAAGCAGCACGGCCTCGTGACCAAGGTCGGCAGCTGGATCCAGCTGTCGGGTGGCGGCGGTCCCGACGGGCTCGCCCTCGACGAAGGCGGAGGCATCGCCGTGTGCCATGTGGGCCTGGGCGCGGTCTGGATCTTCGACGAGCTCGGCCAACCCACGCTGCGGCTGGATTCGCCGGTCGGGCGCATGACCACCAACTGCGCCTACGGCGGGCCAGGCCGCGGGCGGATCTTCGTCACGGCCGGCGAGCACGTGCTGGTCGCCGAAGTGCAGACCCCCGGCGCGCCCACGCAGGCGCAGCGGACGGCGTCCGGCCACGCGGAGGGCGCGCACGCATGAGCACCACGCCTGCCCAATGCCTGAGCATCGCGGATCTGCAGCGCCAGGCACGCCGCTACCTCCCGCGGGTGATCTACGACTACCTCGAGGGCGGCGCCGACGACGAGGAGGCCCTCGCGCGCAACGAGCGCCGCCTGCGGACGCACCTGCTGCGGCCGCGCTACCTGGTGGACATCTCGTCGCGCTCGCAGCAGGTCACCGTGTTCGGCAAGACCTACGGCTCGCCCTTCGGCATCGGACCGATGGGCATGCTGGGAATGGTGCGCCACCAGGGCGACCTGCTGCTGGCCGAGACCGCCCATCGCAACGGGCTGCCCTTCGTGCTGTCCGGCGCCTCGAATGCCACGACCGAGGCCATCGCGGAAAAAGCACCGGGCGCCTGGCTCCAGTACTACCCGTGCAAGGACGCGAAGATCGAGGCCGACCTGCTGCGGCGGGCCGCGACCAGCGGCATCGAGACGCTGGTGGTCACGGTCGATGTGCCGCTGCACGCCAAGCGCGAGCGCAACATGCGCAGCGGATGGGTGCGTCCCTACAAGCCGACACCCGCGGTGATCCTCGAGTCACTGCGCCATCCTGCCTGGGTCGCGCGCTACCTGCGCAACGGCTTGCCGGTGATGGAGAACGTCCTGCCCTATGCGCCCGCGGGCATCGGTGCGCGCGAGCTCACGAGCTTTTATGCGTCGCAGGTCCCCACGCCGCACCGGTGGTCGCTGGTCGAGCGGCTGCGCCAGCAATGGGCGGGCCACCTCGTCCTCAAGGGCATCCTGAGCGCGGAAGACGCGCAACACGCCGCGACGCTGGGCGTGGACGGCGTGATCGTCTCCAACCACGGGGGTCGGCAGCTCGATCGCGGGGTCGCCGCCATCGACGCGCTGCCCGAGGTCGTCGCCGCCGTCGGCAAGCGGATGGTCGTGATGTTCGACAGCGGCATCCGGCGTGGCTCCGACATCGCGGTGGCGCTGTGCCTGGGCGCGCGGCTGTGCTTCGTGGGCCGCGCCGCGGGCTATGGCCTGGCCGCGCACGGTGCCGCCGGCGCGCAGCGCGCGGTCGAGATTCTTCGCGCCGAACTGGACCTCACGCTCGGGCAGATCGGCTGCCCCAACGCAGCCGATCTGGCCCGCGACTTCCTGTGGGAAGAGCGCCGGCACCAGCCCGAGCCAGCGGACATCCGCGTCCCGCCGCGGGAGGTGGCCGCCGATGTCCAGTGACCGTTCCCCCATGGCCGCGAGCCCGAATGCCTTCACCGCCCGGCTGCGCGCGCGCGAGCCCGTGACCATGGTCAATGTGGGCGGACGCAATCCCGACCTGATGCCACTGCTTGCGCGCCACGGTGCGGATGCGGCCTTCATCGACTGCGAACGCACCGGGATCGGGCTGGATGCGGCCGCGGAGCTGATCGTCGCCGCGCGTGCCTGCGGCCTGCCCGCGGCCGTGCGCTCCCATTCGCGCGCGGGCCCCGAGCTGATCCGGCTGCTGGACCGCGGCGCCGATGCGCTCGTCGTGCCGCACATCGAGACCGCGGCCCAGGTCGAGGAGGCCGCGGAACTCGTGCGCTACGCCTGCGGCGAGGACGCGATCCGCAAGTCGCTGGTGATCCAGATCGAGACCCGGTCGTCGCTCGAGTCGCTGCATGCGATCGCCGCGGTCCCGGGCGTGGATGCCTTCCTCATCGGTCCGAACGACATCGCCTACGAGCTGGCCGGCCGGCGCGGACGCCACACGCCGCAGACCCTCGCCGCCATTGACGAAGCCTGCGCCACCCTGCACGGCCTCGGCCGGAGCTTCGGCTATCCGGCCACGACCGAGGAACTGCCCTTGTTCCAGCGCCGCGGCGCCAACCTGCGCTACGTCTCGGTGGACTGGCTCATCGAGGCCGGCATGCGCGCCTGCGTCCCCCACCAGCCCATCGGAGCACGGCCATGACGCGGACCGTGCGCCTCGAGGACCTCGACCTCGCCAGCTACGTGCGACCCGGCGACGGCATCGTGTTCGGCCAGGGCACGGGCGAGCCGCTGAGCCTGACCGAGAGACTGGTGGCGCAGCGCGCCGCCTTCAGCGGCGCCGGCGTGTTCTTCTGCACCACCGCCTTCTCCAGCACCTTCGGCCCGCAGCACGCCGACCACCTGCGCTTCAGCGGCATCGGCGGCATCGGGTCGCTCAGGAAGCTCGTGGCCGCGGGCGCGCTCGACCCCATGCCGTGCCACTTCTCGTCGATCGGCCCGATGCTCGAGGCCGGGCAGATCCGCAGCGACGTGGTGATGCTGCTCGTGAGCCCCGCCAATGCGCGCGGCGAGCACAGCTTCGGTCTGGTCAACGACCATCTGCGCACGGCCCTGCGCCGCGCCCGCGTCGTGATCGCCGAGGTGAGCGCGAACGTGCCCTGGACGCCCTGCGACGAACCGCTGCGCGCCGACGAGATCTCGGTGGCCGTGCCCACCGATCGCATGCCGATCGAACTGCCCACGGCGCGCTTCGGCGCGATCGAGCGGCAGATCGCCTCCAGGCTGGCCGACGCCATTCCCGATCGGGCGACCTTGCAGATCGGCGTCGGTGCGATTCCCGAAGCCGTCGTCGCGATGCTGTCCGATCGCCGCGACCTCGGCATCCATTCGGGAATGATCGGCGACTCGGTCGTCGACCTGGTGGAGAGCGGCGCCATCAGCAATGCGCACAAGGGCATCGATCCCGGCGTGACCGTCACCGGCATGCTGTTCGGCACCCGGCGCCTCTACCGCTTCGCGCACGAGAACCGAGGCCTGCGCCTGTGCCATGCGAGCTACACCCATGCCGCCGCCACGCTGGCGCGCGTCAAGCGGCTCGTGTCCATCAACTCGGCGCTCGAGGTCGACCTGACCGGACAGGTCAACGCCGAAGCGATCGAGGGCGACCACATCGGCGCGGTCGCGGGCCAGGTCGATTTCGTGCGCGCCGCATCGCAATCGGACGGCGGGGTCTCGATCATCGCGCTGCCCTCCACTGGGAAGGACGGCCGCTCGAAGATCGTCAGCCGGCTCCATGGGCCGGTGACGACCGCCCGCAGCGATGTCGACGTGATCGCCACCGAGCACGGCATGGCCCGGCTGCGAGGGCTGACGATCCGCGAGCGCGTGGAGACCATGGTGTCGATCGCGGCGCCCGAGCACCGCGAGGCGTTGCGGTACGAAGCCAGGCCGCTGCTTCGCACTGTTTAGAAATGCATCCTCAAGACTATGGCGAGTCAACGACGTAACCAGGGGGCAACGAGCACACTGCCTATCGTGCAGGGCCGCCCAAAGGGCATTGCTCAACGAACTGTCGATTCCGACACCTGTTCATCCGCGATCGCATCCGCACGCCGCGGGATGTTGGAAATCCAACGTTGAATGGACGTCGGTACCCGACCTCGAACCTTTGCGTCATATCGTTCAGGCGCTTGTCTAGAGACCACAGTTCGGCGCCAGGCGTCATCAGCGTCGATGCCACAAGCGTCAGGTCCACGAGGCCACACCCCCATCCAAAGAGACGCTCTTTTTCGATGAAGAGGAGCACTTCGCGCTGGCTGGCTGACTGGCTGCAGATGTTGCAGGGTGATGGAGATATCCAAGCGTCTGCGTACGCTCTGGTGGGGTACCGCATGCGAGCTCACCATCACCATGGGATGAATCAATACTTGGCCCGGGCTGAGCAGGTGCTCCAAGGCGGAGTTCCGCGCGCGAAAATGATCGACTCAAACCGAGGGATCAATTCGCACCAGCGTCATGAACAGGTGCCGTGTCCCGACGAGGAACATCGGAGATCTCGGGCATCTGTCCCCCAAGCGCCGCAAGCCGTTTTGCAGACTGGACTCTCACAAAAGTTTTGATCGCTTCCCTGAATAGATCCGCCTTTTTCATACTCGGATCCGCTACTTTGAGCGCTTCCTCATACAACGTATCGTCGATCGTGACGGTCGTTCTCATAAGCTCCTTGTTCTCGGACTCGATGCCATCGATCGTCCACCCCGGCGCGACAACCGTCAACGGACATGCTTGATCACGGCAGGAGGTTTGCATTCCCGCGGATGGTCAAGGACACCAAGCTTCGCCAGCCGTACCAGCGATGCGTGGTCGCGGATCTGTACCCAGGTGTCGCACCTTCAATGCCCCAATGCTCCTCCGACGCGTCGCCGCGCCCTGCAGCCGAAGAACCGGAAAGAAAGGTGACGATGCGCAGGGGTGCCCCACAGCGGAGACGGGCTCCCACAAAGCCGCGGCGGCGGAGTTGCCCGAAGCTTTCCCTGCGAAAGACATCGAAACGTTGCCGATCCCCCCGGATTTTCTCGGCTCTCGCCTGACGACGTGAACGCATATTTTATCTACTTTAATGATTAAATTGATTTGAAAACTTCAAGATTTTAGTTATCATGATGGTTAATATGCGGGGACGTTCCATCTCATCCGCTGCCCGCGGCACGACCATCGAAGTGCATGCGAACGGCCAATGGCAATCCGCCGCCACGATCCAGGCGTTGGGAGCGGATCGCTGCCGCTTCGAGTACCTGCCTGAGTACGTTTTCAGCGAGGAGAATCCGCAGCCGATCGCGTTGGGTCTGCCCGTGGGCATCGAAGCCGACCGATTCGTCGACGGCCCCACAGGCCGTGAGCCGGATCGCCGCCCACCGGCCTTTGTCTACGACTTGGTGCCACAGGGCAGAGGTCGCAGATACCTGCTGGACAGGCTGGGTCTGGCAGACGCCGAAAACATGTTGCTGCCGCTCGTGATGAACGGCGCTTTCAATCCGATCGGCTGTCTGCGATTCGAGAGCGCAATGGAATTCTTCCGCGAGGAGGCCGCACGCGGCGCTGATCCTGGCGCACAACGTGGCTTTTCCATGGAAGAGGTTCTGAACCACAGCGAGGAATTTCTCGAGCATCTGTCCCTGCATGCCATGCTTGCCGCAGGCACCACCGGGGTGCAGGGTGTCGCGCCGAAGTTCCTGCTGACGACCGACGAAGCCGGGCGCTGGTTCGCAGACATGGCACTGCCCGACGAACGCGCCACCACACACTGGTTGCTCAAGTTGCCCCGCGGAAGAAGCGAGGCAGACCGCACCGTCCTTCGCAATGAGGCCGGCTACCTTCGTCTCGCTGCTGCGTGTGGGCTGCGAATGTCGAGCACGCCGCAACTTCAAGGGGAGGTCTTGTTCGTACGCCGCTTCGATCGAGTCGTCGTCGACACTCAAGTGCAACGACTGCACCAGGAAAGCCTCGCAAGCATCTGCGACTTGAGGGGTTTCGGTTTGCCTAAGAACCAGCACTTCCTGCTCTCAGGCTTGCGCTCGGTCGTGTCAGACCCGTTGACGGAAACCGTGGAATTCATTCGACGCGACGTGCTGAATCTGGCCATGCGCAACACCGACAACCATGCACGCAACACAGCCGTGCAGCGTCTTGTCGACGGCACCGTTCGGCTGACACCGCTCTTCGACTTCGCCCCCATGTTCCTGGATCCGGAGGTCGTGGCGCGAGGCTGTCACTGGCGCGACGATGCTGGAAAACTTCAGCGCAACTGGAGCGAAGTCATAGAAACGCTTCAGGTGAGCGACCAGGAGAGAGAGCGCATCGCACACGCGCTCCATGCCTTCGCACCCACTGTCGCGGCGCTGGCTGATACGGCCAGGGAATGCGGCGTGGAGCAGGCGGTCATCGAGGCATGCCGCGGCAGTATCGATGCGCAGGCATTGCAGCTGGATGCCTTGCGCGATCTTCTGCCCAGGCCACCACGGAGCAAGCTTCGTGGATAAGCGACGCAAAGCGCCGGACCTCTCACACGAGCGCATGCTGCGCCAGGAGATCTACGACGCCATGGCGGCGGGGCGAATGTCTGTGGGACAGGCCGTGGCTGCCATGCGGCGGATCAGCCGCCTGACCCAACCAGAATTCGCCAAGCATCGAGGGCTCAGCGTACAGAGTCTTCGGCTCATCGAGAGCGACAAGACCAATCCGACCATCGACACACTGGGGAAGATCGCAAGCATCTTCGGGCTGCAGGTCGGCTTCGTGCCGAAGACCAGCGCCCCCGTTTCATGGCAAGAACTCGAACACGGTCTATCGGCATCGGCACAAACGGCTCCACTGCCCTCCTCCATCGAACGTAACGAATGAGCTTAAAGCTGCAGGTTCCCGTGAAGACTCGTCTGCGCGCTTTCTGCACGCGCGCCGCTTCAGCTTGGAGGCTGCGTGTGTCGTGCTTCGGAAACTTTTTCGCGTCGACCTTCGCCGTATCGCCGACGTAGCTCAACGCCACGGCCTGCGGGACTTTCTCGTCGAGTGTGGCTTGGGCCAGCGAGCACGTGGCCGACAGGGCCGAGCTTGTCGCGGCGAGCGTGATCATGAAAGTGCGGCGGCCTGTGCTCATCGTGGGTCTTCCGTTATGTGTGAGATCAAGGCCAGGCTGTCCGGCGCGTTGCCGCGTTCGTTCAGCCCAGCGAGCACGAGAACGCCCGTGGCCAGGAGGGTGGCAATGCTGAAACTCAGGAACTGGAGCGTTCCCATCAACGTGATGTTCATGGCGCGGCCTCGTGAGGGGTTGTGAATCCATCCTTCTGGAATGTTGGGATGGACTGCGGTCAGTCTTGAGCGCGAGGCCGTATGCGACCTTGCGCAGGATCAAGCCACGCGAGCGTTGCGCGGCGACGGCACCGCATCGACCGGCCCGACCTCGTACAGCAACTGCCCGTGGATCGCAGGCAGCGACATCGCCTGCGTGAGCACGGCAACGAGGCTGGGCGCGCACAGTTGCGGCAGGTCGTCCGGCTGCGCCCAGCGGAATCCATTCATCTCGGGGCACCGCCGCCTGTGGCGGTCTGTGTAGAAGCTGGTGCATACGCAGCGTTTCGTGTCGAATGGAGTCACCAGAACGGTGAAGAGCCGCAAGTCTTTGTCCCTGCGGTACTTGAAAAGTCCGATCTCCCTCAATTGCCCCGGCAAGAGCTGCAGCCCGAATTCTTCGAAGGCCTCGCGCACGGCGGTCTGTGCGCTCTGCTCCTGCGCTGCACCCTCGCCTTTCGGGATGTCCCAGTAGTGGCTCTCATTTGCATGACCGAGCAGCAGGTTGCCCGCGGGATCGAACACCAGAACGCCGCTACTCACCGACTTCATGGCGATGGCCTCACGGCAGGCGTCAATGCCGCGCGCTTCGACACTCGGGGAGGAATCGCGACGTAGCTTCGGTTCGCGCCGCGCATGACCAGCAACGCCACGGTGTCGCTCTCCGGAATGGCCCGGATCGCCGCATCGAAATCCGCCAGGCCGGCCACGTGCACGTCGTTGACCGCGATCAGCGCGTCGCCATAGCGCAGCCCTGCCCGCTGGGCCGACCCCGACACGCCCTGCACATAGAGGCCGGGGTCCTGCAGGCTGATGCCGAGCACGCCCTTGCGTTCCGTAAGCTCGAGTCCGAAGCGGACTTCATGCGCGTCCGCACGCGCAACGAGCTTGGGCGGCATTTCCGGCGCGCTCTGGACCACGCCCACCTGCACCGTCAACGGCGCCCTGTGGCGCCAGATACGCAGGGCCAGCCGGCTGCCCTGGGTGGCGCTGGCCACACGCTCTTGGATCTCGGCATAGGGCATCGCTGCTGCGGCGGCGCCGACAGCCAGCACCACATCGCCACTGCGAAGGCCCGCGGTCTCGGCCGGACTGTCCGCATCGACGCGCACCACCAGCGCGCCCAGGCCGGCATCCAGGCCGAAAGCCGGCGCCAGGTCGGCCGTCAGCGGCTGGGTACGCGCGCCAATGTGGCCGCGCGTCACCCGCCCCGTTGCGCGAAGTTCGTCCGCCACCCGCATCGCGGTATCGATGGGCAGGCTGAACGACACGCCGAAGTACCCGCCGCTGGCGGAATAGATCATCGAGTTCATGCCCACCACGTTCCCCCGTTCGTCGAACAGCGGGCCGCCCGAGTTGCCGGGATTGAGCGCGACATCGGTCTGGATCAGCGGCACGCCGTTACCGCCCGGCATGTAGCGCGGATTGGCGCTCACGACGCCGGCGGTCACGCTGCGTTCGAAGCCGAACGGCGCGCCCATTGCCGCAACCCATTCGCCTGGACAGAGTTCGCCGCTCTGTCCGACGGCCACCACCGGCAGATTGGATGCCGCAATCCGCAACAGCGCGACGTCGGTGCGGCGGTCGATGCCCACCACCTCCGCGTCGAAGCGACGCTGATCCGCCGTGACGACGGAGACCGCCTGCGCCCCCGTCACCGCATGCGCGCTGGTCAAAATGTACCCATCGGGATCGAAGACGAACCCAGATGCGAAACCACGCCCCACGCCTTGCCCCCAACGCGTCGGCGGTGGCATCTCGCCAGCGGCTGCCCATTCGTTGCCCGCGCCTGCGACTGTGATGCTCACAACCGCAGGAGACTGTCGTGCTGCTGCCGCCACGAAGTCAGTGCCCTGTGAGGCCGACGGCGCACGGTCCAGGCACGAGCGCGTCTGCGACCAGGCTCCCATACCGGCCGTCATCGCTAGTGCGCCCGCGACTGCGCCGATGGTCCTTCGCGCCAGGGTGCCGGCGTTCATTCAGCGCACCAGCAGCACCGGCACCGTGCACGCGGCCAGCACCTTGGTGGCGACCGACCCCAGTACCAGATTCGCCAGTGCGCCGTGGCCGCGCGATCCCATCACCAAGAGATCGAACTGTTCCGTCTGGGCGAACGATGCAATCTCTTCAGCAGGATGGCCGATGCGGTGCTCGAAGCGCGCCTCGATGCCGTGCTCGGTCAGCAAGGCGCGGACCGGTTCGAGCACCACGCGCGCATCGTCCTCGTGGTAACCATGCACAAGGTCCGGCCCGGCAAAGGCCGCGGCACGGTGCGGCACCGGCAGCACCGCATTGAAGACAGTGAATGCATGGCCCGCGCTCGCCCATTCCTTGTGGGCGAGCAGGTAGGACAGCATGCGATTCGTGTAATTGCTGCCATCGACGGCGAGCAGGATTTTCATGATGGCTCCTTTGCCGGGGACGCTTCCCGATGCACGAATGATCGTTGTGCGGCCCGAGGCCTGCCTTGCGCCACATCAAGAAAACCGGGGTTGCGCAGCGCGCCTGCGCAACGGCGTGCGTTATTGATTCAGCGCAAGGTCACGCTGCCCTTGGCTGCCTACATTGGTTGCCCGTGAATGAAACCGAGAGACAGAGGCAGCCATGAACAACGTCCTGGTCATCGTCTATTCCTACACCGGCACGTCCCGCCGGGTCGCCGAACTCCTGTGCAGCCAGCAGGGCTGGCCCATGGCCCAGATCACCGATGCGCGGCCGCGCAGCGGTGCGCTGGGCAGTTGGCGATGCATGCTCGACTCGTTCTTCCGGCGGCAACCCGCCATTGGCTACGACGGCCCACCGCCCAGCGACTTCGACGCGGTGGTGTTGGTGTCGCCGATCTGGATGCTGCAACTGGCCAGCCCCATGCGCAGCTTCGTCGCGCGCCAACGCGACCGCCTGCCCGAAGTCGCGGTCCTCTCGGTCATGGGCGGCCAAGGCGCCCCAAATGCGGTGGCCGAGATCGGCAAACTTCTCGGCCGCTCCCCGGTCCTGAGCTCCGCCGTCACCATGCGCGAAGTCGATGACGGCAGCTGTGCAGCCCGGCTGCAGGCCTTCGGCACCGCCATCGCCAACGCCAACGCCGAGGATTCACACGCCGTGGTACGGCCTGTCACGCTGTCACGGCAGTCGATCTGAAGACCGGATTCGAAGCGACGTGACGGCCTTCTCTTCCACGTGCGCCATGAACCGCGCCATCCGTCTCGTCTGCACGCTTGTTGCCGGCGTTTCGCTGCTGGGCGCCTGCGCAGCGGCGGCGTCGACACCTGCAGACCAGGCCATGGCAGCGCCGACTGCGGTCGAGCGCGCCGGGGCTGCCGCGCCCGGTTTCTCGTCGCTGGCCGCCAGCCGCAGCACCTCAGTGGTCGACATCAGCACGCTGCGCATCGGGCGCGACGAAAGCCTGGAGAGCATTGAACTCGAAATCGCCCCCGAATACGACTTCGCCGACCGGTTGGCCTGGCCGCTGCCGGCCAGCGCCCGGATAAGCCAGATCCGCGATCTCGCCTCGGGCGTGATCATCGACAGCAACGGGCTGATCCTCACGAACGCCCACGTGGTCACCCACATCGACGAGGCCCAGGTGCGACTGGACGACGGGCGCCGCTTCACGGCACGCGTGGTGGGTGTCGACAAGCGCACCGACGTTGGCCTCCTGAAAATCGATGCCACCGCGTTGCCTGTGGCTGTCATCGGCGACTCATCGACACTCGAGCCCGGCGACTGGGTGGACGCAATCAGCTCGCCCTTCGGCTTTCATGGCAGCGTGACAGCCGGTGTTGTCAGCGCGGTCGGGCGCGTCTTGGCGGGCGCCGGCGACATTCCCTTCATACAGACCGATGTCGCGATCAACCCCGGCAGCTCGGGCAGCCCGCTCTTCAACAGCCGCGGTGAGGTGATGGGCATCAATTCCATGATCTACAGCGGCAATGGCGGGTACATGGGGTTGTCCTTCGCGGTGCCGATCAACCTGGCGATGCAGATCGCCGGGCAACTGCGCGAGCACGGCACCGTGCGCCGGGCCTACCTGGGCGCCGAGTTCCAGGAGGTGACCCCGGCCCTGGCCCAATCCTTCGAATTGCCGTCGGCAACCGGCGCGCTGGTCGTGCGCGTCGAGGCGGACAGCCCGGCACAGGCCGCGGGCCTGGCGCAGGGCGATACGGTGCTGTCGCTGGACGGCAAGCCGCTTGCGCACTTTGCCGATCTTCCCCAGCAGATCGCGCAACGCCAGCCCGGCAGCCGCATGCAGCTGGAGGTCTGGCGACACGGTATCCGCCGCATGCTCCAGGTGTCGTTGAGGGCGCAGTCCGCGCCGCCCCAGAGCAGCTTCACGGCGGCCGCGCCCGAATGGAACGACGGACTGGGCTTGAGCCTGGGCGAGCTTTCGCCCGTGCAACGCCAGCAACTGCGCGTCGACAGCGGCCTGCTGGTGCGCGAGGCCTCTGGCCCCGCGCGCAGCGAAGGCATCCGGGCGGGCGACGTCGTGGTGGCCCTGAACACGGTGAAGCTCTATCGCATGGACGATTTCAGGCAAGGCCTTGCGCGGGTGTCGCCTGGAAAGACGGTCGCCCTGCTGGTGATGCGCGATCACCGGTTCGCCTACGTGGCGGTGCGCCTGCCGGCCTCGCCCAGCAAACGCTCCTGAACGCAAGACCGTCACCCCCGAATACCCATTCATTCATCCATACATCGCAAAGGACATCGCCATGAGACATCTGGGCACCACCGACCGCCGCGCACTGCGTCTTCAGCTGGACACGATGAGGCGCCAGGTGTTCGACGAACTGCGCGCCTCGGCGCCTTCGGCCGAAGCGGCGCTGGCCGAGAACGGCCATGAAGTGAAGACCCATGCCGATGAAGCCGAAGCGGAGCGCGCCGGCGACGTGCACATGGCCGAAGTGGAGATCGATCGCGCCAGGCTCGAGGAGATCGAGCAGGCGATCGCGCGTCTGGCGAGCGGACGCTACGGCATCTGCGAAGACTGCGCCAACGAGATCCCGCGCGCACGGCTCCTGGCCCGGCCCACCGCCATCCGTTGCACGGCCTGCCAGACGGCGGCGGAAGCGCGCCGCCGGCACTGAACCGGCAACGCTGCATCAATTGCCCTTGCCGCGGAGGTCGGCGTTCTCCTTCCTCTTCTTCGACTTTCCGTCCTTTTTTGCCTTGCGCGATGCCTTGCCTTTTTCATCGCCGACCTGCTGGTGGTCCACGGTATGCAGCAAGGCCTTCTTGACATTTCCGGTCGCGGCCTCGTCGCGCCCATAGCTCACGACCCGGTACACCGAGCGGGCGGCCGCGCCGCTGCCCATGTTGCAGATCACCGTGTCGTTGCCGCTCTCGCTCTCGAATTCGGGCGCCTGGTCTTCGAGCCAGTCGTGGTTCTCGATGGTCGTCTCGATGCGGCATTCGCGCGGCACCACGATGCCCAGCTTACGCAGGAATTCGCGCGGCCTCCCCAGGTAGGTCCTGAATTCGGCGGGTGTGCATTGCCAGAAATGCGCGTTGAAGGGTTCGGCCCGGATCACCTTGGACCGGGCGGAGAAATCGACGATGTGGGTCGGCATGTTGAACTCCGGTGGGTTGCAAAAGAGGGGGCTCCCACAGCGTATGCACATTGAGTGGCAGGACCTTGATGCCGCGCAAGGCCGACTGCGCGCGAGCCCGCAGACTTGGATGCGCGGCACCCGAAGACCAGATGCCGCGACTCTCCAGCAAGGACCCAAGTGAACGCGGAGCACAACGAACTCGATCGATCCCTCCACGCGGCCTGGGGCCGGCTCGTCGGTGGCATGTCGCCGGCGGCATGGATGCTTGCCTGGTCCGACTGGGTGCTCCATTTCGCCACGCAGCCCGGGCGCAATGCGCAGATCGCACTGCATCAGGCTCCGCCGCCCGCGCGGCTGCGGGCACACGATTCCCGGCTCGGCGCGGACGAATGGACGGCCTGGCCCTTCAGCATGTACCGCGAGGCCTTCGAAACCACCGGACACCGGCTGCTCGAGATGGTGCGCGGCGTTCCAGGCGTCGATCGGCATCACGAGCAATTGGTGGCGTTCATGGTGCGGCAATGGCTGGAAATGGTCTCGCCCGCCAACATCTTCGCGACCAATCCGCAGGTGCTGCAAAGAACCGCGGCCACCTGCGGCGTCAACCTGGCCACCGGCGCTGCCCTAGGGGTGGAAGACTTCGCTCGCGGGGCCCTGGGACTGCCGCCTGCCGGTACCGAGGCGTTCAGGCCCGGACATGAGGTCGCCATCACGCCGGGCAAGGTGATCCTGCGCAACGAACTCATCGAGCTCATCCAGTACGCACCGACCACGTCGACGGTGCACGCCGAGCCGGTGCTCATCGTGAGCGCGTGGATCATGAAGTACTACGTGCTCGATCTTTCGCCGCACAACTCGCTCATTCGCTACCTGGTCGCTCAGGGCCACACAGTGTTCGCGGTCTCCTGGAAGAATCCCGGCACCGCCGACGCGCAGCTCGGCATGGACGACTACCTGCGGCTGGGCATTCGCGCCAGCCTCGATGCCATTGAAGCCGTGGTGCACGGGCGCCGCGTGCACGCCGTCGGGTATTGTCTGGGCGGTACCCTGATGGCGATTGCCGCGGCAGCCATGGCGCGCGATCACGACGACCGCCTGGCTTCGCTCACGCTGCTGGCCGCCCAGACCGACTTCACCGAACCCGGGGAGATCGGCCTGTTCATCGACGAGAGCCAATTGGCGTTCCTGGAGGACCTCATGGCGCACGAAGGATTCCTGGGGGCGCAGCAGATGACGGCCGCCTTCCAGGCGCTGCGTCCTGGCGACCTGATCTGGGGGCCGATGGTTCGAACGTGGCTCCTCGGAGAGCGTGCGCCCATGACCAACCTGATGGCGTGGAATGCCGACGGCACGCGCATGCCCTATCGCATGCACGCGGACTACCTGCGCAGCCTCTTCCTCGACAACGCTTTGGCAGAGGGCCACTACCTGGTCGACGGAAAGCCGGTTTCGCTGAAAGACATCGACGTGCCGGTTTTCCTGCTCGGCACCAGCACCGACCACGTGGCGCCCTGGCGCTCGGTTTACAAGTTCAACCTGCTGAGCGATACCGAGGTGACCTTCGTGCTCGCCACGGGAGGCCACAACGCAGGCATCGTGAGCGAGCCCGGCCATGCGCACCGCAGCTACCGCGTGCTTCGGCGCGCAGGAAACGGCGCCTATGTGCCACCGGACAGTTTCCTCGGCGTGTCTCGCGACATCGAAGGTTCGTGGTGGCCGTGCCTGCAGCAATGGCTAGCCGCGCGGTCGGGCCCGAGACGCCGTCCACCGGCGATAGGCGCACCGCATCGCGGCCTGCCTCCCTTGTGCAGTGCACCCGGCGGCTACGTACTGGCGCGCTGAACAGGCGATGGCCTAAAGAGCCGGCCCCAGACCGATGGGAGCGGGCACGACGTTGACGATGCGCGTAAAGAGCGCGTTGTATTCGAAGTCCGCCACGTGCCCGGTCATCGGGTCGCGGTTCTGCGCGAAGGCTTCGTCCAGATCGCGCCAGTCGTCACCGGTCAGCACGCGTTCGGCCAGCGGCAGGATCTCGCGCTCCTCCAGCGCCATGTGGTTCAGGTAGAAGTCGACGTACTCGCCGATCGTCCGCTCGAAGGCTTCGCGCCGCGATTCGCCGAGCATCTCGAACGCAAGCAGCGCGTGCTCGACGTCGCGGATCCTGCGCTCGCCGCGGGCGTGATCGCTGTCGAGCTTGTCCAGCAGGTCGCGCGAAATCGGCGTCTTCGCGCGCAGCTTGGGAAACAGCAGCTCGGTCTCCTTGCGGTGATGGCGCTTCTCGGGAAACTCGTCGACATAGAAAAGCATGGCGCGCAGCGTCGCGAAATCGGGCAAAGTCCCCTTCTTTCGGTGCTGCTCGAGCAGCAGGACGATGGAGCGCAGCATGGCGGCGAGCGCGGCGTGCTCCTGGCGAATGATGCGGACGGTGGCGTGGGTCACGGGTTCTTCCTTTGGCATGCCTGAAGGGTCGCGCTTTCGCCTTGTGCCGGCTTGCGCCAGATCAAGCCGTACACCCACCGGGCGGGCACACCGCTTGATCGATGTCAAGCCGCACAGCGCCTCTGTCCGGATACTGGCTCCATCCCATTCACACACCGGAGTCATGCCATGTACCAGCGAATCCTTGTTCCCATCGACGGCAGTTCCACATCCAGCCGCGGCCTGGCCGAAGCCATCCAGCTGGCGAAGCTTACCGGCGGGCGCTTGCGCCTGGTGCACGTAATCGACGAGCTGTCGTTCGCGCTCGCCATGGACGCCTACTCGGGCTATGCCGGCAATTGGCTCGAAGAACTTCGCGCCAATGCCACGAAGCTGCTGGAGACCGCGCGGGCCAAGGCGGCCGGGGAAGGCATCGAGGCCGACACGGTATTGATCGACCGCTTCAAGGGCGCGGTGCACGACCAGGTCATCGCCGAAGCGCAAGCCTCGAATGCCGACCTGATCGTGATCGGCACCCACGGCCGTCGTGGCATCGGCCGCTGGGTGATGGGCAGCACTGCCGAGCACATCCTGCGCATGGCGCCCGTGCCGGTGTTACTGGTGCGAGCACCCGAGGAGGCGCGAACCGAGCACGAGCGGTTCACGCTGCCCAGCGGAGAGGTCGCCATCCAGTGATGGGTTCACGGGCCTGGGGCCGCGGCGCGCCAGCGCGCCGCGATCCGGGCGATGTTCACCGGCCCTTGCGTGGAGACCTCGATGGCCAGGCCGCGCTCGTCGGCCTCCAGCGGATCGTGGCTTGCCAGTTGGCGCTCGAGCACCGCCAGCCCTGCTTCCGAGGCATCCGTGCCCGCGGCAATCCGCGCGGCCACGCGGCGGCGCAGCGTTTCCGACTCGGCGCGGCAATCCAGGATCGTGAAGGGCATGCGCAATTCGGCGGCCAGCGCACGGAAGCGCTGCCGTTCGGCAGTGCGCAGGAACGCAGCATCCACGATCACCGGGTAGCCCGCCAGCAGCGCGTCGCGTGCGCAGGCCTGCAGCCGCTCGAATGTCCTGCGGGTCGTTTCCGCGTGATAGATGTCGAGCCCGAGGCCGGCGGAGCGCGCCTGCGGACCGAGGCCATGCAGCCGCTTGCGCTCTACATCCGAGCGCAGGCGAACAGCACCCGCCGCGCACAGCAGTTGCGAGGCGACGCTAGATTTTCCGGCGCCGGAGAAACCGTGCGTGATCATCAGGCGCGCGTCGCCCCGAGGTTGCTGCGCGAGCTGCGCCGCGCACGCCAGGTAGTCGGGCCGCACCGCCGCCAGCGGGCCTCGCGGTCCCAGGCCGGATGCCATGACGCGCACAAGCGCCCGATACACCTCGTAGAAGCGCCACACTCGCAGGCCCGCGCAGTCACCGCTGTGCTGCAGCCATGCGTCCAGGAAGCGGAACGCTAGGTCGGAGCGGCCATGGGCCTTCAGGTCCATAGTGAGAAAGGCGACGTCGTTCATCATGTCGATCCAGCGCAGCGCCGGGTCGAACTCGATGCAGTCGAAAGGCGTGAGCGCGCCGTCCACCAGGACCACGTTGGCCATGTGCAGGTCGCCATGGCATTCGCGCACGGCGCCGTCCTGCTGGCGGACGATCCAGGCCGCGTGCAGCACCTGCCCCTGCTCCCGCACCCATGCGTCTACCGCGTCGAGACGGATGTCACTGCCCTGCACCCGCAATGCGGCGAGCACGTCCGTCGCGGCGCGAACGACCCGCTCCGGGCTGCCGAAATCGGACAGCGGCGTCGCGCGCTCCGCGCTCCCGTGCAAGACCGCGAGCCGTTGCGCGAAGCCGTCGAGCTGCACGGGTTCGAGCCGGCCTGTCTCGAGCAGGTCGAGCAGCAGCGACGAGGCCGGAAACCGCCGCATCCGCACCACATGGTCGATCGGAGTGCCATCTCCGCCGATGCGCGGTGCCTCGCGCGTGCCGCAGACCGGTGCCACGTCGATGTAGAGCGAGGGAGCAAAGCGCCGGTTGAGGCGCAGCTCCTCCTCGCAGAAATGCTTGCGAGCCTCTACGCTGCCGAAATCCAGGAACGGCAGACGCACCGGCTTCTTGAGCTTGAAGGCGAGCGTCTGCGTGAGCAGGACCCAGGAGATGTGCGTCTCGACCAGCGCGACCGGCTGCCCGGTCTCCAGCCGGAGCGCTTCGCGCAATGCATCGACCAGGGTGGTGTCCATGTCTATGTGTCGCGCTCCCGGTTCACTGATTTCGTGAAGCCGCGAAAAGGCGCCACAGCGCCCAGCCCGCGGGCAGCACCACCCACAGCGCCCACGGCGACGGTGCGATCGGCAGGCCGAAAATGCGTCCCACGCCCGGCACCGCCGTGAGCAGGCCCCAGACCACGCACACCCCGATCAGCAGCGCATGGAACACCGTGTTGGTGTGCGCAAGCCGTAAGCCCGCGCCGCGGAACCACAGAAGCAGCAGCAGGTTGCCCAGCACGATCGAGCCGA
Organism: Variovorax sp. FG153; assembly: GCF_057809595.1. Lineage (NCBI taxonomy): Bacteria > Pseudomonadati > Pseudomonadota > Betaproteobacteria > Burkholderiales > Comamonadaceae > Variovorax > Variovorax sp. FG153. Next base: position 77,192 of record NZ_JBMDKG010000038.1, read on the forward strand.
GGCTCGCCATGCGCAATTCCTCCTGCGTGGCATCCAGCGCGCGGCAAGCCCACTGCACCGCCACCACGCCGGCGAAGACCAGCGCGCCCATCGCGAACGCGCGCGCTGCCGAGGCCGGCGAGAACAGCGCCTCGTCGCGCGGCCGCGGCGGCACCGTCATGCTGTCGTCCGGCGCCCGCTCGGCCTCGAACACCAGCGAGCAGGCCGGATCGATCAGCAGCTCGAGCAGCACCACATGCAGCGGCAGCAACAGCACCGGCCCGCCCATCACCACCGGGATCAGCGCCACGCCGACGATCGGCACATGCACCGCGAAGAGATACCCCAGCGCCTTGCGCAGGTTAGTGAAGATGCGCCGTCCCGCGCGCACCGCCTCCACGAGCGAGGCGAAGTTGTCGTCCAGCAGGACCAGCGAGGCGGCTTCGCGCGCGACGTCGGTGCCGCGCCGGCCCATCGCGACGCCGATGTCGGCAGCCTTGAGCGCGGGGGCGTCGTTCACGCCGTCGCCGGTCATCGCCACGATGTCGCCCTGCTGCTGGAGCGCCCGCACGATGCGCAGTTTCTGAGCGGGGTCGACCCGCGCGAACACCTGCACCTCGCGCACGCAGCGGCGCAGCGCCTCGTCGTCCATCGCGGCCAGCGCCTTGCCGCTCAGGACCTGGGCATCGCCGCCGTCGACGAGTCCCGCCTGCCGCGCGATCGACCGGGCCGTCAGCGCCGCGTCGCCGGTGATCAGCACCACGCGCACGCCCGCGCGCCGGCACTCCTCGATGACACGGGGCACCTCCTCGCGCAAGGGGTCCATGAAGCCGAGCAGGCCCAGGGGTGACAGGCGCAGCCCGTCGGGCAACGCGGCGTCGTCGCCCGTCTGCCCGGCGTGCCCCTCGGCCGCCGCGAGCACACGGAGGCCGGCCACGCTCCAGCGGTCGGCGGTCTCTCGCAACAGTTGCATGCGCGCAGGGTCGGCATCGCACAGGGCCAGCACGGCCTCCGCGGCGCCCTTGACCGCCACCGTCCGGCCGGACTCGCCGGCCACATGCCACCAGTGCACGACATAGGGCGAGCCGTCGCGGATGCCCCGGCGCGGGCCGGGTGTCCATCCCGCATCTCCGCCGTCCAGGCCGGCGACTTGCGCGGTGACCCGCACCGCATGGTCCATCGGCTCGACACCGCCCGTGCTGCTCGCGCGCAGCGCGCCCCGCAACAGGCCTTGAAAGCGCGACGTCAACGCCTGCGCGCCCGGCGTGCATTCCGTCTCGCCGTCATGCAGCATCGCAAGCGCCATGCGGTTGTGCGTGAGCGTTCCGGTCTTGTCCACGCACAGGACCGTGGTCGTGCCCAGCGCCTCGATGGCCTGCGGCTGGCGGGTCAGCACATTCGACTTCGCGAGCCGCCAGCTGCCCAGCGCGAGCATCACGCTCCAGACGACGGCGAACTCCTCGGGAATCAACGACATCGCCAGGGTCAGCCCGACCAGCAGGCCCTGCGTCCACGCGCCTTCGCGCAGCGCGAACACGGTCGCCGCGACGACGCAGGTGAAGGCGGCAAGCCATGCGACACGACCGACCAGCCGGCGCAGCTCGTCCTGAAGCCGGCTCGCGCGGGGCGCGAGCTGCGCGATGGAGCGATGAATGGCGCCCAGCGCGGTGTGCGCGCCGGTGGCGGTCACCTCGGCCACGCCGTCGCCGCGCACCACCAGGCTGCCCGCGTAGAGCCGACGGCTGTCGGCCTCGTCGTCATCGCCGGCACCACCTGCCTGCTTGCCCTGCGGCACCGACTCGCCGGTGCGAAGCGACTCGTCGACCTGCAGCCCGACCGCTTCGAGAAGCCGCGCATCGGCGGACAGCCGGTCGCCCTCGTTCACCAGCAGGCGGTCGCCGCGCACCAGTTCACGGCTCGCGATGCGCAGCACGCGGCCCCCGCGCACGACGGTGCAGCGGGGACTGGAGAGATCCTTCAGCGCTTCGAGCACGCGTTCGGTGCGTTGCTCCTGGTAGATCGACAGCCCGCCCACCATCAGCACCGAGGCCGCGAGCATGCCGGCATCGCCCAGGTCGCCAAGCAGCGCATACAGCGCGGCGGTCGCCAGCAGCAGCAGGAACATCGGCTGCGTCAGCGCGTTCCAGGCGATGCGCACCACTCCCTTGCGGGACACGGAAGGCAGCACGTTCGGACCGTCGCTGCGAAGGCGCTGTGCTGCTTCTTCGTCGGTCAGGCCTGCGGGCGGGTTGTCGGGCACGGTGGGCTCCTCATTGGCGTGGGCCGAGCGTGCCACCGCTGGCCGAGCCAGCCTTGACTTCCGTCAAAGCAGCGTCCAAAGGCCCCACAGCACGCTGCCCGCCAATGCCAGCGAGGCGATGCCCGCGGCAAAACCCAGCACCACCGCCAGCCCATCGCCCCGCAACCCGCCGAACGACAGCAGGCTCAGCGTCATGCCGATCGGGATGTTGACCAGCGGCAGCGGGAGCACCAGCAGCAACGCCAGCACGCAGCCCAGGCCGCCGGCCAGGCGCATGGCCAGCGGCCCGGCGAACGCATGCAGTCTCGGGCGGCTGACGCCGTGGCGCCATGCAGCCAGCCCCTCCAGCCGGGCCATAGCGGCTTCCAGATGCATGCGCGAGATCGACAAGCCTGCCAGCCATTGCGGCACCCAAGCGGGGCGACCCAGGAGTTGTTGCGCGGTAAACAGCAGCAGCGGCGCGCCAAGCACGCTCGACATGCCCGGCGGGGAGGGCAGCGCATTGGGCAGCGCGAAGAACAGGATTGCAGCGGCGAGGCCGCCCTCGCCTGCCGCGGCTACGATGTCGCCGACACGCACGCGCGCCTGGCCTTCGTCGCGCGCGAGACGGCTCAGGTTTTCCACCCAGGCGTCGGCGCGGGCCGCCACCTCAGTGCGCCATCAGGACCGGCACGGTCATCTGCGCGAGGACCTGCCGCGTCACACCGCCCAGCACGCGCTCGCGCAGACGCGAATGGCCGTAGCCCCCCATCACGAGCAGGTCGGCGCCAAGGTCCGAGATCCGCGACAGCAACGCATCGGCAAAGCCGATCTCGGTCACCTGCGTCTCGGCGCGCGCTTGCACGCCATGCCGTAGGAGGTACTGGCACATGTCCGGCACCAGGAGCTGCTGCGCGTTGTCCTCATCGCGCGGGTGGCGCATCGATACGAGCGTGACATGTCCGGAGCGATGCAGCGCCGGCAGTGCCGCCTGCATGGCCATGGCGGCTTCGCGCGAGCCGTCCCAGGCCACGACGATGTTTTTGGGCATCTTGTCGAAAGTGCCGGCCGAGGGCACAACCAGCACCGGCCGGCCCACTTCCATCAGCACGCGCTCGGCGAGTGCGCGGACGATGGTGTCCCGCTTGTTGGCGTCGTCGTCCTGCCCGAGTACCACGAGGTCGCTCGCATGGCCGTAGCGCACCACGGCGTCCACCGTGGCGCCGTCGACGAGTCGCATCTCGTAGGACATGGGCCCCAAAGCGGCGATGTCTTCCCTGAACTCCCGCGAGATGCACTCGGCGCGCCGGCGCAGGTAGTCGGCCGACTCCGCGATGTAATCGGTCATGCCGGTGGCGATGGCGTCTGCCGGAATCACGCCGTCGTACAGGCCCGTGGGAACCAGACCGACCAGGTGGCTTTCGTGGGCGCGCGACCACCGGGCCGCCATCGCGGCGCGCACGGGGCTGCGGTCCGAATGGTCCAGGTGAACGAGGATGGTTTTGAAATTCATGGAAGGCCTCGCGAGGTGATGCGCCGCGTCCCGGCGCAGGAAAAACGATGTCGGGTGCATGGTCGGCCACCGGGCGCGTGCGAGTGTTGACGGCGATCAAACCAGCACCAGGTCGGCGTCGGGCCACATCGGGTCAGCGCCCGAGCACGCACTTGTCGTACAGGTGCGGCGCGCGGCCTTCGGGGTCGTAGCGCTGCTTGAGCCCGGCGTAGACGTCCGCCCCGTAGGCGCGGTCGAACTCCTCGCGCGTGAAGAAGCTGTCCGAATAGAGCGACTTGATGCCGCCCAGGCGCAGCACCTCCTGCTCGACCAGCCGGTTGAAATGCCCGGCCTCATGCGCCTCACGGCGCTCGACCACATCCCAGAAGCCGAAGTTCACGTACAGCGTGCCGGCCTCGAGCGGGTACAGCGCAAAGTGCGCGTGCGGGTCGGGCACCCGAAGCGGACAGATCCAGACCGGCAGGATGCCGATCTCGCGCAGCAGGAATTCGAGAAAGTCCGGTGCCGCGCGCAGCGGGATGTCCACGTCCTGGATCACCGACTCGGTGTGCAGCCCGCGGCATTCGGCCAGGCGCCTGGTCACGCCCCAGCGGGCGTTCAGACGCATGAGCCGCGTGTAGGTGCGGGAGTTCAGGTGCCCGCGGCCCAACAGCCGGCGCACCAGCCGGTTCTGCGCGCCGAAGTTGCGCGAGCACCAGAACCAGTCCGTGTCCCAGCGCCACAGGTAGTCGTGCGTACGCAGGTAGTCGACCGGCATCTCCAGCAGCGAGCGGTAGTAGATGCGCTCGAACTCGTAGTTGCTCAGCCAAAGGGCGGCATGCGCGAAGCGCCCGATGTTCAGCACCAGCGAGCCGAGCCCGAACACCACGCCATCGACGAAATCGGCATCGCCCTCGCAGGCCTCGGCCAGCGCCGCGAAGAAGTCCGCGGGCTTGTCGAATCCGATGTGTTCCACCCGCACGCAGGGCAGCACCGGTAGCGTGCGCAGCACCAGCCGCAGCGCGTAGCCGAGCGAGCCGTAGGAGTTGGGAAAGCCGAAAAACAGGTCGCGGTGTTCGTTGTCGGGCGTGCAATGCACGATGTGCCCGTCCGGCAGCAGGACATCGAGCTCGCGCATCGAATGGTGGACCAGGCCCTGGCGCATCGATGTCGCCTCGATGCCCACGCCCGCCACCGCGCCCCCCGCCGTGATGGTCTTGAGCTGCGGCACCACCGCCGGCATCATGCCGTGCTGCAGCGTGGCGGCCACCAGGGTCTCGTAGGTCGCCATGCCCTCGACCTCGACGGTGTTGTACGAGGCGTCGATGCCGATGACGTGGTCAAAATCCCCGAGGTCGAGGTGGCGCCTCGGGCCGCCCTTGCCATCGCGGTCGCGGAACAGGTTGGACGTCCGCTTGGCCAGCGCGATCGGCGCCGCCGGCGCCGCGCCGTCCCCCTGCAGCGCTGCCAGGAGGCGGCGCCTGCGCGCCGCATGGGCCTGCGCCTCAAGGCTCGGGTGCACACAGGTGCCCCCGGCCCATCGGGTAGCTGTCCGGCGTCACATTGCCCTTGCTGAAAACGATCTGGAACAGGTGCGTGTAGCCCGCCGGCGAGCGGAACATCTCGGCGCAGCCGATCAGGTAGGTGCGCCAGATGCGGCGGAAGCGCTCGTCGAAACGCTGCGGGTCGCGTGCCTGGATCGCGGGCCAGTGCTTCTCGAAGCGCTCGGCCCAGGCGTCGAGCGTGGGCGCGTAATGGCGACGCAGGTTCTCGATGTCCACCACCTCCAGGCCGCTGCGCTCCATCTCCACGATCACATCGGCCAGGCTGGGAATCCAGCCGCCGGGAAACACGTGCTTGCGGATGAACAGCTCCGTCTCGAAGCGACCCACATGGCCGATGAAGTGCAGGACGCCGAGCCCGCCGGGCTTGAGGAACTGCGCGTGCGCGCGGATCACCTCGGGCAACTGGTCGCGGCCGGCATGCTCCAGCGTGCCGATGGAGACGACCTTGTCGTAGCACTGGTCGACGTCGCGGAAGTCGGCTTCGCGCACCTGCAGCGAGGCTTCCAGCCCGCGCCGCTCGATCTCCTCGCGCAACCACTCGACCTGCTCGGTGGTGGTGTTGAGGCCTACGCCCGTCGCACCGATCTTCTGGTGCGCACGGAACATGAAACCGCCGAAGCCACAGCCGATGTCGATGAACCGGTCTTCGGGTTTCAGCAGGATCTTGCGGCACACGTGGTCGATCTTGTGGCGCTGCGCCTCTTCCAGGCTGCGGGTTCCCTCGGGCCAGTAGCCGCACGTGTACATCATCAGCGGATCGTCCAGCCACGGCCGGTAGAAGCCGGTGCCCAGCCCGTAATGCGCGCGTGCGTTGGCCTTGGCACGGGCTGGGTCGCGGTTGGAATGGCGCAATTCGTGCAGGATGTTCTCGATGCCGTTGAGCGCACCGGCCTGCTGGTCGAAGCCGACGGCCAGGGCAGCTCCGAAGTTGCCTCCGACATCCACCTCCTGGTCGAAGTAGGACTCCATCAGCCCGATATGGCCGCGGGTCGCCGTGGCGAACAGTGCGGCATCGGTGTGCAGGACGATGGTGAAGACCGGCTCGCCCTCACCGACCTCGTGGCGGCTGCCGTCGGGCATGACGACGGCGAAGCGGGTCGCGGCACGCTGGCCGATGCCGTCGAGCATGTTGCACAGGGGAGGGGACAACATCATGGTGCGCATCCGGTTTCGCGCACCTAGCCGTCCAGCGGCACGCCGCCACCGAAGCGGCAGACCCAATGGTCCATGAGTTCGTGCTGCACGGCGCTGATCGAGCGCTGCCATGCGGTCATCATTTCGAGCTGCTGGCATTGCGCCAGCACCAGGCTTTTGCCGACGACCATCTGCCAGTTCATCACGGATTGAAGATAGCCGTTGCCGAAGGCCAGCGGCGTCGTCGAAAGAGTGTCGTCGGGCATGGGAAGTGTCTCCACGAGCTAAAGGTCTTGTTGGGCAACGGGCGGGCGTTCCTCAGGTCGGTGCGTTGCGGATCGCATTGCGCAGGCGCGCGGAGGCCCGGCCGACTTCGGCCTCCACGGCCTGCCATTGCGTGGCGTCGGCGGCTTCCATTTCGGCCATCTTGTCCTCCACCGCCCGCTGGTCCTGCCGCAGCGAAAGGATCTGTCGCTCCAGGTTCGCCCTGGCGTCGCCGCTGCTGTGCGCGGACATTCGCTCGAGCTGGGCGATGGTCTTGCGCGCCCTGTCCACGTCCTGCTGTGCCCGCTCGACGATCGAGCTCTGGGTGCGGGTGACGGGTGCATGGACGAAGGCCGGCTGCGACGCCAGCGCCTGCCTGTCCGCATCGGGCAGCAGGAGGCGGCCGCCGTGCACCTGCAGTTGCGCCACGGGAACGGCGATCAGATGCCGGGATGCCCCGACGAGGTCGACAGGGCCGCTCGTGTCGATGATCAGGAAGCTCACGCGCTTGTCGGTGTCCACGATCAGGTCGAGCGCCTTGCCCAGCCTGTCGCCCGCGGCGTTGTACACGGTGCGCCCAAGAATGCTCTGCTTCGCGCTCCAGCCTGCGATCACCTGCTCGGTCTCGGTCGTCGTGGCGCCCAGGCGGCGGACGCCGGCCACCTGCGCGCCCGCCGTGCCGGCAAGCGACAGCGCAAGCACCATGCCCAGGGCGGCGATGTGGCAGGCTCCCGGCACTTGCATCTCCCGGCTCATCCGGCCTTCATGGGCGCAGCCATGAAGGCGTGCACCGAGAAATAGCGACGAGCCATCGCCACCAGCTCGTTGGTGCTCATGTGCCCCACGGTCTCCCAGCCGACGATGCGGCTCGCCATCTCGGGACGGTGCTTCTCCACGTAATGGCGGAAATCCGCCTGCGCCGTGCGCGAGCCGGCGACGAGCACTTCGGTGATGTCCTTGATTGCGTCGCACACCTCACCGAAGAACTCGTGCTCGCTGCGCACACTGCTGCCATGCTGGCGGGTGCAGTGGACGTGCTCCCTGACCTGCTGCGCAAGAACCTGCGAGGCATCGAACTGGAAGACTTGCGCGGCGTGGTGATCGACCCAGGCGACGGCGTGATAGAGCGGCATGAGAAACCCGTTGAAAGAATGAACACGAATGAAAGGAAGCGCAAAGGTCCTGCGGAAGCCGCGCCCTAGGCTTCGATGATCACCTTCAGCGCATGCGTCTCGGCGGCGCGCCCGAAGGTGTCGTAGGCGTCCATCACCTGGTCCAGCTTGAACCGGTGCGTGATCAGCCGCGCCGGGTCCACCTTGTGGGACTGCACCGTCTTGAGCAGCATCGGTGTCGAAACGGTGTCGACCAGCCGCGTGGTGATCGCGATGTTCTGCGACCACAGCCGCTCCAGGTGAACGTCTGTCGGGTGTCCATGGACACCGATGTTCGCGATGATGCCGCCGGGCGCCGCGATGTCCTGGCACAGCACGAAGGTCGCCGGTATGCCCACGGCCTCGATCGACACGTCGACGCCCCGGCCGCCGGTCAGCGCGAGCACCGCCTCCGCGGCCTTGCCATCAGCGCTGTTGATGGTGTGCGTCGCGCCGAACCGGCGCGCCACCTCGAGCCGGCCGTCGTCCAGATCGATCAGGATGACCTGCGACGGCGAGTAGAACTGGGCCGTGAGCAGCGTGGCCAGGCCGATCGGCCCCGCGCCCACGATGGCCACCGTGCTGCCCGGCGAAACCTTGCCGTTGAGCACGCCGCATTCGAAGCCGGTCGGCAGGATGTCGCTGAGCATCACCAGCGCCTCCTCGTCCGCACCGGGCGGCACGGGGTAGAGGCTGGTGTCCGCATGCGGGATGCGCACGTACTCGGCCTGCGTACCGTCGATGGTGTTGCCCAGGATCCAGCCACCGGTGGCGCAGTGCGAATACATGCCGCGGCGGCAGTTCTCGCACTTGCCGCACGATGAGATGCACGAGATCAGCACATGATCGCCGGGGAGGAAGGCCGTCACGCCTGCGCCGACAGTCTCGACGACGCCCACGCCCTCGTGTCCGAGGATGCGGCCAGGCGCGCAGCTCGCCACGTCCCCCTTGAGGATGTGCAGGTCGGTGCCGCAAATGGTCGTCTTGAGAATCCGCACGATGGCGTCGCCCGGCGTCTGGATTTCAGGCTTTGGACGGTCTTCGAGCGACTTGAGACCGGGGCCCTGGTATACGAGTGCTTTCATGCCGCCACGTTATGCGTCCGGGCGCGCTCTTTCTTTGAGATAGCGCAAGGAATCTCCGAATCGTCGCGCAAGAAGCCCTCTACCGGCCCTCGCGTCCCAGGACAATGAACCGGCGCAGCCACTGCTCGCGCTGGACATCGCTCATGCTCTCGACCTGTCCGACCAGGGTTTCGTGAACCGGCGCAATGCCCACGAAGCCGAGAATGTTCCGCTCCAGCGCCTTCAGGCTGTGGGCGCGGAAGTACCAGCGATAGACCAGCGCCGGCATTCCCATGGTCACGACGATGCGTGCCGAACGTCCCCTGAGCAGCTTCGCGCCGATGCCGCCTTCCGATGGCCGCCCGAGCGCAAACCCCGGGCGAAGCACCTGCTCGAGGAAGGCCCTGGTGACGGCGGGCATGCCGCCGAGCCACAGGGGAAAGAACAGCACGATGTGCCCGGCCCGCAGGATCGCCTCCTGCGCCGGCTGCAGCGCCACCGGCACGGCTTCGGTGTCCCATGACGTCTTGCTGCCCAGCAGCGGGAAGTCCAGCTCGGCAACGTGGATGACCCGGACTTCATGGCCCGCTGCCCGCGCGCCCTGCGCATAGGCCTGGGCGAGCGAATGGCCGAAATGCGGGGCCAACGCATCGGGATGGCCCTGAAGCAGGAGGATTTGTCTAGGCATGGTGTTCAGCGCAACGGAGATGAAGCCATCCTCGGCATCGCGCGATGCTCCCGGTTTGCGCGAGATCAAGCCCAAGCGATCTCGGGCAATGTCCGATGGCCATCGAGTCTTGACGCCGCGCCGCCCGGGGCGACACTGAAGGCATGAGCACCATCAGCCCATCGGCCGCGATCGTCGGGCTCGCCGTGGCGCTGCGCATCGGCCTCATCGTCGGCATCGAGCGCGAGCGCCGCAAGGGCGACGGCGACCGGCGCGCGGCCGCGGGATTGCGCACCTTCGCCATCGTGGCGCTGGCCGGCGCGGTGGCGCAGATCCTGCCGGGCCTGGCGCTCGTTCCCATCGGGGGGGCGCTCGTCGCCGCGCTGGCGGCCGTGTCCCACTGGAAGAGCCGCTCGCCGGACCCGGGCATGACCACCGAGATCGCGCTGTTCGCCACCTACCTGATCGGCGTGCTGAGCGTCATCGAGCCGTCGCTGGGTGCGGCGTGCGGAACGGGCCTGGCGCTGCTGCTGGCGGCGCGCCGCGGGCTGCACCGCTTCGCCACGGAACTGCTCAGCGAACAGGAGCTGCGCGACGGCGTGCTGCTGGCGGCGCTCGCTCTGATCGCGCTGCCGCTCATTCCGTCCCAGCCTGTCGCGATGCTCGGCGGCATCGCGCCACGGCCGCTGGCCGCGATGGTGCTGCTGATCATGTCGGTACAGGCCGCGGGACAGGCGGCCGTACGCTGGCTCGGTGTGCGCGGCGGCCTGCTGGGAACAGGCTTCGCGTCCGGCTTCGTGTCGAGCACGGCGACCGTGGCGTCGTTGGGCAGCCGCGCGCGCGAACAGCCTTCGCACACCGGCCTGCTGGCTGGCGCCGCGGCCCTGTCCGCGGTCGCAACATGGGTGCTGGCTCTGACGATGGCTGCGGCACTTTCGCCGCAGGCCGGTCTTGCGCTGCTTCCGGTGGCGTTCGCCGGTGCGGCGGGCGCGGCTGCCGCGGGTCTGCTGCCTCTGTTGTCGCCCCAGCCTCGCATCGCGATCGAGGCGCGAGCCGACACGCGCAGTGCGCTGCGGCCCCGCGAGGCGCTGGTCGTTGCGACCGCGCTGGCGCTGGTTGCATTGCTGGTGGGCACGGCGCAGCGGCACTTCGGCGACGCGGGGCTGCAGATCGGCATCGCGCTCGCGGCGCTGGCCGATGCGCATGCCCCCGTGGCCTCGCTCGCTTCGCTGCATGCGGCCGGCACCCTGTCCACGGACCATTTCGTGCGCGGCGTGCTCCTGGCGGTGGGAACCAACACGCTCACACGCTGCGCAGTGGCCCTGGCAGCGGGTGGCTGGGCTTACGCCCTGCGCGTGGCGGCCGAGCTGCTGGCCAGCCTGGCCTGCGCGGGCGTTGCCTCCGTCTGGCTCAAGGGCTGAGCCTCACGCCGATGGAAGCGGGGTCGCGCACCCGGTGCATGACGGCCCCGGGCGGGCTTCCAGCACCGCCCTCAGCTGGTCGTTGGGCCGGTAGGTCGCCAGCCCCTTCAGTCCGAGGCGCCATGCGTGCATGTACAGCTCCTCGAATTCTTCGTATGGACAATCCGCTGGCACGTTGACCGTTTTCGAGATGCCCGCGTCGATGCAAGGCGCCACGGCGGCCACCATCTCCACCTGCGCCAGCGCGCTCATCTGCAGGGCGGAGACGAAAGCGGGACCGGGCACCGCCTGCGGCCCCTTGCGTTCGCGATACAGCCGCATCGCGTGGTCCTCGACCCTGTATTCCCCGATCCGCCCGTCCGGCAACCGCCTGCGCCGCGCGAAAGTCCATGCGTAGGCGGGCTCGATGCCGTTGCTCGCGTTGTCCGAGAAGGCCAGGCTGATGGTGCCGGTGGGCGCGATCGACAGCAGGTGCGAGTTGCGCACGCCGTGCGCGCGAATCAGCGCCTTCAGCGGATCAGGAAGACGGGAGGCGAAGGTGCCCGGGCGGAGGTAGGGATCGGCCTCGAAGAGAGGAAAGGTACCCCGCTCGCGGGCGAGTTCGCACGATGCGGCGTAGGCCGCGTCCCGCAAGGCCCGGGCGATGCGCTGCGCCGCATCGCGGCCCTCGGGCATGTCGTAGCGCAAATTCAGCATGACCAGGGCATCGCCCAGGCCGGTGAAGCCGAGGCCGATGCGCCGCTTGTCCAGAGCTTCCCGGCG